>CAKZXA010000049.1 GCA_937922045.1 uncultured Acidimicrobiales bacterium | reverse complement strand
CCGGCGGAACCGGGCAGCGACCCTTCACGCAGGTGGAGAATGGGTCGGTGGTTCGCAACACCGGCACCTGGGGTGTACTCGAACTAGACCTGGCGCCCAACTCGTATACCTGGGAGTTCAAGCGCACCAGCGGCACCAGCTTCAGCGATACGGGCCAAGCCTCCTGCTAGCGAACTACTGATCGATGAGGGCGTTCTCCCCCTCGATCACGGCGGCCCGCTGAAGATCGTGCCGATCATCAGCCATCGAGTAGACGAGGCGCTCAAGCATGCCGGAGAAGGCGAAGGGTCCGTCATAGGACGGAGACACCGTCGTTCCTCGATCGCAGCCAATGTCCATGCCGTACATCGTGGTGCGCCAGGGGTGGGCATCGAACTCGGGACTCGAGGCCACGTCTTCACCACCGACGTTGAGCGTCACGACCCCTCGGTGCTCGTCGGTCTTGTCGAACCGGGCGATGAGATCGATGCCGCCCGACCCCAACGGCGCCGGCGAAACCACTTCGGTGTAGTGCTGGCCAAGATAGTTGTACACAAAGACCAGATGGCCGTCCCGGATGAACAGCGTGTGCCCACCGGTTCGGCAGCCGAAGGCAACCAGCACCCCATCATCGGTGTCGACCCGTTCGACGCTGGCGGTGATACGCCACGATCGGTTGCGCACATCCGGCATCACAAATCGTTCAATATGACCCATACCCGGGTGGAACTGCATCTCAGGACGGTTGAGTTCCGAGTCGGGCCGACGCATGGCAAAGAGCTTCACCGAGCGATCGTCGAGCGGTAGCACGTTGTAACGCCCCGCCTCCTGCCACCACAGCTCCTTCAAGGCCGCCAGCTTCTCCGGATGCTCGGCCGCCAGATCATAGATCTCGGCGAAATCTTCGGCCACGTGATAGAGATGCCAACCATCATCGGTGAACTCGGTGCCCTGCTCGTGCATGGTCACCGCCTTCCACCCGTCGTGGTAGATGCCTCGGTGACCGAGCATCTCGTAGTACTGGGTGGTGCGCCGGCTCGGGTGCTCAGCATCGCCAAAGGTGTACGAAATGCTCATCCCTTCCACCGGCTGTTGAGGTACCCCCTTGTACACATCGGGCGGCTCGATACCGAGACAGTCGAGCACGGTTGGCATCAGATCGATGGCGTGGTGGTACTGTTCGCGGGTCTCGCCACCCGCGGTGATCCCGGCCGGCCAATGCAGGATCAAGGGATCACGAATCCCGCCCTCGTAGGTGTTCTGCTTGTAGAACCGTAAAGGCGTGTTGCCGACCTGCGACCAGCCCTTCGGATAGTTGTTGTAGAGCGTTGGGCCACCGATCTCGTCGATGCGCTCAATCATCTCCTCAGCCCGCTGCGGTACCCGGTTGAAGAAGGCCAGCTCGTTGAGCACACCCTGCGAGCCGCCTTCCTGGCTGGCTCCGTTGTCGCTCAACAAAATGAACAAGGTGTTGTCGAGTTCATCCATCTTGTCGAGGTAGTCGACGAGACGACCGATCTGATCGTCGGTGTGATCGAGGAAGGCAGCGAACGTTTCCTGCATCCGAGCGAACAGACGGCGCTGATCATCTGACAGCTCATCCCATGGCTTGATGCCGGGGTTCCGGGGCGATAGTTCGGTGTCGGCCGGGATCACGCCGAGTTCCTTCTGGCGCTCAAACCACCGTTGCCGAACAACATCCCAACCCTCGTCGTAGCGACCGCGATACTTCTCCCGATACGACACCGGAGCCTGATGAGGTGAGTGGGTGGCCCCGAAGGCGACGTAGGCGAAGAAGGGGCGGGTCGATGTTGCCCGCTGAGACGAGATCATGGTCGTAACCTCGTCGATCATCGCCTCCGAGATGTGATAGCCGGGCTCCGACGGCGGGTTCACCGGGCGATTGTCGATCACGAGCTCGGGAGCGAACTGATCGGTGGCGCCGCCGAGGAATCCGTAGAACCGATCGAACCCTCGCCCCAACGGCCAGTTCGACATCGGACCGGCTGGCGCACAGTCTTCCATGTTGGCCAGATGCCATTTCCCGACGGCGAAGGTGGAGTACCCGGCCTGCTGGAGTAGCTCGGGCATGGTGGCGGCCGTTGGCGAGATCACCCCGCGACAATTCGAAAAGCCGGTGTCGACGTTGGACAGGAACCGCATTCCAACCGAATGATGATTGCGGCCCGAAAGCAGGCAGGCTCGCGTTGGGGAACAGAGGGCGGTCGTATGGAAGTTTGTGTAGCGCAGACCGCTCTCAGCTAGACGGTCGATGTTCGGTGTCTCGATATCGGAGCCGTAGCATCCAAGCTGGGCAAAGCCGGTGTCGTCCAACACGACGACCACGACATTGGGTGCGTCGGGGCCAGGTTTCGGCTTCGGTTCCCACCACGGCTGAGACTCGCCTACCGTCGTACCTACCGACCCTCGAAATCGTTCACCGGACACAAAAGCCGACATAGCTTCCCCTTGCGCTAGACCCCGACGACGAATCCTAGTCGGCGGCCTCTAGCTCCACGGCGCGGGCCGCCCCCAACCAGGTGTCGACCATGGCCCGGTTCTCGCCGACCCACTCCACGGCGTGTCGTTCGAGGTCGGCCTCGGTGTCTTCCCCCGTGTCGTATCGGACATTGGCCAGCGCCACATCGAGAACCTTGAGCTCGATCTGCTCAAACAAGACTCGAGCCGCCGGGTTTGCTTCGAGGAAGGAGTTGCTGACCGTCACCGATATGTCGGCCGCAGGCCACCCCAGATAGCACGGGCTCTGGGTGCAGGCCGCACCGAGTTCGGGGGCGGGCATCTCATCGAAGTCGAACGCTGGAGTGATCGAGCCATCGAGCATCTTGTCTTGGCTGCCGAGGCTCACCCACAGCACATTGTCGCCTGGGCGCAACCTGGTGAGATACCCCGAAGGGCTCCAGGTGTATTGCAGCACCGGATTGCCAGCGTCGATCAGATCGACCGAAGCCTCGACCATCGTGTCGTAGTCGCCCTTGACCTGCTCCAGGTTGAGCCAGCCGTTGAACTCGATCGTCTCGTCGAGGATGTCATCGCAGCTCCAATCGTCCGGACAGCCGTAGATCTCGGCCTTGCCGTTGCCATCCACATCGAAGAGCTCGACCAGGTTCGGGTCACCGTTGATCTGCTCCAGCGACGAAATCTGGTACTGCTCAGCCACGCTCTTTGTGATCATCACGCCCTCAAGACCTCCGGAGGGCAGGAGCTGGCCAACCGTGCTCACATGCGTAGAGATGGACGAGCCGTCGTCCAGCTGCTCGTCGATGAACGTCCGATGGTTCGGGATCCATGAGTTCGTCCACATATCGACCTCACCTTCCGCCATCTTCCGATACATCTCGCTCGGTCCCTGTTCGTTGATCGATGGATCCGAGACCTGATAGCCCAGCTCTTCGAGCAAGACCTTGACCACGGCGGCCTGGAAGTAGCCGGTGCTCCAGGTTGCTCGTCCCAACGTGACCGGAACTCCCGATCCGGGCAGAGCCGCCCCGGCGTCCGAGGCGGCCGCGGCCGCAGTCGACGTTGTTTGCGGCGAGGCGGCTATCTCGGACCCAACGGTCTGGAGCGACGGCGACGACCCAGGAGCATCGAACAGGGGTGGAAGACCGGCAACGCCGATCAGGTAGCCGCACAAGGCCACGAGGAAGGCTTCGAAACCAAGCCGGAGCCGCCTCGTCCACTCGTCGGGGGCGCTCGTTTGGGCGGTTGGCAGCAAGTTTCGTGCCTGCGAATCTCGTGCTTGCGAATCTCGCGCTTGCGGATCTCGGGTTTGCGGATCTCGGGTTTGCATGTGACGTCCTGATTGTTCTCGGCGGTCGATGCTGCGGGAAGCGTCAGGCATCGATACTCAGTTCGATACGGCGGTTGAGTGCACGACCCTCAGGTGTCTGATTGTCGCCAATCGGTTGTTCGGGTCCGGCACCCTGTACCCGTATTCGCTCCTCGGGGACCCCGAGTTCGAGTAGCCGAGCCCGCACGTTGTTGGCACGACGAAGGGAGAGTTCGACGTTGAACAGCCAGTCGCCGACATCGTCGGTGTGACCGGTGATCGTCATCGTCCACAACGGATTGACCCTGAGAAGGTCAGAGAGCGTGGTCAGTACTGCGGACTCGGTCTCGACCTGGTCATTGGCGGTTCCGAACAGTAGGGCGTCGTCAACGAGTACCCTGCCGCTCGGCAGCGGAGCTGTTGGTTCGATCTTCAGCTTGTCGATCACCTCAACCCCGAGCCCCGACAGGGGGATGAAGGCGGCTCGCAACCGTTCGGCGGTCTCCTGGTCGGGGACAGAACCCTCGAAAACCACTCGCCCCGCAGCCAACCGAATATAGGCGCCCTTCGCCGGTCCGCCGAAGAGCTCGGTCTCACCCGCAACCAGCACGACCGGCTGATCGTCGATCAAGGTCGGGTCTCGGTTGTCAAAGGTGGTTGTTCCAGCCGCCAATTGCGCCCGCAGGAGGATGGAGCGATCGGTACTGTGGGTGGCCACGTAGAACGCGTCCGGCTCGGCCAAGGCTCTGGCTACGTCGAGAGCGTTAGCATCGACACAGCGCGAATCAGCGTTCGTCACCTCGCCCAGATCGACCACGATCGGGCCTTCTCGGGGGAACTCGGCTTCGTGCATGTAGGCCCGGTACTGGCCGGTCATGACCGGAGCATCAAAGCGGTGACAAACCTTACCGGTGGCCGCGTTGAGGTACAGCTCGACGGACCCGGTGGAGCCGGTGCCGGTATAGGGGTCGAGCAAGGCCAGTTCGATACCGACCAGACCTGGCTCATCCCGAGTCGGCAACAGCGCCGCTCCGGCCAGATCTGCTTGGGCAACGATCGAGCTGGCGGTTGGAGCGGCGAGCGCGTCGAACTCGATACCGCCGGCCGTCGTCTCGGACCCTTCGCCAACACCGTTGAACCACCATCCAAGCAATCCGGCGAGGAACAGCAGGGAGGCCAGCGTGCCGAGAGCGACAAACGGACCCGTCTGCAAAGAGCTCGGCGTACGAGCATCGTCGGGCTCAGGAGCTGGAGCAAGCGCAGCGTGAGCCTCCGTGAGCGCGAGATACTCAGCGGTGGTCATGCCAGGCGGACGCGGCGGTCGTTCATTTCGGGGAAGTGGCGGCGGATAACTGACGTCCTTATCGCGGACAGTCATTTTCACTCCAAGGCGGTTTGGACACGGCGCCTTATGCACGCGTCGTGTCAGGAGTTTTTGTTGTGGCCCGCGCCATGCCAACGTGGTACGACGAAGCCGGTAACGGCGTCGTACGACATTGATCGATTGAAACCGTACTACGCAGAACCCCACCTTGCGCAGTAAGAGACAAAACAATAGTAAGGAGCGGTAGTTGGGTGACGGCTGGCGACGATTATGAGCCCACCAGCTCGTGGCGGCGGGGCAACGATTCCTCGAGGTGACAATCGGTCCACGATCGGGGAGACTAGGAACGTGCTGAAGCGCCTGAAAACCCTGCTCAGACCTCCAAGAACGCCTGACGGATCGCCGCGACCCTCCACCCCTTTGGTCGAGGAACTCCGGACCGTGCTCGCGCCAGATCGAGTCCACATGGACGGAGCCGCTCGATCCCTGCTCAGCAGGGACGCGTCGGTCATCGACGGTGGTGGCGCCGGGCCGGTCTGTTACCCGATCTCTACCGGTGAGGTGCAATCGATCTTCGAGGTGGCGGCTCGCCACGGCTGCCCGGTCGTACCCCGCGGCGCGGGAACGGGGCTGGCCGGCGGTGCCATACCGATGGGTGCACCAATTGTGGTCGCCACGACGAAGATGAATCAGATCCTCGACGTCGATCTCGTGAATCGCATCGCCTGGGTTCAACCCGGTGTCATCAACCTCGATCTAACCAAGCATCTGCAACCGCTCGGTTATCACTTTGCCCCCGACCCTTCGTCCCAACAGGTCTGCACGATTGGGGGCAACGTTGCCAACAACTCAGGCGGGCCACACTGCCTGGCCTACGGTGTCACCAACGCCCACGTCGAAGCGCTCGAAGTTGTGCTGCCAACCGGTGAGATCGTCCAGCTGGGAGGCGTCGAAGCTAGCCCGGCTGGGCTCGACCTGCGCGGCGTGTTCGTTGGCTCGGAAGGAACCATGGGGCTGGCGACCAAGGTCGGGGTTCGACTCACCAAGAATCCGCCAGCCGTCCGCACCTTGTTGCTGTCCTTTGATTCGGTGCCAGACGCAGCGAACACGGTAAGCGATGTCGTTGCTGCCGGGATCGTTCCAGCCGCGATGGAGGTGCTGGATAAGCGCATCATCGTGGCCGTCGAAAACTTCGTCGGCGCCGGCTACCCGGTGGGCGCGGCGGCCGCCCTCCTGGCCGAGGTAGACGGATTGCCGGGCGGCGTGGACATCGACGCTGAGCGCATCGCCGAGATCGGCCGAGCCAACAATGCCACCAAGGTACGGCTGGCCGAAACCGAGGAGGAGCGAGCGCTTCTGTGGAAAGGCCGCAAGACGGCCTTCGGCGCCATCGCCCAGATCGCGCCCGACTATTACCTTCATGACACCGTGGTGCCCCGCTCGAAGCTGGCCGAGGTGTTGGAGAAGGTCTACGAGATCGCTGAGCGTCACGAACTGATCGTGATGAACGTCTTCCACGCCGGTGACGGGAACCTCCATCCCCTTCTCCTTTTCGACGCCCGCGATGAAGGCGTGATGGAACGGGTGCACGCCGCTGGCGCAGAAATTATTGAAGCATCGCTCGATGCGGGAGGTGTTCTCTCCGGTGAGCACGGCATTGGCCTAGAGAAGCAGAAGTTCATGGACCGCATGTTCAGCGACGACGATCTCGACCACCAGAATCGGCTCCGCCAGGCCTTCGACCCTCAATGCTCATCGAACCCAGGCAAGGTCTTGCCAACCGGGCATTCGTGCGCTGATATCCAGACGCTCACGTCGATACCCGCCGAGGTGTGGGGATGATGAGCCAATCTGTAACCACGTTCGCTGAAGCGGTCGGCGGCAGTGACGCTGGGCCGGTGGCCGTCGAGGGCGGGCGCTCGCGTTGGGATGTCGGCGGCCCTCAAGCGGAAGGAACTCGTCTTCTCGCCGCTCCATCGGGTGTCGTGGAGTACACCCCAGCCGAAATGACCATTACCGTCGGAGCCGGAACCCCGGTGGCCGAGCTGAACGAGGTGTTGGCTGAGGCCAACCAGCGATGCGCCCTTCCCGATCGAGCCGGCACCGTCGGTGGAGCGATAGCGGTGGGCGAAGACTCGCTCAACGCCATCGGCCGGGGTCGGGTGCGATCGGCCCTGCTCCAACTTCGCTACGTCTCGGCCGAGGGACGCATCATCTCCGGAGGCGGTCCAACCGTGAAGAACGTAACCGGCTTCGACCTGCCACGGCTCATGGTCGGATCGTTGGGAACACTTGGCCTCATCGCCGAGGTCACCCTTCGTACCAACCCGATCCCCCCGGTCAGCCGATGGTTCCGCGGACGCGGCGCCGATGCCTTCGACGTGCGGGATGCCCTCTACCGACCATCAGCGATCCTTTGTCGGGCCGACGACGTGTGGGTTTTGCTCGAAGGCCACGCCGTGGATGTTGATGCCGAGCTCGCCGTCCTCGGCACCATCGGAGTCTTCGACGACGCCCCACCGCCCCCGCTCCCCCGCAACCGCTGGTCGATGGAACCGGCCGACACCCGATCGCTCGACGTGGAGGCCACCGGGCCCTACGTGACCTCGATCCTTACCGGGACCGTGTTCGCTGCCAACCCGGCGCCAGCCCCAACCCTCACCGCCGAGGTCACCACCCTCACAAACCGAATCAAGAGCTTGTTCGACCCAACCGGCCGCCTCAATCCCGGTCGCAGACCCGGTCTCGGGGCGATCGACGACGTTGGTCTTGGTGTCGTAGCCGCCGCCAGCTCAGGAGAGTCATAGACGTGGACCTGAAACTCGACGATGACGATCTCAACACCTGTGTTCAGTGTGGGCTTTGTCTGCCCTACTGCCCAACCTTCCGTGTCACCGGCGAAGAGTCGAAGTCGCCTCGGGGTCGAATCCAACTGATGCGGGAAGTGCAGCTGAACGACGCCCCGGTAACCGACGAGGTGCTCGAATCGTTCAACAGCTGTATCCAGTGCCGAGGATGTGAGCCAGCCTGCCCCTCCGCCGTGCCCTATGGCCACCTCATGGAACGAGCTCGCGAGACCCTGGCCGACGAGCATCTCATCACGCCAGCCTGGCAACGACTCGCGTTCAGCCCGCTGAACAAGCCACGTCTACTCCAAGGCGGTTCGCGGGCATTGGCTCTAGCCCAACGGCTGAACCTTGTGCCAAAACGACTCGGCCTCACCCAACGCATTCCGCTCCGCCAGCAAGAGCTCACCTCGTCGGGTGATGACGTGTATCTCTTTACCGGTTGCGTCATGGACGCCTGGCAACGTGATGTGCACGCGGCCACAAAACGAGTTCTCGAATCGGCCGGGTTCGGTGTTACGCCAACCAATGATCTGGCGCCCTGTTGTGGCGCCCTTCAAGCGCACGCTGGGCTAGCTGAAGACACGCGAACGTTCGCCCGCACCATGATTAAGTCTCTAGCTGACAGGCAACGAAAGCGACCCATCCTGGTCAATTCGGCCGGTTGTGGGGCGGCCATGAAAGACTATGGCCATCTACTGGGCACCGAAGAAGCGGAGGCCTTCTCGGCTCGGGTCTTCGACATCAGTGAATGGCTGGCCGAGCACCTAGACAAGCTCCCGGTGGCCACGCCGCTACCGATAACGGTGGCCGTCCAAGACCCTTGCCATCTTCGCCATGTGCAACGGGTTCACCTCGCCACCCGTGCCGTGCTCGCTCCCTACGTCGACGAACTCATCGAGCTCGAAGACGAAGGTCTCTGTTGTGGAGCGGGCGGCGCGTTCTCCGTGATGGAGCCCGAATTGGCTGGCGAGATCCGGAACCGCAAACTGAACGCGATCGGCCGAGCCAACCCCGAGGTTGTGGCTTCGGCCAACCCTGGCTGTTCGATGCACCTGGCTTCCGCTCTGCGCGAGGTCGGTGTGGAAACCGCCCACCCGATGGAGTTGCTCGACCGAGCGATCAACCCCGGCTGGCGCTCGTGAACAAGGCGTTGGCCTTCGCTACTGCCTCGAAGAGTGGGCTCGGAGTACCAGCGGTGCCGTCATCGACATGAGACGTTAACGGCGCCGGTTCCAGCCCACGCCCTAACTCGAACGGCTCGACAGCGAGAGCCTGCTCGCCTGGCATCGCCGGACGCACAAGCGCCGATTGGAACAGAACCGCATCGGCCGAACCAGACTTGATCCACCCGCGCCCCGGGCTGGCTCGGTCGATATCGCTCGGCCCGTCGACACCGGCGATGGTTGTGGCCAACGCCGGATCGTCGATGCGCAAGGCGATCTTGATGCCTGTCAAGGAACGGATCTTCTGCACCGAGGCCGGAGAGAGATCAAAGAAGGGGTAGCGTTCGGCGCCGACGCTGGCAATCAGGTAGACGCCAAGGTGCTGAGCTCGACCGGCGAGATCGATGACGCCGCTCGCAAAGTCACGGTCAAGATCGGCCCATTCGAGAAGATCATCGACAACGATAAGCAGCCTGGCTGGACAGTCGCTTCGACCACGGGCCCGCATTGCAGCCACCGAGTCGATGCCACCCAAGGAGAGCAGTTCGGTTCGTCGAGCGACCTCTCGGCCAAGAGCAGCGAGCAGACCCGAAGCGTCGGCCGGGTCGGCCAGGCTACCGGTGACATGAGGCAGCGATCCACAAGCGGAAAGCAACTGAGCGGAAGCCTCCGTTGACCGCTCGGCGGGAGACGCAACGAGATAGCAGCTCAGATCGCTGGGGGCGTGGGTAGCGGCCAAGGAAGCAACCCATGCCTCGAGGAGTGAGGTCTTCCCCGACCCCCGCTCGCCGACAACCAGAGCCTGTGGCCCGTCGGCATCGAGGTCGACATCGAGCGATCCGTGGTTGGTCTTACCGATCGCAGCTCGCAACCCGGTCGACGGTTTCGACCAGCGATCGACGATCCGTTGCGGCGATGGCTCATCGCCGTACAGCTGGCTGAATAGGAATGGTCCGAGCCCTGGGCCAGAGGTCGAACGACCGCTGCGATCGATGATGGGGGCAAGATTCCGGGCCAAACGCATCCGCTGACGCTCATCGCAACCCTCGAGCGTCACCCTCTCGATGCTTTCGTCACCGGCGACGACGGTGGCTTGACAGGCGGCGCCCTCCCCATCGGTTTGCACCGCATCGCTGCCAACGATCGTGACCGTTGTTCCAAGCGGCTCGGGCAACCGGGGGGCACCTACCGCGACCCAGAGAAGATGGATGTCGCAGTCGGGTCCCAGCGTGATCAAATCGGTGAGCGCAGCTGCTGAGGCGCTCGACTGTTCTTCGACAAGCACCACGATCGAGGGCCAGGTCGGGCGGTTGCCGGGCCGATTGGCTGCACGTCTTGAGCGCGAGCCGATTTCGGCCGTCAAAGCCTCGCACAAGCGGGCGGTTCGATCGGCCGTGGCTGCCAGGAGGTCGGCGCCGAGATGATCGATGCCTTGACGGCTGTGCGGAAGCCACTTGAGCCATTGCCATTCAGCCTCGGTCTCAGCGCCAACCATCGCGCCGATCAGAAGATCGGATGGGCTGTGCAGGCCAGCCAGTTGGGACAGTATCGACGAAGCCAGATCGGTTACCGGCTCATGGGGACCGAGAAGCCGAACCCCGTTCTTCAAATGCACCGTGACCGGAAGGCCGTCGAGGTGTTCAAAGGTGCGAATGAATGATTCGATGTTCGGATCGGTGCCGTCGTCATCGGCCGGGGCGATGATCCGATGGCGACTTGGGACGGTGCCACGGCCGACGCGCACCACGAGGTGATCGAAATCACCCGGCGTGCGTTCCCAGAGACGAGGCCCGTTGGCGGCAACGATCCGGTCGACTTCATCAACCGACGGATCTTCGTACTGTCGGCGAGCCTGCTCCACGATTTGGGCCTCGGCCAGCTCAGCGGAGAGCGACTTGAGTTTGCTCTGGAATGCCGTACGGGCAAGCTCGTGCTGTTCCATCATCGACCGGCTCAGTGACCAGCGACCCGGCTTGGCTGGCGGTGCCGGCAACTCACAGGTCGATCCTTCGTAGCGGTCGAGCGATCGTGCCCGCCGATGGAACTCGGGCCGCTTCGGCTCGACCTCATCGTCACCGTCTGCGTCTGCGTCTGCGTCAGGCTCGGCCAGCATGAAGCTGTGGGTGTTGCGCGACGACCCGACGTCACCGGTGACCGTTGCGCCATGACCGATGCGGTGCTCGATGATAATGACCGTTTCACCCATCATGAGCTGATCACCGGAACTGAGCTCAGCCGGTTCGGTCGCCCTCTCACCGTTGATCAACACACCATTGGTCGAGAGATTGTCGGTGATGCTGACCTTCGATCGCGTAATGGTGATCGTCGCATGCTGACGCGACATGCCGGTGTCGACGATCGTGATGTCATTGGCCGCTACTCTGCCAACCGTCGTGGTCCCGTAGGTCAGCTCAAAGGCGGTTCCAGTAGCTGGGCCTGCCACCACCCGTAGCGTTGCTGGCGCCAGCCCGCCGACCATATCGGCCAGCGACGACCGGCTTCTGAGCTCTATGACATCTCCGGAGCGCAGGTCGACGTCGACGAGCAGCATGTTGCGATGCAGGGCCTGTGATGTTCGTTGAACGCTGAGGACCTGCCCTTTCGAACCACCCAGCCGGTCGACAACATCGCCGACCGTAACCTCGGCACCAGCGGTGATCGTATGATCACCGCTGTCTACAACCGTGACCCGAAGGTCTATGACCTCCATACGGTGGTCTGCCCCTTGGCGTTTGCCCTAGCCATGCTTTAGCTTATCCACGCTGTGGCAGCTACCAGCCAACGCGTTGGTCAGACGTTCCCTTGTCCATCTCGGCTCGAGCATCGCGCACCGACTGCAGTTTTGAAACCTCGGGCACGCCAACCTCCCAGAACGAACCACCCTCGGTCCAGGAATAGGCATCGACATTCATAGCGATGACATAGGTGCGGTCGGAGGCCCTCGCTCGTTCCAACGCCGGGCCGAGATCACCAACCGTCTCGATCGATTCAGCGTTAGCGCCCATGGACCGGGCATGCGAGGCAAAGTCGACCCGAACGACCTCGGCTCCGGCACCGCTGGCAAGTCGGCAGTCTTCCAGGAGGTTGTTGAAGGGCTTGCCGCCCTGTCCGATCTGGAGGCGGTTGATCACGGCGAACCCGCCGTTGTCGCACACCAGCAAGATCATCTTGTGGCCAGCCAGAACCGATGAGTAGATGTCGGAGTTCATCATCAGGTAGGAGCCGTCACCGACGAAGACGAAGACCTCGCCTTCTCGCTCAGCACCACCGCCCTGGCTATAAGCCATCGCCGCGCCCCAGCCACCCGCTGTCTCATAGCCCATACAGGAGTAGCCATACTCGGCGTCGAAGGTGGACACGCCCTTGTTCCACCAGCCATTGTTGACCTCACCGGGGAAACCTCCGGCCGCAGCCAGGCAGACATCGCCCTCGGTCGCCTGATCGTTGACGGTTCGCACCACTTGGGCGTAGGTCATGAGCCCGCTTTCGCCCACGGCATCGACGGCGCCGATCTGATCCAGGTAGTTCCTAAAGCCAGCCTTCTCGTCACCGGCCCGCTCAACCCAGGCATCGGGGGCGGTGTACCCGCCGAGCAACCCCGTGAGTTCACGCATCGTCTCGCGGGCGTCGCCAACAACCGGCACCTGTCGATGTTTCATCGCATCGAAGCGGGTCGTGTTGATACCGACAATGGCCACATCTTCATTGCTGAAGAGTGTCCAGGAACCGGTGGTGAAGTCTTGCAGACGACATCCGATAGCGATCACAACATCAGCTTCGGCGGCCAGGTTGTTGGCCGCTTCACAGCCGGTGACACCGATCGGGCCCACATACATACGATCGTCGCCGAGTAGACAGCTCTTGCCGGCCACCGTCTCGACGACAGGAATATTGTGCTCATGGGCAAAGTCGGCGAGCGTCGCTTCGGCCGCCGAGTAGTGGACGCCTCCACCAGCGATGATGATCGGCTTGCGGGCGTTGCCGATCGCTTCGACCGCGGCCATGATTTCCGACGAATCGGCTCGCGGCCGAGGCATGTCGTGGAGGGTTGGCTCGAAGAAGCGTTCGGGGTAGTCGTAGGCGATGGCCTGGACATCCTGAGGCAGGCTTATGAAGGCGGGGCCGCGGGTTGCGGGGTCGATCATGGTGGTGAGAGCGGCCGGCAAGCTCTGCACGATTTGAGCAGGGTGCACGATCCGGTCCCAAAATTTGACGACGGGACGAAAGGCATCGTTTACGGTTGCCGACGGGTCACCGAAGTTCTCCACCTGCTGAAGCACGGGGTCAGGGATGCGGGAGGCGAACGTGTCGCCGGCGAACATCAGGAGCGGCAGACGATTAGAGGAGGCGACGCCAGCGGCGGTGATCATGTTGGTCGCGCCCGGGCCGATCGAGCTGGCAGCAGACATGATCTGGCGGGCCTTTACCGCCTTGTTGTAGGCGACGGCGGCGAGAGCCATACCTTGTTCGTTTTGGCCGCGCCAGGTGGGGAACGTTTCCTTCACCTCTTCGAGTGCGTGGCCAAGGCAGGTCACGTTACCGTGGCCAAAGATGCCGAAAATGCCGGGGAACATTGGCGCCTCGACACCCTCGTCCAGGGTTGTGCGTTGGGCCATCATCCAGCGGATGATGGCCTGCGAGGTGGTCAATCGAGTCGTCTTCATCGGATCATGTTCCCTTAGTTCGTCCCTCACAGCAAGGCCGCTGTCGAGCGTCCACTGTAGATATTAGAGCGCTCTAATTCAAGAGCTGTCGGAACTTTCTTCGCGCCGCTAGCGTTTCAGCTATGCGTTCTTGGATTCTCGCCCTCACCGTTGGCATCGTCACCATCTTCCTGATCCAGCTGGCCAACAGCTCAGGGCTCCGGTCGGAGGGGATCATGGTCGGTGCACTTGCGCTCGTTTTCTTGGTCTGGGCCGCGGCCTGGGCCTTCGGACGTCATGTTCGCCGCGCCTAGCCCACGTGCGCAGGATAGGATCTCCTTGTGAGCGGCTGGCATCATCACCCCACCGACCATCACCCCACCGACCATCACCGTCGCGGCCCCTTCGCTGCCCCCACCCGAAGTCGACGAGCGTTCCTCGGCGAGGTGGGTGGTGGCGCCCTCGCCCTCGCTCTACTCAGCCCCGTGCTACTGAGCGCGTGCTCATCCGACACGGCAAACGACGGTGACCAAGCCGACCCCGACGACACCTCACTTCGCTGGGCCAGAACCAACCTTGGTTTCGTATCCGCCTACGTGCTGGTTCGCGGCAACCGCGCCGCAATCGTCGACACGGGCACCGAGGGAAGCGCCGATGCCATCGGTCAGTCTCTGCAGGATCTTGGCCTCACCTACAACGATGTCGAGGATCTGATCCTCACCCACCATCATGGCGACCACGCCGGATCGATCGGCGAAGTCTCACGCCGGGCGATCAACGCTGCGATCCATGCCGGCGAGGCTGACCTCAGCAGTATCGGCGCCGACGGGCTCGGCGATATCTCTCCCCTGGTTGGCGGCGAAGACGTGTTTGGCTTCGAGATGGTCGCTACTCCCGGGCATACAGCCGGCCACATGGCGGCAATCGATCACGCCGCCGGCTTACTCATCGCCGGCGATGCCCTGTTCACCGAAGCCGGGGCCGTCACCGAGGCTCCCGAGCGGTTCACCAGCGATATCGATCTCTCCCGAGATTCGATCCGCTCCCTCGCCGACCTCACCTTCAACACCCTGCTGGTTGGCCATGGCGAGCCCATCGAGGCCGAAGCCGACCGGGCCGTTCAACAGCTGGCAGACTCGCTCTAAACAGCGAGCGTCAGAGCAACTGGAGAGCGATTCTTACCGAGTAGCCACCCATGACCGACCAGAACAAGACGGCGTAGCCACGCTCCCCGACTCGGCTGTTAAGCGTCTTGCCTGTCCACGTTCCGGCGATCATCAGAGGAACAGCGGCTGCGGCCACGAGCAGAGACTCGCGGCCCAGCAGCTGGGCCTCGGCGAACACAGCCGTCTTCGTTGCATCACCGGCGAACGAAGCGAGAGAAGCGGCTCCGACCATGTGGTGCCGATCCAGGTTCAGGTTGCGGATAGCCACGCCTTTCAGCGGACCCGAGGTGCCAGAAAACCCGCTCGACGCCCCCGAACAGAAAGCAAGAAACGGCGACGACAAGGAGCGAAGGCCTTCTAGGCCCCGCCGTTCGGCCAGCATCGATAGGGCGAAGGTGACGATTATGCCGACGGCCACAAACCGGCTTGGCGCCTTCACCAACAAGCTGGCGCCCAATGCGGCACCGACCACGATCATGACCACAACGACGGCTGCTACCCGAAACGGCAACGTCTTGCGGTAGGCCACAATCTTGGCCACGTTGTTCGACGCCAGCAGGAGTGCAGCCAGCGCAACACCCTCTTTTGTGCCCAAGATCAGGGCCAGCGTCGGCACCAGGAGGAGACTGCCACCCAAACCAGCCGACGCTGAAATCGTGAACGACACAAAGACCACAGCAAGAGTGGCAATGGCTGCCAGCAGGTCGATCGATTCTCCGAACAAGGGATCATGCTAGTGACCGAACGCCGTCGAGATCCAACCTCGGCGTTGGGGATCGACGGTTCATCAGGCGGCCACGGTCGGGTTGGCGAGTGGAACCTAAGGTGGCAACCCTTGGTTCTGACTCGCCAAGTGGACAGATTTGTCGCCCATCCCCCAGTAAGATCCCTCCAGGTTTGTAGCGTCTGCCCGTCCCAACCGGGCCAACCTGGCGGCACAACCGGCACCGCCGAGCGCTTGACAAGTCGCAGCTTCTGTTGCCGCGCCGTGCCAAGCACCTTGTCCGAAAATACGCAAGATGTCGGTCCATCGCCATACTGAATAGGGCAACGCGAGGTTCGCACTTATCTAACGCCCCGCGTTCACACACCACATCACCACCCACCACATCACCACCCACCACCCCGGCAGTTGCGCTCGCTAGGAGCGTCACAGAGAAATGAGGGAACATGCTGGCACTCCGAGATATCTGGTTACTCGACCTCTTTTTGGCCGTCGTCGACTGCGGATCAATGACATCCGCGGCCAAAGCCCGCAACGTAACCACCCCAACGGTAAGCGACGCGATGACCAAACTCGAATCCTTGACCGGAGCGAGTCTACTCATCAGATCATCGACCGGTTGCGCGCCAACCGCCCACGGCCAGGAGGTGTTGAGAGTGGCGCGAGCGATGCTCAACGACGTCGATGCCCGTCTGCAGGAGCTGCCGGGCAACCGCGTCGAGACCTACCGCGTTGGCACCGTCTACGGCGGGCGTAATCGGCTCCTAGCCAGGCTCTCGCAGATAGACGATGCGCCCAAGCTCATCGGCGTGTCGATGCAGATCGACGACCCAGCACCCGCCGTCTTCGACGGATCGGTCGACATGGCGCTCGTGTTAGGACCCACTCGACTCGATCACGAGCTCGACCGGCACTATGTGTTCACCGAGCCGCGGGTCGCGATCTTGGACGCTTCTATCGCCCCCGACGGCGACAACGTGACGCTGTCGTACCTCGATCAGTTCACCTGGCCCGCCTTGCCACCCGGAGCCGACCAGACCTACATGAAGCCATGGATTTGCTACGACGTCCGACCGGGCTGGCCACCAAATCAAGGGGCGGTGGCAGCCGACGTGTTTGCTCTGCGCGACTGGGCGATGTCCAACCCCCAACAGGCTGTTGTGGCGACAACACCGGCGATCGCTCAATTCTTCGCCAACGCCACCGGTGCCGTGATTCTCCCGATCGTCGATGTTCCCGGATGGGATAGCTATCTCATCGCGCCAAAGAACTCTCGCCACCGAGCACACGAGGTTGCGGAACTCCTGCGAGGCAATGCCCCGCAGGAGACCCACGTCGATCGCTCAAAGATCGGCTGACGTTCAGGTACCGATAACGGCCACGCCACCGTCGGCGAGGCTGGTGTTGAGGGCGGCAACATCGGAGGCCATCAGCGAATCAAGGGCACCGAGCTGTTCGCCGATCAGGTTCGACAGCTTGTCGAACACATCGTAGGACTGGCTCGTTGGGCGAGCGTCGGCGCTCCCGACAACGGCGACCAGATCACTCAGCTTTTCGTAGAGCTTGATCGGGTAGTGGAGCCGGTCACCAGCGGTGGTGAATTCCTTCTGAACCAGTTCGTCTTCAACCGCTTCGAGCTTGGCTCTAACGTCCTCGATGGCTTCGAGGGTCTCGTCTTCCACGCCGCCACGGGCCTCAAGGTCACCGAGCTGGCCTTTCATCTTGCGGATGCGATTGATGGCGCGGGTGGCGTCGTTCAGCTTTCCTTGGATGCGAAGAAGCAGATCGCGTTGCTCAACAAAATCCTCGTGGCTGGTCTCAACTCTGGGATGACGCAGCAAGTTGAACGAACTCGTCGATGAGTCACCATCCACATCGAGACGCACCTGGAAGCGACCTGGCACCACCAGCGGCCCTTTGGCCCGGCCATGTGTTTCAGCATCGTCCATCTTGGGGCCAGCACGGTGACGCATCGGCCACTGGAATGAGTTCATTCCCTCGTGCGCCGTGCAGTACAACCCGTCGCGGTCTTTCTTGTCCTCCGGGATGCTACTGCTGAACGAATCGAGCTCGTTGCCATCAGCATCGAGGAAGGTGAGTTTGGCTTCACCGTCTGGCTTGACGCCGAGCCAGTAGGTGATCCGCACCCCGGGCTGGAGGTCGGTACCGGCGTCGATCACTCGCTTGGTCTTGTGGCCGGTTTCAGCCTCGTCGAGGTAGAAGGTGGCGTTCTGGCCGATCGTCACGTGGTAGTTCTTGCCGTTCGGGGAACCCCAGAAATCAGCGAACAGATCGGGAGGGGTTCTCACCGCAGCTCGCGGCGTGAACAGGTGCGACTTCGCGGTGGTGAGATCACTATGCAACTCGTCGTGAAGCTGGTGAAGTTGGGTGAGATCGTCCAGAATCCAGAAGGAACGGCCGTGGGTGGCCACCACGAGGTCGCTGTTCTTTACCACCATGTCGTAGATCGGCGTGACCGGAAGGTTGGCCTGCAACGACTGCCAGTTGTCGCCGCCGTCGAAGGAGGCGAACATCCCGAGCTCGGTTCCGACGTAGAGCAGGCCTTTGCGAGCTGGGTCCTCGCGAATCACCCGGCAGAAGTCGTCGGCCGGTAGGCCAGCGTCGATGCGGCTCCAGGAGTTGCCCCAATCGGTGGTGCGGTAGACATAGGGTGCGTAGTCGCCCATCTTGTGACGGGCCACCGTCATATAGACCGTGCCCGCCGTGTGAGGGGACTCTTCCAGCATCGTGACCTGGGAGAACTTCGGTAGGTCCGAGGGGGTGACGTTGCGCCACGAGGCTCCATCATCGCGAGACACGTGGACGAGGCCATCGTCGGAACCAGCCATAAGCGAGCCGGGATCGTGGGCCGAGGCGATGAAGGAGAAGATGGTGGCGTACATCTCGGCGCCAGCGGTATCGATGGTGAGCGGGCCCGAGCGGCCGAGCGTTTCCGGATCGGCGTAGGTGAGATCCTCGCTGATCGCGTCCCAGCTCATTCCGTCGTCGTTGCTACGGAAAACCTTGTTACCGCAAACATAGATCGTGTCAGCATTTTGAGGCGAGAACACGATGGGGTAGGTCCACTGGAAGCGAACCTCAGCGGTTGCACCATCGTTGTAGGCCTCAGGCCACACATTGACCAGTTGCACCTGGTTCGTACGCTTGTCGTAGCGCTGCAGCGACTCACCACCACCGGGTGAAGAGCCGATGGCACCAACCCAAACGATGTTGGGATCGCCTGGCTTCGGCTTGATGTAGCCGCTCTCACCGGTGCCTGGGGGATAGCAGTCACCCCAATTGATGGCGCCCCGACCCGTCTGCGATGGCACCGCAATCGACGAGTTGTCTTGCTGGGTGCCGTAGACCATGTAGGGGTATTGATCATCGACGGCCACATGGTAGAACTGGGCGGTGAGCTGGTTGTAAATCGACGACCAGGAATCTCCGGCGTTGAAGGAGACCCAGGCACCACCATCGTCACAGCCGACCATGCGCTCAGGATTGTTCGGGTCGATCCAGAGAGCGTGGTTGTCGCCGTGAGGGGTGGCGAACTCATCGAAACTCTTACCGCCGTCGACCGACTTCCAGGCCTTCTGATTCATGACGAATACGGTGTCGGCCTCGGTCGGGTGAGCCACAACATGCATGTAGTACCAGGGGCGCCAGGACAGATCGGGCTTCGAGCACGTCTTCTCCCATGTAGCGCCGAAATCGTCGGAGCGATAGAGCCCGCGTTTGCGGCCCTCGGCCTCGATCAGGGCCCACACACGGCCAGAGCGCGCAGGCGAAACCGACACGCCGATCTTGCCGAGGACACCATCGGGTAGACCTTCGGCCCGATTATCGACATCGGTAACTTCGGTCCAGGTTTTGCCTCCGTCCATCGAACGCCACAGGCCGCAATCGGGACCACCGGAGTCGATCGACCAGAAGGTGCGGCGAGTCTGCCAGATCGAAGCGAACAAGACCCGAGGGTTGTGGGGATCGAGGGTGACATCGATGGCTCCCGCTCGGTCCGAAACATAGAGTGACCGCTCCCAGGTATCGCCGCCATCGGTCGAGCGGTAGAGTCCGCGCTCGGTGGAGTCCTTGAAGGCGTGGCCGAGGGCGGCGACGTACACCGTGTTTGGATCGTCGGGGTGTACCACGATCTCGCCGATGTGGCGTGAATCGCCTAGGCCCTTGTGCTCCCAGGTACGACCGGCGTCGGTCGAGCGGTACACACCGTTGCCATGGGTGACATCGATCCGGATGGTGGCTTCACCCATGCCGGCGTAGATTACGTTGCCATCGGAGGGGGCGACGGCAAGCGCACCCACCGAGCCCGAGTCGAAGAACCCATCGGACACGTTCTCCCAGTAGAGGCCAGCGTCGGTAGATTTCCAGACACCTCCCGCTACAGCCCCATGGTAGAAGACCGCTGGATTCGTCGGATCAGCGGCAACCGCCACGACCCGTCCACCGCGGGTGGGTCCAATACAGCGGTACTCGATCTTGCTCAGAAGACGTGTATCGACGCTGGCCATGTGAGGCTCCTTTGCCAAAGCTCTAAAAGACTGGGTTCCGCCGCTGCTAAGGACGCGAGCAGCAATCAACAAATCTAGCCGCGCCCTAGCGCTGGGGTCGAGTGCCAGCAGGAGTTTGACCAACTCTTGTCGTTGTGATTCTCGCTGGCATGCAGCTGTCGTTAGACAAGAAGCGACAATCCGAGCGCTAGAGGAACGGCTACCCAGGCGGTCGCCATGATGATCAAGGAGATCAAGGCGAACACGTGGGCCTGGTCACGAGGTGGCTCACCGCAACGTCCGATGGTTTGGAAGAGAGCCGCCAGCGGCTGCTCCACGGTGAGCTTGATCCGGCGGCGGGCGATGGCAGCACCTTTCAACACCCCCCACGAAAGAGCTAGCAACACCCCGAAGAGGATGATGATCACGGCCACCTTGCCGTAGATCGAGCCGAACGCTTCGAGGGCCAACCCTTGAAGGGTGCCGATCACCGTCGAGAGAAATGCGCCACCCAAAAGAAAGGTCGGCACCCCGAGAGGGTTACCACGGAATCCGGGGGCCACCCGGTCGATGCTGTAGCGGGCTCGTCGGAGCAGAAGCCGGTGGGGGTCGTCTCGTAAAGCGGCGGCCTCGCGACGGGCGTAAAGGTTTGCGATGTGGTTTATCACGTTGCGTTGATGGCTCCGGGTGACGAACAAAACCACCTGCTGGACCAGGTACTGACCGATGGGGGCCAGGGGGCCGAGTCGGCGAACCCGGATGCCCGCCCCGCCGTTACGATCCAGAACTTCGAGCGCCCGGATAGCGCCCGAGTGGGCTTCGGGAAAACGGTCGGGGTGGCCAAGGGGACGCTTGGAGGCGAGCTCTAGAACGATTTGCCGATCGACGCTGTCGGAGGCGCCGACCTGCTCGAGGATCTTGTCGGCAGCGACGTGATCGCTCTTTCGGAAGGCGTTGAAGGCTGAAAGCTTCTCGTCGAACTCGTCCAGTACAAGGCCTGTTTCGCCCGGGTCGGGTGGGTCGAGTTGTGCCCTGTCTGTGCTGTCCTCCATGGGCTGAGTCTAAACGCGAAGAGAGCGCCCCGATGGGGCGCTCTCTCTTGCGATGCAGTGGATTATTGGTCGTGGATTAGTAGGGGGTGATTAGTTGGAGATCGAGTTACCGACGTCGCTCAGCTTGTCGCTGGCCGAACCACCAAGGAACGTGACTGCACCGATACAAACAACCGCGATCAACGCAACCAACAGGGCGTACTCAACGAGCGAAGCACCACGCTCGCTCTTGGTCTGGGCCTTCATCCAAGCAGAAAGAAATTCATAGTGAAGCATTTAGGTTTGACTCCGTAAAGAT
>CAKZXA010000048.1 GCA_937922045.1 uncultured Acidimicrobiales bacterium | reverse complement strand
TTCAGTCGGAGGCTTCTGGGGGAGGCGTGGCCTTCGTAAGGCGACTGCTGAGGTCGCTTTGACGCCTCAGGATGTGATCGAGATCCGCAGGCACATGCGGCGCATGATCCGGGCACAGAAACGAACGAGCACCCGCAAGATTGCTCGTCAGTGGGAACAACGCTGGATCCCATCGACGACGATCGGTGACCGTCAACGTGAGACGGTCGTGATAAGCCAAGACGACTACGACCGCCTCGACACCGAGACACAAGACACCTACCGACGGATAGCGATCCCCGGCAGCGACGGCGGCAAACGAGACTACGGCTGGCTCCCCGACTCGATACCAATGTTCGGCCAGGACGACTACGAACAATTCGGCGACGACGAGCGCCAGGCCCTCACACCCGTACTCGTCCCAGGCCGACATCGAAGCCTGAACCGGAGGTGGAAACTCCGATCGCTTGGAGCCACCGGCCCTAAGGCTGAAGCTGGTCGAGGGTTCTCGGTTTTCGTGAATAATGGTCCGGCGGTTGCTGTGCAGCTTGCTCGGTTGCTTCATCCATCTGAGGAGCGTTGGCCGAGGGGTGTGCGGAGGCCTCTGCCATGAAGGATGAACGTTTGACTGTTTCGGTTTCTGAGGCTGCGGCGCTGCTTGGGATTAGTCGTGCTGCTGCGTATGAGTATGTGCGTCAGGGGCTTCTTCCGTCGTTGTTGCTGGGGCGGCGGGTCTTGATTCCTTATAAGGCGCTTCGGCGCATGGTGGAGGGGGAGGCGGCGTGAGCGATTCTGAGCTACGTAGGGCTCCGGGGATGAGGGAGCGGTCGCCCGATGTTTGGGAGTTGATTGTTGAGGCTGGTCGTGATCCTGTGACGGGGAAGCGGCGTCAGGTTTCCCGGATCTTTCGTGGGAATTTGCGTGCGGCTACGAAGGCTAGGGCTGCGTTGTTGACGGAGGTCAGTCGGGGTCGTCATGTCGGCACGTCGGCGACGGTTGATGATTTGTTTGTGGAGTGGGTGAAGGAGTTGGAGCGTAAGGGTCGGTCGCCTCACACGATTGTGAATTATCGGAAGGCGTATCGGGTGAGTGTTCGGGAGGCGTTGGGTTCGGTTCCTGTTTCGAAGGTGACGACGAAGATGTTGACCGATTTGTATGGGCATCACCAGGCGGTGGGGCGTCGGCCGGCGACGGTCCGCCAGATTCATGCGACGGTGTCGTCAATGATGACCCAGGCGTGTAGGTGGGGTTGGCGTGATTCGAATCCGGCTCAGTGGGCTGAGCCGCCGCCGTTGGTTAATGAGGTGCCGAGGGTGCCGACGCCGGGTGAAGTGCGGCGGCTTGTCGATGCGGCTCGGGAATCTCGACGGCCTGAGTATGCACGGCTCATCTATTTGGCTGCGACGAGTGGTTTGAGGCGTGGTGAGCTTTGTGCGTTGAGGGTTGTTCGTGATGTTGATTTGGATGCTGGCCTGCTGTTGGTGCAGCGGTCGATTGTTGAGGTTCCGGGTAGGGATCTTCTTGAGGCCCCGACGAAGAATCGCCGGGTTCGCTATGTGGCTCTTGATGAGCGGACGGTCGCTGAGGTTGCGGAGCAGATTGCGATGGTGGAGCGTCGGGCTGAGTTTGTTGAAGGTGAGGTTGTCGCTGATCCGTTTCTGTTTTCGGATGCGCTTGATGGTTCAGAGCCTTGGAAGCCTGGTGCGGTTACCCGCTACTTCGCTCGGTTGCGTCGTCGGGTCGGTTTGGATGATCTGACCTTTCAGTCTCTTCGGCGGTTCATGGGTACCTATGGCCAGGAGCTTGGATTTTCGGCGGTTCAGGTGGCGATGAGAGCTGGTCATGATCCGTCGGTGGCGGCTCGGCACTACACGGGCAGGGTTGCGGCTGCTGATCGTGAGCTGGCTGATGCTGTGTCGACTCTGCTAGGCGGTGGCGTCGAAGTGTAATCTCGTGCGAGACTTCGGTTGATGTCGGTTTTGGTTGATCGTTTGTTGGTGGCGGTGTCGTTGGTTGATGCTGTGACGCCTGGTGATGCGGAGGATCCGGCTGGTTTTGTTCGTTATGGGGAGCTTGATCCTCATATCAGTGTGTTGGCTGATGTGTTGGAAGGTGTTGATGGTGCTGCTACGGCGGTGATGTTGGGGAATCTTGGCGTGTTTCAGATGCGTCGGGGTTTGCTTGTGCAGGCTGAAACAACCCAACGCCGGGCACTCACCATCAAAGAGGACGTCTACGGACCCGACCACCACGGCACAGCGCTGACCCGTGGATATCTGGCGACGATACTCTGGGATCAGGGGCTTAGATCTGAAGCGATTGAGCTGATGACCGTGTCGCTGGATGCCTTCAGGCGGGTCTTCGATGAGCAGCATCAGTGGACGTCGTGGGCTCGCACGTCGCTTGATCGTTGGCAGCGCTAGGAGCAACCCAACAAGAAATGTTGGATGGATGTTGGATCTGCGCAATCCAATACTGAACCAGTTGGGCGTTTTGCCTGGTCAGTGTGGTACCCCCGACAGGGTTCGAACCTGCGGCCTAGTCATTAGAAGTGACTTGCTCTATCCAGCTGAGCTACGGGGGCTCCACCAGCCTAGCTGCTGAGGTAGTTGAACGAATCGCAAAAACCGTTCGTCGATGCGTTGATTTGCAGCTACTATTGCCTAGCCGCAGGACGCGTTCTACCGAGCGTTTCCTGGGTTCCAGATGGTGGCCGTAGCTCAGTTGGTTAGAGCGCCAGGTTGTGATCCTGGATGTCGGGGGTTCGAATCCCCTCGGTCACCCCAAGCAGCACTACCACTCGGCGGGTACACTCGCAGGGTATACAAGCGCCTCTAGCTCAATTGGCAGAGCGTCGGACTCTTAATCCGCAGGTTCCGGGTTCAAGTCCCGGGGGGCGTACAACATGAAACCCCAGGTTCTGGCAACAACTCGCCAACCTGGGGTTTCGTCGTTTCAGGGTCTAGCTTTCGACCGCGGCAGCATCCTTCATCGCGTCGACACCCTTTTTCCAAAGGTTGCCTTGCCACAGCTCCTCCAGCCCGGTCTCGCCCGATGCTCCGGCAGTGGTGAGATAGTCGGCGTAGCTGGTGGGCTTGTGGCCGGTCAGGTTGTAGAAGTCGGGGCTGCACCGGGAATAGAAGCCGTTGGTCAGGTATTCGAAGAACTCAGCGCGCGTGGCCCCAAAGTCGTTCTCGAAATCTTCCATCGACTGAGCCCGGTACTCGATGGTCTTGCCCATCGCCGCACTGAGATCAGCGGCGATCTCGTTCATCGACTGAGGCTGCGGACCCGTAATGTCGTAGAACTTGTCGCCGTGTAGTGCCGGGCCTTCGGACAGAACCACCGCAGCGGCCTCAGCGATGTCGCGGGTCGCAACAAAGGAGTTACGGGTTGTTCCGAGGGGGTTGCTGAACCAGCCTTCTTTGTCGATGGTTTCGCTGTCGGTCTTCAACAGGTGATTCATGAAGAAGTTGTTCCGCAACACCGTCACGTTGAGACCAGCGTCGATCAGTGCCTTCTCGCCCCACCAGTAGTGCTGCAACATGAGGGGTATACCGGCGCCCTCACGTGACGAATGCTTGGCAGGGTCGTATGAAGCGGTGTTCGTGTCGGCCCCCATGCAACTGATGCGGACCACATGGTTGATCTGATCCCTGTGACGGCCCAATTCCTCGCAGAAAGCAAGATGCCCTTCAAGCATCGGGTCAAGCGATGCCGAGTAGACCGAGCTGACCCCATCAAGGGCCGGACCCCAGGTGGCAGCATCACCCAAGTCGAAGGTCACGACCTCATCAGCACCAAGGCTCCGCATCCGCTCTTCTGAGCCATCGCTGAACACGCAGGCTCGTACGTTGAACTGGTCGGTGGCAGCGAGTAGAGCAACGAGCTCACGACCGATCCGGCCTGTTGAAGAGGTGATGAGAACGGTTGGCGTAGTCATAGTGTCTGGCCAGTCTACGAAGGCCCAGCCTCGGAAGGCCGGTCTTGGAAGGTACTGCGTGTCTGCTGGATGAGATTTTTGACCAAAACCTAGCAAATACATTTGAATGAATGTATTATCTCATGCATGGCGTCACCGGTCCCGCAGTTTCTTGAGGGCTACCTCCCCTACCTGCTTCGCAAGGCCGACCAGGCCTTGTCTGCACCCTTCTATGCCACCCTCACGGAACGAGGCGTGTCGCGTTCGGACTGGCGCGTGCTCGCGGTGCTCGCCGAGGTCGATGAGCTGTCCGTAATCGACTTAACAGCATTGGCCTTGAGCCCACAGCCAACCGTTACCCACGCCGTACGCCGGCTCGAGGAACGCGGCCTGGTTCGCCGATCGGTTGGCGAGCAAGACAAACGGCAGCGATTCGTGTCGGTCACAGCCGCTGGCGAAGCGCTGACCGCCACCCTCGTTCGTGATGCCCAAGAGCTAGCAGCGAAAGCGCTGCACGACGCTGGAGACCTCTCAGCTTTATACAGCGAGCTGGAACGACTCACCGCCCTGGTCGAGGCAAACCTGGACGAGCAAACGTCGAAGATGCACTCATTTGATGAAGACGAGCCGAAGGATAAAGGATGAAGGATCCAGCGATGCATGACTACGACCCGAGCCCGAAACAGCGTCGTCCGTTCAATCTCATGAAATGGATAGCCGATCACCGTGAGGACCTGACCCCGCCGGTCGCAAACAAACAGATCTGGCGAGAGGCCGACATGATCGTGATGATCGTGGGCGGCGGCAATGAGCGCAACGACTTCCACGATGATCCTAGGGAAGAGTTCTTCTACCAGATCAAGGGCGATATGAACCTCGTGATCTGGCCCGAAGACGGCGTGCCGCCTTACGACATGCCCATCAAAGAGGGCGAAGTCTTTCTTCTCCCTCCCGGCGTGCGTCACTCACCACAGCGACCCGACCGCGACTCCATTGGCCTGGTCGTTGAGTATCAACGCGACCTCGGCGAGCTCGACGGCTTCGAGTGGGCGTGCCCACAGTGCGCAAGGTTGGTTCACCGCGTCGAGCTCCAAGTCCAGGCGATCGATAAGGACCTCCCTCCCCTCTTCGCCGCCTTTCACGAAGACACCGATGCCAGGACGTGTCCGCACTGCGCCACGCTCCACCCCGGAAAAGACGGCCAGCTGTGACATCTGCTTCCGCCGCCGAACTCGACGCTGCAGATCCGCTCGCCACGTTTCGAGACGCCTTCGAACTGCCCCAAGGCATCTACCTCGTCGGCAACTCGCTCGGCGCAATGCCAAAGAACGCACGTGACTACGTGAACGTCGAGTTCGACCGATGGGGCTCAATCGGCGTCGAGGGACACTTCAGCGGTGAGCTTGCCTGGAAGAGCTACCACGAACTCCTGACCAAACAACTGTCGTCGATCGTTGGCGCCAACCACGACGAGGTTGTGGCGATGAATGCGCTCACCGTCAACCTGCATTTGATGTTGATCAGCTTTTATCAGCCGTCACAAGCTCGGCACAAGATCCTGATCGAAAGCCACGCCTTCCCGTCCGACCACTTCGCCGCCGAGTCACAGATTCGCCAACGCGGCCTTGATCCGGCCACGTCGCTCATCGTGCTCGAGCCACGGCCAGGCGAAGAAACCCTGCGTCCTGACGACATCTACACCGCAATCGCCGAGCACGGCCATGAACTCGCCCTCATCATGCTCCCAGGTGTTCAGTACTACACAGGCCAGGTCTTACCCATGGCCGACATCACCGCGGCTGGCCACGCGGTTGGCGCCAAGGTCGGATTCGATCTGGCCCACGCTGTCGGCAATATCGAGCTCTCGCTACACGATTGGGACGTCGACTTCGCCGTTTGGTGTTCGTACAAATACCTCAACAGCGGGCCTGGCGCCGTGGCCGGCGTGTTCGTGCATCAACGCCATGTCGCCGATCCGGTACTGCCAAAACTGCTTGGCTGGTGGGGCACGAAGCCCGAAACTCGTTTTCAAATGGACACCGTGTTCGACCCAATTCCCACGGTCGAATCGTGGCAGCTTTCGAACGCCCCAATCCTCTCGATGGCCGCTCTGCGGGCCTCTCTCGACCTTTTCGCTGCTGCTGGAGGCGTCGCCGCACTACGCAAGAAGTCGGAACTCCAGATTGCGTTCTTCGACCGACGGTTGGAAGAGACACTTGCGGGCCGGGTGGAGAACATCACTCCTAAAGCCCTGTCAGAACGAGGGTGCCAGTACGCCCTTCGCGTCACCAACGGCAACGGACGGGCAACGTTTGAAGCCCTCGAAGATGAGCGGGTGTTCTGCGATTGGCGTGCCCCCGATGTGATCCGCGCCGCACCCGTTCCCCTCTACAACTCCTTCGACGACATCGATCGATTCGTCGCCATCCTCGATCGGATCGTCTTGTGAGCAGCTCATTTGCCATCGTTGGAGCTGGCCAGGCTGGTGCCTTGCTCGCTATCTACCTAGCGCGAGAAGGCCACAAGGTCACCGTCTACGAGAGCCGACCAGATCTTCGCCGTACCGACATCGATGCGGGACGATCCATCAACCTCGCTCTCGCCACCCGCGGCATCGTGCCCTTGATCGATGTTGGCGTCATCGACGATGTGGACGCGATCACCATCCCGATGCGCGGCCGCATGATTCACGCAACAGGCGACCCTGAAGCTGATCTCCAACCCTACGGAAGCAAGAGTCATGAGGTCATTCACTCGGTGTCGAGATCCGATCTGAATGCCATCCTCCTCGACGCGGCCGAGGCCACAGGACGGGTCACCATCGAATTCGAACGGGAGCTTGAAGCGGTAGATCTCGACCAATCACTGCTCCGGTTCTCAAACGGCCATGTCGAACCTTTCGACATCGTTTGCGGTGCCGACGGCGCGGGCTCACGAGTGCGTGCTGCTCTTGCCGCAAAGGGCGCGTGCACCTTCGAGACCGAGTGGCTCGATCACTCCTACAAAGAACTCACACTGCCGCCAGCAGACGACGGCACCCATCGACTCGATCCGAATGCTTTGCACATCTGGCCACGCGGCGAATTCATGCTGATCGCCCTCGCCAACCCCGAAGGCGACTTCACCGTCACCCTCTTTGCGCCTACATCTACCTTCGACTCGATTACGACGGCGGAGAAAGTCGATGCCTTCTTCGCAGCCGAGTTCAACCGCTTTGCTCGCGACGTCCCCGATCTCGCCGATCAGTTTCTTACCAATCCCACTGGTCCGCTGGGAACGATGCGAGCGGCCGGCTGGAGCTATGAGGACAAGGCTGTGCTCGTAGGCGACGCCGCTCATGCCATCGTGCCCTTTCACGGCCAAGGCATGAACGCAGCTATGGAATCGGCTCGCTCACTCGCTCGGCATGTGCTTACGTCGCCAACCGACCGAGCCGGAGCGTTCAAGCGGTACGAGGTCGAGCGCAAACCCAACGTCGATGCCATTGCCGATATGGCCTTAGAGAACTACGTCGAGATGCGTGCTGGTGTGATCGATCCTGACTACCTGGCCAAGCGAGCGCTTGCGCTCGAGCTTGAACAGCGCCACCCCCAGCATCTCAGCCCCCGCTACAACATGGTGATGTTCTCGACCATGCCCTACGCCGAGGCCCAGTCACGGGCTGAAGCGCAGGCCAAGATCTTCGCCGATGCCATCGCCGATCCGTCTCTCGACGTAGACGGCATGGTCACCGCCCTCCCCCAACTTCCCTTACTAGACCCACTCGCCGACCCGACAGCCCTCTCCATCTCATGAGCCTTCCTTTCGAAAACAACGATCATTTCACCTACGGCAGCTACCTGATGGTTCCCGAGCTCTTGTCGCTTCAGCAGTGCGTCTCGGTCGACCCAGATACCGGTCGGCCCGAGCACGACGAAACCCTCTTCATCGTGATCCACCAGGTCTACGAGCTGTGGTTCAAACAGATGCTTCACGAACTCGATCACATCATGGTGCAGCTCGGCGAACACAAGATTGGCGCGGCACAAAACCATCTCAAACGGGTTCTGAAGATCCTGAAAACCCTCGTGGGTCAGATCGACATTCTTGAAACCATGACGCCCGCTGAGTTCGCTAGCTTCCGGTCATTCCTTGCCAACGCCAGCGGCTTTCAGTCAGCCCAGTTCCGCGAGCTTGAGTTCTTGCTCGGTATTAAGGATCGAATCGACCTCGACTGGTTCAGCGGTGATGAGGGCGCCCGCTTAACAAAGCGCCATACTGCTCCCACACTCTGGGACGCCTTCGTCCGCGTTCTCCACCGCGATGGATTCGAGGTTCCAGCCGAGGTCCTCCAGCGAGACGTCAGCCAGGCCATCGTCCCTAACGAAGCGCTACAAGCCATGATCGTGGCCCGCTACGACGATGAAGGCTTCGCCGGCTTGTGCGAGACCCTCACCGACCTCGACGAGGGCCTCCAAGAATGGCGCTACCGCCACGTGATAATGGTCCGTCGAACCATTGGGACCAAGCACGGCACCGGTGGATCTGATGGCGCCACTTATCTTGCGACCACACTCTTCAAGCCAGCGTTTCCCGACCTGTGGGCTATCCGCACGGCGTTCTAGCCGTTCGGTTCCAGCCCCTCCCGCAACTCCCTGACCTCCTTCCCGAAAGGCTTCCGGCTGCGATGACCACGTACCCAGAACTCCAGCTCTACATCAATGGATCATGGCGACAAAGCACAGACACACTCCCGGTCGTGAACCCCTCGACGGAACAGGAAATCGGACGTGTTCCCGTGGCTTCACAACACGACCTTGACGATGCCGTCAAGGCGGCTCATGCAGGGTTCGATGTTTGGCGAGACACCTCTCCGAAAGCCAGGGCCGACCTGATCCGAGAGGCGTCGGGTCTGATCCGTCAACGCCGAGACGACATTGCACACTCGATCACGCTTGAACACGGCAAGCCGTTCGCACAAGCTCAGGCCGAGGTCATTCGGGGATGTGAGTTCTTCGAATGGGATGCCGGTGAAGCAACGAGAACCTACGGACGCGTTATCCCGAGCGGGCCAGGCGTCAAGTACATCGTGCACCATCAACCCATAGGCCCGGTCGCGGCGTTTTCGCCGTGGAACTTTCCCATGAGCCAGCCCGCCCGCAAGATCGCTGGTGCGATTGCATCGGGATGTTCAATCATTCTCAAAGCCGCCGAGGAAACCCCGGCTGGAGCGATGCATATCGTGCAGGCCTTTCACGATGCTGGCTTGCCGCCAGGTGTACTGAACCTGGTGTTCGGCATACCGGCCGACATCTCCTCGTATCTGATTCCCCATGACACGATCAAACTGGTTGCCTTCACCGGTTCGACGTCGGTCGGGCGACACCTGACAGGAATCGCGTCGGACAACATGACCCCCGTCCTCATGGAGCTCGGCGGTCATGCCCCGGTCATCGTCTGTGAAGACACCGATGTTCGGGCCGCCGGTATCAGCTCGGCAATCCGAGCCATGCGAAACGCGGGGCAGGTTTGCACCTCACCAACGCGCTTCTTTGTCCACAGTGAGGTCTTCGATGAGTTCCTCTCGGTGATCACCGAGCGGACCGCCGAAACAGTTGTAGGTGACGGATTGGAGCCTGGTGTCGAGATGGGCCCACTGGCAAACGACCGTCGCGTTGCCGCCTTGACCGAGCTCGTCGACGATGCTGTAGCCTCCGGTGCCGACCTCCTAACCGGCGGCAGGCGGATCGACCGACCCGGCTACTTTTTCGAACCAACGATCCTTGCCAACGTGCCAGCGAACGCTCGGATCATGCAGGAGGAACCGTTCGGGCCGGTAGCGGTTGTGAATCGGGTCGACTCGCTCGATACCGCTATCGAACAAGCGAATTCGGTGCCCTACGGCCTCGCGGCCTACGGCTTCACAAACCGCGCCGACTACGCCGACCAGATGATCGAGCGGGTCGAGGCCGGCAATCTTTCCATCAACACGCTTGAGGCTTCTCTGCCTGAGACCCCCTTCGGCGGGGTGAAGTCGAGCGGTTACGGCCGCGAAGGCGGAACCGAAGGTCTCAGCCATTACACCGTCGCGAAAAATGTCTCCCACAGCATTCACATCATCTGAAACAGAGGTTGAAACACCTAATGACCTACACACGTAGCGAGGCAAAGGCCTACGCCAGAGAAAATCTGAAAGGCATCTGGGCCGCCGCGCTCATGCCCTTCACCCCCGACCACCAGATCGATGAGGACGGGTTTCGCGAGAACGTCCGTCATTGGACCCAAGACCTCGGTATCGAAGGTCTTTTCATAAGCGGCAAGCAAGGCGAGTTCTTCTCGATGACGATCGAAGAACGCAAGCGCACCTTTGAGCTCGCGGTCGAAGCCACGGGCGACCGCGGTCAAACGATCACGTCCTGTTCGGATCAGAATGTGGATGTCGTGATCGATCTGGCCAAACACTCTCAGGCGGTCGGTGCCGACTACGTCGTCGTGCATGCGCCCGCCTTACACTTTCATACCGAGCAAGATGAGACACTCCTCCGCTACTACGAGAAGATCGCGGAAAGCATCGACATTGGCGTCGCCTTATGGAGCCACCCGGCAAGCGGCTACCTCATGTCTCCCGAGCTGTGCAACCGCCTGGCCGACATCGACAACGTGGTCGCTATCAAATACAGCGTTCCTCGTCCCATGTACGTCGAGCTGACGGGGCTGGCATCCGATCGGATCCAGGTCAGCACCGCGTCGGAGCCAGAATGGCTCGACAACATCTTGGAGCTCGACTGGCGCCTTTACCTCTGCTCCTCACCCCCCTACCTCCTCCAGTCGGCCAAAGACCAGCGCATGAACGCCTATACCGAAGCTGCCTTGGCGGGGGATGCCGAGGAAGCGAAAGCCATCAGCAAGAGCCTCGACCCCGTGCGCGAAGCCCTTTGGGGGACCCGTCCAGCTGAGAAGCCGCACGCTCACCAGAAGTACTGGCAGGAACTACTGGGCCAAGTCGGAGGAGCTGTGCGCTTCCCCCTTCTCGAACTCACCGATGAGGAGAAGGCCATCACTCGCGAGGCCTTCGAAAACTGCGGTTTGGAGGTCTGAGATGGCAGCCACCGGGCCGATGCGGCTGGTGTTTGTCGGTTGGGGGGCAATGGCTCAGGCAACGGCGAACGTGCTCACCGACCCGGCGGTGCAGATCGTCGCCATTGCTAAGCGCAGCGAATCGGTCGACGACACGTCCGTTCCTGCAGGGGCCCTAGCCATCCACCAACCCGACGAGCTCGCATCCATCAATCCCGATGTGGTGGCAGAAGCTGCAGGTCTAGGCAGCGTCGCGGCATGGGGCCATGCCGCGCTCAACGCCGGAGCCGACTTCATCGTGTCTTCAGTCTCGGCGTTGGCCGATGCCGACCTTCTCATGTCGTTGAAACAGGCGGCAAGCCGGACAGGGGCGCGTGTCGTCATCCAGCCCGGCGCCTTGGCTGGCGTCGAGGCGCTGGCGGCCGCGCGCCTCATGGGGCTCGAATCTGTCGAGCATAGGATCGTCAAACCGCCGGGTGCGTGGCGAGGAACACCTGCCGCTGCGGCTCACGACCTTGATGCGCTTACCGAAGAACAGGTGTTGTTCAGCGCCAGCGCCTCCGAGACAGCACTCGCCTTTCCAAAGAACGCAAACGTCGCAATGACGACCGCCCTCGCCGGCGTTGGGCCCGATGCTACGAACGTGACGTTGGTCGCCGATCCTGCGGCAACGAAGAACCGTCATGAGCTCAGAGCACGCGGTGCGTTTGGTCGACTCGAGGTCGTCATCGCCAACAATCCCCTCGCCGCCAACCCGAAGACATCGACGCTCGCCGCCCTAAGCCTCGCACGGTGCATCGAAAACCGTGTCTCTCCCCTCGTGATCTGAATGCGTTGAGTCGGCGGT
>CAKZXA010000047.1 GCA_937922045.1 uncultured Acidimicrobiales bacterium | reverse complement strand
GAAACCGCTTGAAGGAATCACCATTGTCGAGATGACGAGCTGGATGGCGGCGCCGAGCGCAGGCGCCATCCTTTCGGATCTGGGGGCCGACGTCATACGTATCGAGCCGCTACGAGGCGATCCCCACCGTGGCATGTCACGGCAGCCGAAGGTCGGAGACCCAGCCGATGCTGTCGATGCCGCCTATCAGTGTGCCAATCGCGGCAAACAGTCGGTCGCCATCGCCATCGACGAGCCAGCGGGAGCCGAGGTTGCCAAGAAGCTGATCGCCAGCGCCGACGTGTTGCTCACGAATCTGCTGGCTCATCGCCAGCAACGCTACGGCCTCGACCCGGACGCACTGCGAGCGGTGAACCCGAAGCTCGTACACGCAACCCTGACCGGCTACGGCACCGTCGGGCCCGATGCGACCCGACCCGGCTACGACGTAACCGCTTTCTTCGGGCGGTCCGGAGTCTTTCACTCGGTGACCGAACCGGATTCGTCCCCACCGCAGGCGCCAACCGCTATGGGCGACTACACGACGGGGTTGGCCATGACCACCGCGATCTTGGCCGCCTTGAGGTTGGCCGAGCGCACCGGAGAGTTCCAGGAAGTCGACGTCAGCCTCATGTCGACGGCGATGTGGACGATTGCCACCGAGGTGGCGCCCACGATCATTGATGGCAAGCCGCCTCGTTGTCGAGACCGCCACCACCTGTTCAGCCCCACAATAAATCGCTATCCCTGCTCTGATGGCAACTGGATCCTGGTGAACATGCCCGAAGCTCGTTGGTGGCCGAAGTTTTGTGAGGCTATCGGGTCAGATATGGGGGTCGACCCGGATCTCTCTACACCTAAGCAGCGCTATGACAGGATGCCCGAACTCGTTGACCGCGTCGACGCCATTACGCGGACCAAGACGGCCGTCGAGTGGGGCGAGATCTTCGACGCTGCCGGGCTCATCTGGGGGCCGGTCCAGAGCATCGCCGATGTGATCAACGATCCCCAGGCGAGAGCGGTCGGCTCCTTCGTTCAGGTGCCCGGCTCCGATGCTCACCCTGGTTTCGAAACGGTGGCCGTACCCGTGCGGATCAAGGGGGCCGCTATCGGCCCGCAGCGACCGGCATCAGATCTGGGGGCCGATACCGACGAGGTTCTCGACGCCCATGGCATCGATGCCGAGACCCGGTCCTCGCTTCGCAACGATGGGATACTTGGCTAGGCCCGCCGACCAGGTTTGGGAACAAAGCGTGGAGTTCGCTCTGCGTAGGCCGGATAGCTCGGATAGCGGGCGGCGAGCTGTTGTTCTTCCCATGCCGCCTTGTTGTTGAAAAAGGCCACGGTGATCGCAGCGACGACGAGCGAGATCCAGCTGCCTGAACGCAATGTCATGCCGACGACGAGCGCAAGGACGCCGGAATAGATCGGATGGCGGACCCAGCGATAGAAACCAGCGGTCACCAGATGGCCTGTCTCTTTGGGTACCGGCGTTGGTGTCAGCGATGGACCGAGACCCAGGGCGGCAAGAGCGACCAGCGTTAGGCCACCAAAGAACAAGATGTTGGACAGCAACCGCAGCCAGTCTGCCACCGGCCAGTCCGACCGGTTCGGCAGCACGATCAGAGCGCCGAGCAAGATGACTTGCGCTGCGACGTAAAGCCAGCCTCGTCGCGTCGTTGAGTGCCCTGCGAATTTTCGTGCGAATTTTCCTGTCGAAGGCTCGGCCGCCTCCGGCTCTCGCATCAGCCGACCACCGTTGGGTGACCTTGCTTCGCCCACGCCTGAATGCCACCGTCAATGTCGACAACATCGGCGAAGGCTAGCCGTTCCATGATCTCGCGTGTCTGGCCGCTGCGGTTTCCTGAGCGACAATAGATCACGTAGGCCGCGTCTCGGTCGAGCTCGGCCAGCCTGTCTTCGAAGTCGGGACTGTAGAAATCGATCATCGTGGCCCCTTCGATGTGGCCAGCATTGAATTCCTCGGGTGTTCGTAGGTCAAGAATCACGACGTTGCTGCCGGTATCGGCCACCAACCCTGAAGCTGCTCCGGGGTCGACGAGTCGGATGCCGGTTTCAGCCATGGTTTCGCTGCCACCACAGCTGGCGCTGAGCAACATGAGCGCGAGTATGACGGCAAACCGGCCAGGGGATCGAGAGTGCCTCGCAACGACGGAGAAGCTCGGAAAGACGGAGGTGAATGTCATGATCAACCAACCTTGTTTGAATCGGCGAGTATGTAGGCGAGTATGTAGAGGTACGTAAGAGCTGGGACGACGATGATCGCGGCCAATCCGGTGACGATCAGCAGCCCGACGAGCGTAGCCGGTGAACCGGCGGCATCGTCGATCTTGCCGCCCGCTTGATCGGCTTGTGGTCGGCTACTCGCTGGCCTGCAAAATGGCCAACGAGGGGCTGTCCGAGCGCGGCAACTGCCGCGAATGGCAGCGGCACGGTGAGCCGCAACCGGTGGTGCGCCCAGGGCGAACAGCACGCCGGACACCTTCGACCATCGTTTCGCTAGCTCAAGAGCATCAAGATCTCCGGCGAGTCCGCGTCGGTGCAGGACGAAGATCATCGCCGGGAGGGCCATGCCGAAGCAGGCCAGCACGATGTGCGATCCGAGCGATATCGCCATCTGATTGCGGGCTGGGAGGAGGGCCTCGGCGGCCAGAAACGAGCCGGTCATGACGGAACCTCAAACGTGAATGGGTAGAACATCAACAGTACTACTTGGGTACGAAAAGTACGGTCAAATGATACGAGGGTCACACCTCGAACCTGAGTTATAGAGCCTGAGTTATAGAGCCTGAGCTATAGATTGTGCCGTCGTTCGATGGTGGACAAGGTCGCGGATCGGCCTACCGTACAGGTTGGCAGTTTGTGGTGAATGTCCGGATAGCTGATACTCATCACGTAAGGTCATCCGATGTACGTCACGAAGGAGCTGATCCCATGGCGCCAACACCTCTGGATCGAACCAGTCCGATGCCGCTTTGGGCACAACTAGAGCACGAGCTTCGATCGCGGCTTGAGGCAGGCGAGTTCGAGGATGGGTTCCCCACCGATCTTCAGTTGACCGAGTCCTACGGGGTGAGCCGCCACACGGTACGAGAGGCAGTTCGTCACCTGAACAAGACCGGTGTGCTTCGTAGGGAGCGTGGACGGGGAACCGTCGTCAATCGCTCAGAGTTCGAACAGTCGCTGGGCACGTTGTACAGCCTGTTCCAGTCTGTCGAGTCGGCCGGGACCGAGCAGACGAGCGAGGTCCTTCGACTCGATATCGTACGCGACTCGGTGGCGGCCAGTCATCTGAGCATCGATGAAACGAGTGAGCTCGTGTTGCTCGAGCGTCTTCGGCTTGCTGGCGGGGCCCCCTTGGCCGTCGATCGGGCCTGGTTGCCCATGCCGTCTGCTGCTCCACTGCTCGATGTCGATTGGAGCCACACCGCTCTCTACGCCGAACTGGCCAAGGCCGGTGCGCCGGTGCCAAATCAGGGCTGGGAGCGACTGACGCCGATAATCCCAAGTGCTGGTGATCGGAAGCATTTGAAGCTCGGCAAAACCGATGCCGCCTTTTTTCTTGAGCGTCTCGGTTCTCGCGATGGTGGCCCGGTCGAATGGAGGACAACCGTTATTCGAGGTGATAGGTATCGTTTCGTGACCGATTGGTCGGCTGGCAGTCGATCGGAACTTCGGCCTAGCGCAGTCTGATCTAGTCGTTCGTTGGCTGCGTTTGTTGGACTGTGACGCGTCTCTGAACTTGACCGCAAGGCCGAAAGAACGTACTTTTATTTTTGAAGCAACTGGGCAAAGCAAGGTAGAAACACATAGAGCAAGTACATAGAGCAAGTACATAGATAAGGACAACCGCTGGACCTGACACCACCACGTCCATCGACCGCTCGACCATTTCGTTGTGGTTGAGTCAGCACCGCCGCCGGTTCTTTTGGGTCCACCACGTGTTCTGACGGCACAAGAAAGGGTATTCCATGGCCACCACCACCCATCATCGCGTCGTCATCGTTGGCGGCGGATCAGCCGGCATCTCGGTTGCATCCCGCCTGGCCGGTGAGATCGACGACATCGCAATAATCGACCCGTCAGACAAGCATTACTACCAGCCGCTCTGGACATTGGTTGGAGGTGGCTGCTCCAAACGAGAAACCTCGGTTCGAAATCAGTCATCGCTGATACCGAAGGGCGTGACGTGGCTGCGCGACGCGGCCACAGCCTTCGACCCAGACAACAATGCGGTTGAGACGGCGAGTGGCAAGATGATCGGCTATGACGTCTTGATCGTCTGTCCCGGCATCCAACTCGACTGGGACCGTATCCCCGGTGTTTCGCAGACACTGGGCCGGAACGGCGTTTCGTCGAACTACACCTACGATCTCGCACCAAAGACCTGGGACTTCATACGCGATACCACCTCGGGGACCGCTGTGTTTACGATGCCGAGTGGCCCCATCAAGTGCGCTGGCGCTCCCCAAAAGATCGCCTATCTCGCGTGTGATTATTGGCGTCAACAGGGGGTTCTCTCCGCTATTGACGTGCATGTGGTCGTTCCCACGCCCCGGATCTTTGGTGTGACGGTTTTCGCCGATGCTCTCGACAAAGTGATTGCCGACTATGGCATCACGTTGCATGTTAAGGCTGAGCTTGAGGAGGTTGACGCCGCTGGTCGCAAGGCGATGTTTCGGCCGATGGACGACACCGGTTCAGGATTTAGCCTGCCCTATGACGTCATGCATGTGGTTCCTCATCAGTCCGCTCCCGATTGGGTCAAGGACAGTCCGTTGTCGACGGCAGACGCCAATGGGTACGTCGAGGTCGATAAGCACACCCACCAGCATGTGCGACATGCCAACGTTTTCTCCCTCGGCGATGCGGGGTCGACCCCGAACTCCAAGACCGGTGCGGCGATAAGGAAGCAGGCTCCGGTCGTGGCGGCCAACGTGAAGAGTTTTTTGAACGGTCAGACACCGGTGAAACGCTACGAGGGGTACGCGTCGTGCCCGCTGACGACCTCGCGGTCTGAGATGCTGCTGGCCGAGTTCGACTACAGCGGTGAGCCGACGCCGTCGTTTCCCCTGATCGATGCGACGAAGCCGCGCAAGGATATGTGGTACCTCAAGAAGCATGGACTGCCGTTTCTCTATTGGAACCTCATGCTCAAGGGCAAGAGCTAGCGCCCGAAAATCGCGCCTAGGTCTGCTGTGAGGGTGGTCATGGCAGGCCTGGGGGAGAGGTGCGTTTGTCACATGATTTGCGAATCTGATCAAATGTACGTATATTCGGTCATATGAGGGATTGCGCTCTATGAGGTCACAAGGATCGTTCCGGCTTCGCCCCTCGTGGGTCGAAGGGTATGGGAGACCACTGCTACGCGCCGACCTAGCCGCCGGGCTAACCGTTGGCGCCATGCTCGTCCCTCAAGCGATGGCCTATGCCTTGCTGGCAGGGCTGCCACCCCAGGTCGGCCTGTATGCGGCCACCTTTCCACTGCTGGCCTACGCCCTGCTTGGTACGTCTCGACAGCTAGCGGTAGGCCCGGTGGCCATCGTTTCGTTGATGACAGCGGCCGCGCTCGCACCGATCGCTGAGGAAGGCACCGGCGCTTATCTCGCAGCCGCGGCCGTTCTCGCCCTCCTCGTTGGTTTCGTTCACCTCGTGATGGGTTTCGGCCGACTCGGGTTTCTGGTCAACGTTCTCTCACACTCGGTACTGGTCGGTTTCACCGCCGCAGCCGCCATCATCATCGGCTTCTCTCAGGTGAAGCATCTGCTCGGCATCTCGGTGCCCCGGTCTGAGCACTTCTACGAGACCGTACTTGCCGTGGCCGAATCCGCTGGAGATGCCAACGCTGCGACCGTCGGGCTAGGACTGGTCAGTCTGGCCATTCTGCTTGGTTTGAAGCGCTATGCGCCACGCGTGCCCGGGGCTCTGATCGTGGTCGCAGGTTCAATTCTTCTCGTCAACGTGGCTTCTCTCTCCGGCCGGGGAGTCAAAACGGTAGGGACCATCCCCGACTCATTGCCGACGCTCGCTCTTCCTGCGATCTCAACATCACAGATCGGGGATCTCTGGGTGACGGCGATCGTGATCACGGTGGTCGGTTTCATGGAGTCCATCGCAGTGGCCAAGGTCTATGCCCGCCGACACCGATATGAGGTGAAGGCGGATCGGGAGCTTGTGAGCCTGGGTCTGGCCAACATCACCTCAGGACTTTTTGGCGGCTATCCCGTGACCGGCGGCTTCTCTCGAACGGCAGTGAACGACACGGCAGGGGCCAAGACGCCCTTTGCCTCGGTAGTGACCGCCGCCGTTGTTGTGGTCACGATTATTTTCTTCACCCCCGCCTTTGCCTCGCTTCCTAATGCAGCCCTTGGTGCCATAATCATCGCCGCTGTGATCGGATTGATCGATGTGGCCGAGATGCGTCACATCGCCAAGGTCAAGCGAAGCGATCTGGTGGGCATGGTCACCGCCTTCGTCGCCACACTTGTGTTGGGTATCGAGCTTGGCATCCTCGTGGCCGTGGTGGCCTCGATGCTGGTGGTCTTTGCTCGTATGTCAAAGCCGCATTCCGCTGTGCTCGGCCATGTTGCCGGCACGACCAGCTATCGGAACGTGGATCGCTTTGACGAAGCGCACACGATCGACGGGGTGCGCATCGTACGCATAGATGCTGCGGTCTCTTTCGCCAATGCCGCCTTCGTAAAGGATTTGTTGAATCAGCACGCTGGCTCACTCCTGGCCCTGCCCGACGGTCGAGCACGAGCGCTAATACTCGACGCATCGGGCATCAATGACGTTGATGCCACCGGTGCCGACATGTTGAACGAGGTGCTGCAAAGCATCGAGTCGCGCGGTCTGCCCGTGCATCTCTGCAGTGCCAAGGGCCCGGTGCGTGATGTGCTGCATCGAGCTGGTACATGGGTTCAGCTCGAAGGCCGCATACACGCCTCGGTTCACGATGCGGTTGAAGTCGTCGAACAGAATCGGCCAGGTCCGACGGCGCTCCGTTCCTCCGGCGTCGACGAGCGAGGCGAGATGTGCTCTGAAAAGATGCAGCGGTTAGAAATGACACACCTAAAAAGACACGACGAGCACGTAATAGGGCAGTTGTGAGAGACGCAGCTATCAGATTTGGAGAAGTGCCAATGGCTTATCGAGAAATTCCTGTTGCCAATTATGCCGAGACAGTCGGTTCGGATGGCCAACTCGTCGATGTGCGCGAGCCCGACGAGGTCGCCGCTGGAACCCTCGATGGTGCGGTAAACATTCCCCTTGGCGATCTGCCGAACCGGCTGGACGAGCTCGATCGGGGTCGGCGGGTTGTTCTCCTGTGCAGGAGTGGTGGGCGCAGTGCCCAGGCCTCCGACTACCTCGTCACCTTGGGTTTCACCGACGTAGTGAACCTGGCCGGGGGCATGTTGGGCCTTCAGGAGTAGGGCAGTTTCCGTAGCGCGCTTGACAGAGTGCGCGAAACGAAAGATAATTGTACGTACAATCGGAGTTGGGACTGGATAGCCACTCCCACCAGTTCGAACCGAAGGAAGAGAACGATGAAGTTCACCCAGTACTACCTTGACTGCCTCTCACACGCCTCATACCTCATCGGCGACGAGACCACGGGGCGAGCCGTCGTTGTTGACCCGAGGCGAGACATCGCCGAGTACATGGCTGACGCCGAGGCTGCCGGCCTGACGATCGAGCTCGTGCTCGAAACTCACTTCCACGCCGACTTTCTCTCCGGACACCTTGAACTGGCCGAGGCGACAGGGGCTGCAATCGGGTACTCGTCGGTAGCCGAGACGGAGTTCGAGATTCGCAAGTTCGCCGATGGTGAGCGCTACTCCTTGGGCGAGGTCACGCTCGAAACGCTGCACACCCCGGGCCACACGCCCGAGTCAATGAGCATCGTCGTCTACGAGAACGCTGACGATGAGGTGCCCTATGGCGTGCTGACCGGCGACACCCTTTTCATCGGTGATGTCGGGCGACCCGACTTGCTCTCCTCGATCGGTTGCACCCAGGACGAGCTGGCCGAGAACCTGTACGACAGCCTGCACAACAAGCTCATGCCACTGCCCGACGAGACCCGGGTCTATCCCGCTCATGGCGCCGGTTCGTCCTGCGGCAAGAATCTCTCGACCGATACCTGGTCGACGATCGGCGAGCAGAAGGAAACGAACTATGCGTTGAAGGCGCCCGACAAGGCCACCTTCATCGAGATGGTGACCGAAGGCCAGCCGCCTGCGCCCGGCTACTTCGTTTATGATGCAGTCCTCAATCGCAAGGACCGTGCCCTGCTCGACGAGGCGGCAATGCCTGAGGCCCTCGACCTGGCGGCCTTTGATGCCAAGGTGGCGGCTGGGGCCATGATCGTTGACGGCCGAAGCCCGGAAGACTTCGCTCGCGGTCACCTGATCGGCTCTATCAATGTTGGCATGGCCGGACGGTATGCCGAGTTTGCTGGATCGGTTGTGCCCAGCGATGTCGACATCGTTCTTCTGGTTGATGACGGTTTCGAGCTTGAAGCCAAGAACCGCCTAGCTCGGATCGGCTTTGACCGAGTTGTCGGCTATCTTCAGGATCCGCTCGCCGTGATGGCGTCGAATCCGGCCCGCGTACAGGTTGGTCCTCGGATGACAGCCGCTGACTACGACGAGAGGGCGTCGAGCATCAACAACCTGCAGCTCGTCGATGTGAGGAATCCTGGCGAGTTTGCCGATGGCACGATCGGCAACGCACCGAATCTACCTGTCGGGCAGCTCCCGGCCCGGATTCAGGAACTCGACCCCTCACGGCCAACCGTGGTCTTCTGTGCCGGAGGTTACCGATCATCGGTGGCGGCCAGTGTGCTGCGTCACGCCGGCTTTACCGATGTGTCTGACATCATCGGTGGCTATGGCGCATGGAACGAGAAGGTTCCGGCCTAGAACATCGCTGCTCGGCGTATCGCCCTGGCAGGCTTGTGACGCGAACTTGGTCACCGCTGGTGCGGTCCGTTAGCGTTACAGGTCGTGTCGACGTCGAGTGGCAGTCTAGATTCATCAGTTGATGGCGGTGGGCCCGACGTGGCCGCCGCCGGTCGCTTGCCCGCAATCGCTCTCGGCTTCGTGATCCTCAGTTGGGGAGCGGGGCCGGTGATCACGAAACTGGCGACCGTCCCACCCCTGCTCGGTGTTCTCTTTCGCTTCGGGCTCTCTGTGCCGGTTCTGATGGTTGCGTTGAAGTTTCGCGGCGACCGGTTAACCCTCCAACTGCTTCGCACCACGGCTTTGCCCGGAATGGCTTTCGGCATCAACCTGATCTTTGTCTTCGCCACCGTGCAAGAAGCCACGGTGGCCGTGCTCGCCGTCGGGGTGGCCCTGCAGCCCGCTCTGATCCTTTTGGTGGTCGGCCCGATGTTCGATGAGCGCCCCACGCTTGTGCACATTTTGTGGACGCTCGTCGGTGTTGCTGGGGCGGCTGCCGTCATCTTGGGTGCTGGCGATGAGTTACGAGCCTCAGGCCTCGGTGTGCTGCTGGCCTTCATGGCGATGCTTACGTTCAGCGTGTACTTCGTCCTTACCCGCCTCGCCCGGTCGACGACGAATGTTGACCCTTTCCAGTGGATGGCGGGCATCAACATTTGGGCTTTTCTCGTCGCCGTGCCTCCGGCCCTCGTGCTGATAAGAGGCGACGATGTGGCCCAGGTCGACCGCTGGGATCTTTTCTGGCTTGCTGTTCTGGCCTATCTAACCGGCGTCATCGGCCATGTCGTGATGAGTTGGGTCCATGGATATGTGGAGGCGGCTCGGTCTTCGCTCGCCATTCTCGGCATGCATGTTGTCGCTGTTTCTCTGGCGTGGCCCGTTCACGATGAGCCGGTGACGGCTACCCAGATGGTTGGTGGGCTAGTCGTACTAAGCGCCGTTGCCGCAGTGCTTCGAAGCCCGGTGCAGCGGGTTGACACCGCATCGAGTTGACGGCAGCGGCTCCGTAGGTCGGTTTCTCAGATCTCGCCGCCCACGGTGAGCTGGGCTATCGTCCTGAGTCTGTGAGCACGATCAGCCGTCGACCGAGTGAACAAGAAACCGCCTTCGCCGTCGCCTGCAACCTGGCCCGGGAGCGGGCCGAACTCACCGAGCGCGATGGTCATCTGCATCCCGACGTCGTCGAAGCATTGGTCAACGCCGGTCTCTTCAAACGTTGGGTGCCGGAGGTTTACGGTGGCGCAGGGGCTTCGGTTGCCGAGACTCTCGAAGACATCACCGCTATCAGCCGGGCCGACGGGGCCGCTGGCTGGTGCGTGATGATAGCGAACACCACGGCCCTGGCCGCTTACTATCTTTCACCCGAGTGGGCGGAGCGGATCTACAGCCCAACCGAGGCGTGTACCGGCGGCTATGGCATGCCAGCCGGAACAGCCATCGTTGTTGATGGCGGGCTCAAAGTGTCGGGCCGCTGGTCGTGGGGTTCAGGAAGTGATCATTGCACCTTCCTTGGTGGTGGGGTGCGTATCGTCGACGAGACCGGACAGGCCGCCACCGACGTCAGCGGGTCTGCGACCGGACTTGCCTTCTTCGACATGAATGACGTCGAGTTGCTCGATACCTGGCACGTGAGCGGGCTGAAAGGTACCGCATCGACCGACTATGAGGTGAGCGATGCGTTTGTTCCCGCTGGCCGGTGGTGCGATTTCGTCGGCGGTGATGTTGCGTTGCCGCACCCCCTGACTCGATTCTCCTTCTTTGGTGCTCTCGCCGCCGGCACGGCAGCCGTCGCTATTGGGCTTGGTCTGCGCTCGATCGATGAGCTGGTCGATCTGGGACCAAAGCGTCCCGCTGGTTCGTCTCGCACCCTGGCCGAACGGCCGGTTGTTCAGGCTGAACTCGCCCAGGCCCGAGCCAATGTGGCGATGGCCGAGTCCTATCTCCACGCGGTGGCCGATCGGGGCTGGCGGTTGGCTCTCGAAGGCGACGGTATCGACGACGAGATACGAGTCGAGCTGAGGCTGGCCGCGACCATGGCGGCCCGTCGTGCTGTTGAAGCCGTCGACCTCTGCTACCACGCCGCCGGGGGCACCGCGATCTATGAGACGAGCCCTCTGCAGCGGGTGTTTCGGGATGCTCACGTCGTCAAACAACACGGCATGATTGCATCTCGCACACTCGAGCCGATCGGACGCTTCGGTTTCGGGTTGCCTACACGTCTCAACACGCTCTGATGACCTGTGATGAGTCGCTCCGATGAGTACGGTTGTCGAGGTCGATGTTTCCTCGCCATCGTTCGTCGCTGATCTTGATCGGGCGTGGCAGACATCGGGATTCGTGAGCCTCCGCGGCCACGGCCTCGATGATGCTGAGGGTCGCTCGATCATCGAGGCGACGAAGCAGCTGTTCGCCGTTCCTCACACCACCAAGCGGCGCTTGGATGTTGCCCGAGACCGCAATCATCGGGGCTATGAGCTTTTGGACGGTCGACAGGCCTTCGAGATCGGACGCACCAAGCCCGACGATGGACGAGGGTTATGTGGGCCGAATCGTTGGCCTGATTCGGGTGTTACGCCTGAGGCTCGGAGGCTCATCGATGACTACTTCGATCATTGCCGAGTGGTCTGCTCACAGATCAGCGAAGCCCTCGTCGGCGTGCCTAGTGCGCCGCCCAACGATGTGGCTCACCTTCGAGCCTGGTGCTATCAGCCCGGAGCTATCGAGCTCCCACCTCATGCCGACCATGGGTTTCTAACCCTCCTGCCGGCCCCCACCGCAGGCCTTGAGATCCGGGATGGTTCAGGTCGGTTCGAGCCGGCCCCACCGGCCAGTGGTTCAGCGTTGCTGATGAATGTAGGCCGCCTTCTACACCATGTTTCCAATGGCCGATACCAGCCAACCGTGCATCGTGTTCGTTCATCCTCGGCGGTAGCTCGCCATAGCCTCGCCTTCTTCTACGCACCGAACGATGATCTGAGGATCGGACCACCACTCGGTGCTAATCGTGATTCATCGACCGTTGGCGAGTACATCGCCTGGGGATACTCGTGGCAGGGGGCGGTTAACGCCGGAGGCGATGTGCCATCCGCCAGCGACGATGCGGTCGACTACTGATCCTGGTCGATGTCGCTCGCCGAATCACCGAGCAAATAGCGGGGTCCGTCGCCGAACCGGGCAGCGGTGTCACCCGGGTTGTAGAGCGCACAGGCCCGTAGCGATAGACAACCACAGCCAATACAGCCATCGAGCCGTTCCCGCAGCGTGGTCAACTCGCTGATGCGGTGCTCGATGTCGACGGCGAATTGGGTGGCGAAGCTCTGCCAATCGGCATCGGTGGGGGTGCGGCCCTCCGGAAGGCTGTCGAGGTGGGCCGCGATTTTGGCTAAGGGGTAGCCCAATTGTTGGCAGATACGAATGAAGGACAGACGGCGGATTGTCGAGCGAGTGAATCGGCGGTGGCCCGACGATGCTCGCTCGGCATGGACGAGGCCCTGTTCTTCATAGAACCGGACGGCTGAAACGGCGAGACCGGTGCGTTTGGCAACCTCACCGATCGGGAGCAGGTCGTCGCCTGGACCGCTCGCTGGGCTGTTTGAGGAACTCACCAGCTGAAGGGTAGTACGAAGGGCCGAAACGATCAGTCCGGACGTTTGAGCTCGAAGAGGTCGGTGGCGTTGGAGTAGGTGTTTCCGGCGTGGCGGCCAATGGCCTGTAGACCCTCTTGATCGATTCGCGTTCCGTCCAGCAGCTCGTCGTCGATGTGGAAGGCGACGACCTGGCCGACGATAAGAGTGTTGCCGGCGTCGGTGGCTCCGATATGCAAATGATCGACGAGGACACATTCGAGCTGAGCTCGACATTCGCGAACCAGGGGTGCATCGATGACGCTGCCAGCAGTGGCGGTAAGGCCAGCATGAACGAACTCATCCTCATCGGGCGCAAGGCTGGCTGAGGTGGCGTTCATCGCCTCCGCCACCTCGGCGGTCACGATGTTGACGCTGAACTCTCCCGTGGCCAAAACATTCGTTGCGGTGTCGCGCCGAGCGTTCGGTCCGGCCGCGGGGGAGAAGACAATGGTTGGTGGATTGCCACTCACTGCGTTGAAGAACGAGTAGGGAGCAAGATTGTGTGCGCCCTCCGCCGACCGTGAACCGATCCAGCCGATCGGTCGGGGCACGATGAGGCCGGTCGTCAGCTTGTAGCCGTCGATAGCGGAAAGCTCGTCGACGAGCAGGGTTGTCTTTCCCGAGGGAGATGTCATTGTCGCTAGGGTAGGCCGGAGGGTGGTCGAGGGACTTCATCTCTAGCGGCACGCCTGCCGCAGCCGAAGTCTGTAGCCTCGTCGAGGTGAAGCGAACCGAACAGGCGGATGGTTTAACACCAACAGGGTCACTGCCCGAACCGCAGGGGCAGCCCACCCGGGTTTCGATGGTTCCTGGCTTGCTCGGCGCTGCTCTGGCGGTGACCGCCTGGGGTTCAGCCAGCGTCCTGGCCAAAGCGATCGACCTCGGTGGCCTCGTTATCGCCGTGTACCGATTTCTTTCTTTCTTCGTGCTGATGCTGGCCTGGATGAGGCTGCGTCGGGCACCCTTCCGCCTTGCGGTGCTTCGCTATTCAGCTCTGGGCGGAATCGCTCTGGCTCTTGACGTCGCTCTGTTCTTCAGCGCGGTCAAGGAGACCTCGGTGATGAACGCCACCCTGATCGGTGCTCTGCAGCCGGTTGTGGTCGGCGTGATAGCGGCACGCTTTTTTGGGGAACGGGTGAGGCCGCGTGACGCGGTCTGGGCCCTCGTGGCCTTGGTGGGTGTGGTGGCTGTAATCGTCAGCGGCTCGGATTCGCAGGTGTCGAGCCTTCGAGGCGACCTCTTGTCGGTCGGCGCACTGTTTTGCTGGAGCGGCTACTTCATAGCGTCGAAGCACTCGAAAGCTAGGCTCACATCGACCGAATTCACCGCTGGTACCGCTTTTTGGGCCGGGGCGTTGAATCTCCCGATGGCGTTCGTGGTTGGCCAAGAACTTGTCGTCCCAACCGCAACCGATGTGGTCTATCTCGTGGTGATGACCGGAGTGGCCGGCGTGTTGGGCCACAGCTTGATGAACTGGGCGTTGGTGCAGATCCCTCTGTGGGTCGGGTCGACCTTCACCTTGCTCATCCCGGTTGCAGCGTCGGCTATGGCCTGGCTTCTGTTGGGTGAGCCCCTGATCGGAATCCAAATAGTAGGTGCCCTTGTCGTGCTTTGTTCGCTCGCTGCGATCGTCGTGGGGCAAGCCCGAGCACAGCGTGGTGCCGCAGATGCGGTTAGCCAGCCTGCTCCGAGCTGATGGTGAAGCGGTCGGGGTAGAAGGCCATATGCCCGGCCACCTCGCTCAGGTTGTCGTTGGGGTTTGGGTAGGACCAGACGGCATTCTCCAGAACCTGTGAGCCGATGGTGACCGAGTGATAGGCAGCCGTGCCCTTTACCGGGCATGTGGTCTCGTGGTCGGAGGGACTGAGCTGCGCGGTATCAATCGCATTCGGCGGAAAGTAGGGGACGGGTTCTGCGTCTCGCCCGTCATAGTGTTCGACGACCATCAGGACCTGGTCAGATTCGGCCAGAATCTGCTCGCCTCGGCGCACCGTCCAGCGCAGCGGCGACGGTTCGGCGTGGGCGGTATGGACCGGATGTTGCGGTGGCGTGCTCATGCTCTCAGTCTAGGACGGCGCATAAGCCACTGTCAGCGTCGACAGCAGGTTGCACCCCAGCAGGCTACGGGTCGACAAGTATGCTCTCAAGATGACTGACAGCAGCTCGCAGGTCCGACCTCTTCGCTTTGGCATCCTGGGTGCGGCCCGGATCGCGCCCAAGGCTCTCGTAGCCCCGATGGCTCAGGTGGAGACCGCTGAGGTCACCACGATTGCGGCCCGGGATCGGGGCCGAGCCGAGGCGTTTGCCGCCGAGCACGGAATAGGGCGTGTGGACGACGACTATCAGGCCATCATCGATGCCGATGATGTTGATGTTGTCTACAACCCGCTGCCGATGAATCTGCACGCCGAGTGGACGATCAAGGCGCTCGAAGCTGGCAAGCACGTGCTGTGTGAGAAGCCGTTCGCCTCGAATGCGGCGGAGGCCAGCACGATGGTGAAGGCCGCGGAGCGGACAGGCCGCGTTCTCGGCGAGGCGTTTCATTACTACTACCACCCCTATTTCGACCGGATTCGGTCGATCGTGGCCTCGGGGGTTCTGGGGCGTCTGGAGCGGGTCGAGGCGGTCTTCGCCGTACCGATCGCTAAACCCGACCTTCGTTGGTCCTATGACACATCGGGCGGCTCGTTGATGGATCTTGGTTGCTACCCGGTGAGTTGGGTGCGCCACATCGTGGGTGAGGAGCCGACCGTTGTTTCGTCAACCGCGGATGAAGATCCGGCTCGCATCGATGCTCGGATTGAAGCTGAGCTGGCGTTTCCCTCGGGCGTTACCGGTCGGGTTGCGTCGTCAATGCTCGATCCGTTCGATTGTTGGGTGTCGATGGTGGGAGACAAGGGCAGCCTGCGAGCGGAGAACCCGTTGGCACCTCAAAGCGGTAATCGGCTCACGCTCACAACCGATGCGGGCACGACCTCAGCGGTGATGCCGGCGGGTAACACCTACGAACATATGGTGCGTTGTTTCGTCGATCATGTGGTGCACGGCGTGCCGTTCCCTACCCAGGGGCAAGACTCGATCGACAATATGGTTGCCATCGACGCAATCTACACCGCAGCAGGGCTGCCCCTCCGGGGACTCACCGAGGACTGAACTGGCGCCTTGGCCTAGACTTGTATAGCGATGGGCGTAGCTGGAGAACCAAAGCGGTCGGCGACCGATGTGACGCTCAAAGTAGCGGCTCTTCTGGGCGTGCTGTTGATCGTGGTCTTGCTCGGTCTGCCCTTTTGGGCATCGCTCGCATATCGGTCAGCAGTTCGTTCATTGCACGAAGAGTTGGCCGAGATCGAATTGGCGTCGGCCCAAGTTGCCGCTGCGTCGATTCATACCTGTTGGGACGACAGCGGCGCGCCTGCCTCGATCCGAGTTCTGCGACCGCGGGATGGGTACGAGGTTCAAGACGTTGAAGCCGAATACCGCGAGCGCTTGGCGGCGATGGGCTTTGACGGGCGAGGCGATACAACGATCAGTCGTGAGCGCGACGACGAACTCGACGGCGACCTTGTTCGATTGACGAGCGACGAAGGCCTCAAGACGGTCACCGTGATCAGCGACGCGTTCGATACCGATATGGTCGTCTGTCTTCCGTTCTGACGCATTACCCACACCGACGCACCGAAAGGCTGCACGATGATCCCACTCAAAGACGAGAATCCGATCTCGATTACCCCCTTCGTCACGTTTGCCCTCATCGCGGCCTGCGTGCTCATCTACTTCGGTCCCCAAGGCGGATTGGCCGATGAGCGTGAAGCGCTCGATTTCAACCTTGAATACGCTGCGATTCCCTGCGAGATCCGCACCGGTGAACCGCTCAGTGAGGCTGAAATCGTTGCCACCTTCGAACAGGGCGACATGACGGCCTGTCGTACCGACGGTACCGATACGTCATTCTTCCCGTCGAAGAACGTCTACTTTGGTGCCATCGCCTCCATCTTCATGCACGGCGGGCTCATGCATCTTCTCGGCAATATGTGGTCGCTATGGATTTTCGGCAACAATATCGAGGATCGTCTCGGGCATCTGCGCTATCTGCTGTTCTATCTCGTAGGCGGGGTGGTGGCCACGGTCGCTCACTTCGCCGTTCAACCGTCGAGCACGGTGCCGGTCGTGGGCGCTTCTGGTGCGATTGCCGCGGTGATGGGCGCTTATGTGGTCTGGTTCCCGAATGCGCCGATCCGGAGCATCGTCTTTTTCATGTTGCGTGACGTCAGCGCCAAGTGGTTCCTCGGCTTCTGGTTCGTAAGCCAATTCTTCACCGGGGCCAACTCGGGTGTTGCCTGGATGGCTCATGTTGGTGGGTTTGTCTTCGGTGCCCTGGTCGGGCTCCTGATTCGGAGCACCGACTTTGGTGTGGAGAAGATCAACCGCTCCGATGATCCGCTGCAGTGGGATACAACCGGTGGCATCGGCCCCGGCCCGTTGCCCCATCCCTTTGAATCTCGTCGCCGCTGAAGCGGACGGTTCGTGCCTGCGCCTCGATGCTGACTAGCGTGGAGCCGTGGAACTAGGAATTGTGGTCATGCCGGTCGACGATTGGCCTACGACGAGTCGGCGGGCGCAGGAACTGGAGGCGTTGGGATTCGATCATCTGTGGATCTACGACCACCTTTCGTGGCAGAACTATCGCGACGAGCCATGGCACGGCACGATTCCTTGGCTGACCGCCTTAGCCGCTTGTACCGAAACGATCGAGATTGGCACGATGGTGGCCAGTCCGAACCTGCGCCACCCTCTGATGCTGGCCAAAGAAGCAATGTCTATTGACCATGTTTCGAATGGCCGGCTGGTCCTCGGGATTGGCGCGGGCACGGCGGGTTTCGACGCTGCAGTGTTCGGCGATGCCGCTCTGAGCACCGGCCAACGATCGGCGCGATTCGAGGAATACGTCCATCTGCTCGACGGCCTGCTGCGGGGAACGGTCCAGAATCACGTGGGCGACTGGTATCGCATCGACGAAGGCCGAGTGCTCCCCGGATGTGTTCGCCGTCCTCGCCTGCCGCTGGCGGTCGCTGCTAGTGGCCCGAGAAGTATGCGCGTGGCCGCTGCCGTGGCCGAGACCTGGGTGACCGTCGGAAGCAGGTTCAGGCAAGCCGAGACACCGGCCGAGTTTCTCGCCGACATCGCCCAGCAGTCGATCGAGCTCGACAAGGTGTGCGCCGACGCCGGTCGCGACCTGTCGACGTTGGGGCGTCTTGTCCTCCTACCGGGATCGATCACGGCTGCGTTGGGTAGCGCGGAGGCAATTATCGACGCGGTTGGGCAGGCGGCCGAGGCTGGTTTCACCGCGGTTCTGCTCCACGACCACCGAGCCGGTGAGCCGCCCCTCGATCTTGGTGAAGGCACGATTGAGCAGGTCATGGCCTGGAAGAGGACCTGGAAGATGAATGGTTAGAGGCCTCGCTCAGCGAGGGTATTCACCATCGTGTTCATGATTGCCGGTGATGAGCCGAGCGCCCCGGTAGCCGGTCCAGTACTGCCAT
>CAKZXA010000046.1 GCA_937922045.1 uncultured Acidimicrobiales bacterium | reverse complement strand
GAGACTGCACCTTCGACGAGGCCGTCGGTGCCCAGGTCGATCTCGAACAGCCGCTCCACCGTCCACAAGGCGGCGAGGCCGGCGAGCGCCAACGAGCACACGTTCAAAACCAGGGGATAGACGGGGGTTCGCCGCAGCATGTAGAGAGCGGGGAACAGAAGGCAGATCACCACAACCTGGCCGATCTCAATGCCGATGTTCCTGCCGAGCAGCGACAAGAGCTGGCTGCTGCGGGACACGTCAAGGTCGGAAACGAGCGAGGCGAACCCCATGCCGTGGAACAGGCCAAACACGAACGACAAGCTCCACTCACGATTGGGGAACACCGGGCGAATATTATGTAGGGCGGCAGCGCCGATCGAGACGGCGATGATGGCCTCGACGATCTTCGACGGTGGCGTTGGCAGCCAACCCATCCCGGCCAGGGTGAAGGTGATCGAGTGGGCCAGGGTGAAGAAGGTGGCGATCTTGAGCACCCGCCACAACGAACTACCGAAGCCCGCAATCGGATGCCAGCCTTCCTTGAACACGAGCACTGAGGGCAAGACCAGCGCCAGGATGAAAAGGATGTGGTCGGGCCCGGTTTTGATGTGATCGATGCCGAGAGTGATGCTTGAACGAATGTTGCCCCAGAAGCCCTGACCACCAAGATCGACGGTCTGGGTGCGGTTCGAATCGGTGTAGGTGATCAGCGATTCTTTGTCGTCGATGAACTCGCCGGCCTGGAAGCCCCCATTCAACAGGAGCAGGCCATCGCGGCCCTGCACCTCGGTGAAGAAAGGATCGAAGGTGATCGTGAGCTCGGCGGGCAGATCGGCCCCTGCGATAGGCGACAGCACATCGAACCCGACGACAGCGAAGGCTAGGTCGCCGGGGCCCTCACGAAAGAGGTCGACCTGGCCAAACTCGATGGGCCACGACTCGTCGTCGATGCCGACGGAGAGATGCTCGGCGGTGTAGGCGACGAGCTCATCGCGACTCGCTCGTAGCGCGGCCTCGATCTGATCGTCGCTGCCCGACAGGTCGAGCCCGAGGACCTCGGCCACATCGCCGACGGCCAGCTCAACTCTGCCGTCGACGGCATCGGGTGACACGAACAGGTACAGGTAAGGCTGTTCGGTTGTGTGAGCGGCCGCCGGCCGAGCGGAAAAACCGGCGAAGAGGATGAGGAGCAGAGCGCCGACGAGAAGCCGACGGCGACGCCACCTAGGCATCGGCATCGACCTTGCTTCCCTTGTCACCGTCCGTGGCGTTGCCCGTGGCGTTGTCCGCTTCGTTGGACTGGCCCTGTCCTTCACCCTGACCTCGGCGGCGATAGAGCAAGAACCCGCCGACGGCGGCGACCGCGACCACGAGAGGAGCGATCAGCTGCGACGATATTCCGCCACTGTCGGCATCTTCGCGGGTGTCGTTTGCTTCACCCGTCTCCATCGCCTCATCGATGAGGTCCATCTGGATTTCGCCCTCACCGTCGGCTGTTGCGGCCAGCACCGGCTCTTCGCCTGGAGGGGTCGAATACCACGCCTTCAGCGGTTCGGAGATCTCAGGAAAACTGCTGGGCCGGTCACCTGAACGCTCGGTCTCAGTGAAGAAGATCTCGCGCTCGCCGATCGCGACCGTGAACCGAGACGCTGCATTGCCGAGCACCACACCTTGGTAGCGACCATCTTCACCCGGCTGGCGGATCTCGGCCAGCGTTACATAGGAGGTATTGCTGAACGGTTCGTCGAAGACTTCCCGTATCTCGGGGATGATGTCGATGCGTTCACCGGAAGGCGTGTCGAGCTGAAGGGTGGGCAGTTCTGCATCGTCGAGGCTGAGCTCGGGTTCGATGTTAGGGATGAGTAGAGAGACGTAAAGCTCATCGCCGTCTCGCAGATCGAACTCAAAACCGCGGGCATCACCGGTTTCGAGCACGCTGCCGTAGAGCGCCCAGGAGATCGTCCCATCGGGCATGTAGGGCCCGGTATCTGCTGTGGTCTGGGCCTTTTCCAAGAAAATCGGGTCGTGGGCTGAAGCGGCGGTGGACAAGAACAAGACCGCAGCGAGCGCTGAGGCCAGTACCACGCCGAAGCGGGCCCCACGATTGGTGTTTGACTGCATAGCGGTGTCGATCCCCTTGTGGCTGCTCGTCTGCCTGTACGTCTCCTGCACCGTCTTGGATGCACACCTTGGATGCACCCTTGCCCAGAGCTTTCGGAGGCTAGGATCGTGCAGATGGAGTCGGGCCGTCAGTCGTTGTCAGCCGAAGCTGGCGAGTTCGTGTCCCTGGAGCAAGACGCCAAGGTCGCTCTTCTCGACCGTCTGGCCATCTCAAGCGCCGAAGGCGCTACGGAAAGTCTCGACACGCTCTTACGTTTGATCGACGAGCACCGCCTTGCTCGCCCGTCTATCCGGCGACTGATTGTGAACGACGCCGACGTCGATGATGTGAATCAGGACGTCCTCATTCGAGTCTCACAACGGATCTCGTCGTTTCGAGGCGAGTCGCGCTTCACGACCTGGTTGTTCACGATCGCTCGCAACACCTCGATCGATTTCCTCCGCCGCCAGCGAGAGCATGACCAGCTCGACGAGGACGATCGTCTATCTACCGCTCAGCGGGTCAGTTCCATGATCGCCACCCGATCAGACCTTCAGGCGGCGGTCGATGCTCTTCCCGACCACTACCGTCTTCCCCTCCAGCTTCGCGATATGCAAGGCAACAGCTACTCCCAGATCGCCGAGCAGCTCGACATCGAGCTGAACACCGTGCGTTCCCGGATAGCGCGGGGCCGGGCGTTGGTGGCCGCGGCCCTTCAACCGTTTGACGGTGGTTCGCCATGAGCGAGAGTTCGACGGTTGATGATTCTGGCGCTCGAGAGGATGCGAGCGAGGCTCATGCGCGAGTTCTCGATCGGTACCGTCTCGGGCGGATGATCGGCGTTGGCGGTTTCGCCACCGTCTACGAAGCGATCGACGAGCGCTTCGAAAGCCCGGTGGCCGTGAAGGTGCTGGCCGAGAACCATGCGATGAACCTCGACATCAGGGAGCGGTTCCTGGCCGAGGCCCAGTTGCAGCGCAGCCTGGGTGGAGCCGGGGTCGTTGCGGTTCACGACCTGGGAGAAACGCCACGGCGACAGCCCTACACCGTGATGGCCTTAGCCGCCGGCGGCGATCTGAAACGACGGGTCGAAGCCCTGCGAGCGAAGTCTGTGGCACCCTCGTCTGCTGACGCCTTGATCGTGGCCGAAGCAATGGCTCGCTCGCTAGCCGCCCTACACGCCAAGGGCATCGTCCACCGCGACATCAAGCCCTCCAACCTCTTCATCTTCGGCGCGTCCGAGGCAGATTCCGAAGCAGATTCCGAAGTAGATTCCGAAGCGTCGTCCACCGCTAGCACCGTTGCTGACCAAGGGCCATCGGTGCTCGCCGCTTCGGAAACGCTCCTGCTCGGCGATCTTGGATTTGCTAAGCAGCTGGGCGTAGTTTCTGGCTTGACGGTTGCCGGCGGTACGCCTGGCTTCCGCCCGCCGGAACAGGAACGAGTTGGCCAGATCGACTACCGAGCCGACGTGTATGGAGCCTCCGCCGTCTTGTTCTGGATGCTGACCGGTCGATCAGCGCCGACCGACGCTCGAGAGGCTGTGTCATCCCTGACGAAGGCGGGCGTTGACAAGCCGCTGGCCCAGGTCATCGCCAACGGTTTGTCGGAAGAACCCGACGATCGCCAGGACACGATCACCGAGTGGATCAACGAGCTTCGTGGTGCCCGACGCGGTGTGCGGTTTCGTCCGAGCGGCCGTCATCGACGGGGGCAGCGCTCCCGATGGCGCACCGTCCTCAGTGCATTTGGATTTCTGGTGGCGCTCGGCCTTGGCGGTGTTGTCGGCTGGTTCGTGAACGAACAGGTCGGCCAGACGATGATCGACGAGCCGGGTTTGACGATCGAATCGTTCCCCGACGAGTCGGTGCATCGCCGGGGGGTGCTCGGCGAGATGACGGTCACGATTATCGGGCCTGGCACGATGAACGTAGGCGAGACCATCTCGTTCGCAACCTCGGTTTCGGGAGCGGAGAGCTACGCCTGGCTCGGCCCCGACGGTGGCTTGTATGAAGGCCGTCAATTGTTCTCGATCACCGGAACGCACGACGGTGTGGCCACGGTGTCGGTGCTGGCCACCAGGGCCGACGGGCGGACGTTGACGGTGCCAGCCGAGGTCACCGTTGTCGGCGACGGCTAGTCGTCGATGCTGTCCCCCTGGAATGCTGGTTGGCCGGTCCGGCCGTTGCTGAAACCGGTGGTAATGCGGGTGTGCACCTCGGCGCTGACCTTAATGGTGGCGTTGTCGGCTTCGGGCTGCAGCTGGATCGATGAGCGGCTGAGCCCTCTACCGGTCGAGGTGGTGTCCGAACCAGCGGCGGTGGCCGTTGGCGAGCGTCTACCTCCAGGTGACTCACAAGCGTCGGCTGATGGTTCACCGCCGCGCCTCGGTGGTCGTCACGGGTCGGGGATGTATGGGCCGGTTTTCATGGACATTATCGAGGTGAATCGGTCGGGTCGTCGTCTCTCGGTTTCGGTGACGCTCACGAATATCGATTGGACCAATCCGGCCCGTGTCGACGCCAGCGAGTTCGTGCTGGTTATCAGCGACGGCGAGGATGAGGGTGAGGGCGAAGACGACGATGGTGAAGCCGGTAGTGAAGCCGTAGTGGTCGAGGAAGTGGTTCAGGCCGAGGTGGTGACGGGAGGTCGGGGACCTGTTCTCGACCCCGGGGCCCGATCGACGAAGACGGTGAACTTCCTGGTCGACGGTGAGCCGTCGCTGAACGACATCGCCCTCCAATACGGCCCGGGAACCGTGCCGTTGCGCATGCCGCTGATCGGTTTCGTCCGGCCGTTGCCCTACCCGATCGAGGTGGCGTCCGGGGTGTCGTCCACCTACCAAGGATCCGGCGACTGCCCGGTTCAGGTAGAGATGCAGCGGGCTTTCGTCGACCTTGCTCTGCCACTCTCGGTGGAACGCCCGCCAACGATCGAGGCGCAAGCGCCGGCCGGTCACCGCTGGCTGGTGATGATGCTCGCGGTCTCGTTGCCGCCACCATCGAGCGACTCCTCCGGTGAGGAGCCTGCAGGTGAGCCCTGTCCAGCCGAGGTCGTGCCAGCGGATGACCTGCTCCTTCGCCTCGACCCTGGTGAGGAGGGCACCGAAGCGTCGTTGGGGGCTGAGCTGCTTACCCTCGCGTCGGGCGAGGAAGTCGACCGGATGATCGCCTGGCCGGTCGCTCTGGGGGCGACGTCGGTCGAGCTGCCGCTCGGCTCCTTACGTCTTGATCTACCGCCGATGCCCAGCCTGCCTGGCGAGTGAACACGGGTTTTGGACACCTCGAAAGCCTCTTTCGGCTGCCGGATTGCCCTGTGTTCAAAAACCACCGTTTTTGGAACGATCGGATATGTCAGTCGTACATCCCAAGTGCTCTACGATACGTCAATGGTCGAACTCAGATCGATGCAAATCGACGACGTCGAGCTGCTCGTTGCATGGGATGAGGACGCCGACGTCGCGGCTGCGCTCGGCGGACCAGGTGCACGATGGTATGACTGGCCGACAGAGCTGGAACGTGACGTCCCTTGGCGTGAGCTGCTGATAGCAGAGGAGAATGATCGACCTGTTGGGTTCGTGCAGCTCACTGACGCCCGAGAGGAGGAGTCCCACTACTGGGGTACCGATGTGGGCGACGACATCTGGGCCGTTGATATCTGGATCGGGTCGCCAAGTGATCGGGGCCGGGGACTCGGTGCTCAAGTGATGCACCTTGCGTGTGAACGAGCCTTTGGTCGACAGGGTGCCAGGTCGGTGTTGGTTGATCCCAAGGTGACCAACCATCGGGCTATCGCGTTCTATCAAAAGCTCGGCTTTCGCCCTGTCTCGAAACGATATCTCGATGACAGTGACTGCTTTGTCATGCGGCTCGATCAGACAACGGCATCCGACACCGCCCATTGAGGATTCTGAACGAATCCTAATGGGACTGCTGGGTTTGATTCATGGGAGTCTGGTCCGGTGAGTCGGTTCGCCGGTGAGCACCTATGGATCCTGGAGCCTGTTGTGGATTCCTGTGACGAGATTGTGCCCCGGCTGGCCGGTTCGGGTTGCCGTTAAGCGCTCATGGGGTGTCGTGCCAGTACGAGCACTGATCCACTAGGTCGCCGCTGGAAACCCGACGACTCGATCCCACCCGTATTGATCGATTGAGGAGAAGGCAATGTGACCGTATTTGTTGGTAACGATTGGGCTGAGGAACACCACGACGTCCATCTCATGAACGATGACGGTGACCAACTCGCCGCTAGGCGACTACCGGAAGGGCTCGACGGTGTCGCCCGGCTTCATGCCATGATCGCCGAGCATACCGATGACCATCTCATGTCGTGATTGGCATCGAAACCGAACGCGGACCATGGGTCCAAGCCCTACTCGCCGCTGGCTACCAGGTGTATGCCATCAACCCCTTATCGGTATCCCGCTACCGTGACCGGCATAACGTCGCCGGAGCAAAGTCCGACGCCGGCGACGCCAAACTTCTGGCTGGTTTGGTTCGAACCGATCGCCACAACCACCGACCCATCGCCGGTGACAGTGACATGGTCAGCGGGCTGAAGGTGCTGACCCGAGCTCATCAGAACCTGATCTGGGAACGGACTCGCCTCACGAACCGGCTCCGCAGTGACCTCAGGGAGTACTTCCCCGCAGCTCTCGCCGCGTTCGATGACCTCGCCCACCCAGATGCTGTCGCTGTCTTGGCCAAAGCTCCACATCCTGATGAGGCAGGGAAACTATCGGTCACTCAGATCCGGGCCGCTCTCAAACGAGGTGGGCGACGCCGCAACCTCGACAGACGAGCAGCCGACATCCAACAAACCCTGAGACAACCCCAACTATCTGCCCCAACGGCGGTTGCGGCTGCATTCGCTGCGACTACCCGGGCGTCAGTGCAGATCATCGCTCAGCTGAACACACAGATCAGCGAACTCGAGTCAGAGTTAGCCGACCATTTTGAGTTGCACCCAGACGCCGGAATCTACCTTTCCCAGCCAGGACTCGGTCACATCCTCGGCGCCCGGGTGCTCGCAGAGTTCGGGGATGACCCCGAGCGCTACAACAGTGCCAAGTCTCGCAGAAACTATGC
>CAKZXA010000045.1 GCA_937922045.1 uncultured Acidimicrobiales bacterium | reverse complement strand
GGTGAGACGTTTGCTCCGTCTCACCCACCGGCTCTCCAAACCTCAATGCAACACACTGAACCAGGAGAGATCAATGAAGACACAACAAGATCAGTTACATAGCTTATGGCGGGTGGTAGCGCTCACCTTGGCCGTTGTTCTGTTCGCTGCGGCGTGCTCATCGAGCGATGGTGCTGGCGGCGACGAGAGCTCATCGAGCGAAGATCCCGAAACCAGCACCTCCGAGGAAACGGCCGCTCCGGCCGATGACGATGACATCGAAGACGAGGCCCAAGCGGATGTCAAGAACACAGAGATCCGGTGGTTTGTTGGGTTAGGTACGGGCTCGCAGGACGAGCAGATCGCTGCGCAGGACGCCGTCGTCGACGCATTCAACAGCAGCCAAGATGATATCACGTTGATCGTCGAGTACGTCGACAACTCGACGGCATCCGATGTCTTGGCGACCCAGATCGCTGCCGGGAACGCACCGGACATCATCGGTCCCGTGGGGCTCGAAGGCTCAAATGCCTTCGCTGGTCAGTACGCCGATCTCGCTCCATTGGTCGAAGCCGCTGGCTTTGACCTGTCGGCCTACGGCGATTCCGCCGGCGTGTACCGGACGGCGGAAGGCGCGCTCGAAGGCATCCCGTTTGCCACTTTCCCATCGGCGCTTTGGTACAACACCGAGCTGTTCGACGAGGCTGGCATTCCGTATCCGCCTTCGGAGTACGCCGCGGATGGAAGCTCTGTCTACGGCGAAGGTACCGAGTTTGAAGGTAACTGGGACTGGGACAAGATGGCCGAGATCGCTGCGATCCTGACCGTCGATGCCGATGGCAACGATGCTACAAGCGGTGGCCTCGATGCCGAGAACATCGTGCAGTTCGGTTTCGCCCACCAGTGGACGTCCAACCCGACCTCACTCGGGAGTTCGTTCGCAGCTGGATCGATCGCTCAGCCCGATGGAACCGCCCAGGTTCCTGAGGCGTGGGTCGAAAGCTGGAAGTTCGCTCAGAAGATGATCCACGTAACGCACTCGTCCCCGAACTCAGCGCAGACCGACAGCGACCTCCTCGCCGGCAACGTGTTCAACTCGGGCCGAGTCGCGATGGCTTCGACGCACCTCTGGTACACGTGTTGTATCTTCGATGGAGACGGCAATGCGCAGACGTTCTGGGACCTCGGCGCACTCCCCACCTATGAAGGCACTCTCGTCTCGAAGCTCCATGGTGATACGTTCCGAATCCACGTCGACAGCGAATCTCCGCAGGAGGCGTTCACGGTTCTCGAGTACTTCTTTGACGAAGCCGCTCTCGACCTCCTGAATGTCTACGGAGGTCTCCCGGCCCGTCCTGACATCCGTGACTCCTACTTCGAAGGTTTGAACGAGTCGTTCACCCAAGACGTGAACTGGGACGTCATGATCCAGGGCCTCGACTTCCCTGACGTGCCGAATCATCAGGCAAACATGCCGAACTTCCTCGAAGCGGACGCCCGCATCAAGGAATTCGAGGGTCCACTCTTCGAGGATCCCGACTTCGACATCGACGCCGCAGTTGCCGAGCTGGAAGCAGATCTCAACACGATCTGGTCCAGCTGAAGGTTCGAAGCACAGGAGCCCCCGATGACCACCATCTTCACCGGAGCCGACGATCTCCCCTCGTCAGGACTGGGCGCAAGCGGAACCCTCGCTCGCCGGGAACGGCGGTGGGGCCTCCTCTTCGTGACGCCCTGGTTACTCGGGCTCCTGTTCTTCTTCATCATCCCCTTGTCGGCGTCGCTCGCCATGTCGTTCACAGACTTCGAACTCGTCGATCAGGACGGCAAAGGCACCAGTTTCGTCGGACTCGACAACTGGCAACGTATCTTCGAGGACCCTGATGTTTCCAACGGCCTCTGGGTCACCTTCAAATTCGCCCTCATGTTCCTCCCCGTATCGACGCTCCTGCCGCTGGGCGCTGCCTACCTGCTGACATCGAAGCACTTATGGGGAAGAAGCTTCTTCCGGGTGCTGTTCTACTTGCCTTCGATGGTGCCGCTTGTTGCAGCAATGATCATCTGGCGCTTCTATCTCAATGCCGAGTCCGGTTGGTTAGCCCGAATGCTCGGCCGGTCAGGCATCGGTTCGCCGGACTTCTTGGGCGATCCCAATTGGGTGCTTCCCTCGCTGATCCTCATTGGGACGTGGGGAATCGGCAACGGCATCATCATCTTCATCGCTGCGCTGAATGGCGTGCCGAAGGAACTGTACGAAGCCGCCGAAATCGATGGCGCAAGCCGCTGGAACAAGTTCCGCGACGTCACGTGGCCAATGATAAGCCCAATCACGTTCTACAACCTGATCATCACCCTGGTTGGTCTCGGTCAGTACTTCCTGGTTCCATTTATCCTGAACGGCGTCGAGGGGCGGCCCCAAGGTGCAAGCCGCTTCTACACCATGGTCTTCTTCCAGGAGACGTTCTCGTTCTTCCAGGCGGGCTACGGCACTGCCCTGGCGTGGGCGATGTTCATCGTGGTGTTCTTCCTTACGGTCTTGCTGTTCTGGAGCGCAAAGTTCTGGGTGCACTACGAATTCGAGGAGCGCTGATGGCTGTCATGCCGATGCGGCAGAAGAAGACACCACCGAGCCTGTTGACCGCCAAGGAGCCGAAGGGCTCGTTCGGGGATCTCGACCTGCCCACGAAGAGGTTCCTCGCCAAGTCGACAGTCACCCTGTTCGCCCTCATGATCGTGTTGGCCTACTTGTTGCCGCTCGGCTTCATGACCGTCACAGCGCTCAAGTCCGAAGCGCAGATCTCGAACCAAGCGATTCTGCCGCGGAGTCCTACCACCATCACGGTCGAGGGCGAAGAGCTCGAGATCTTCGAAGTCCCGTTCGACGACGGCTCGACGCAAACACTTGCATTGCTTCGACCAGGTCGCGAATCCAGCGTCTTTGTGAACCCCGCTGATCCTGACGTCGAAATCGAATGGACCGGGCGGTGGCGAACGCTCGAGCGCGGTTTGGTTCTCGACCCTGAGTACGGGAACTTCGCCGATGCGTGGGGCGCACTCGACTTCGTCCTCGCTGTGCGGAACACCGGGCTGATCGCCGGCCTCGGTATGGCGGGCACCGTGATCGCTTCGACACTCGTAGCCTACGGCCTGAGCCGCTTCCGAATGCCAGCCAAGAAGCTGATCCTCGGATCGTTAGTCGCAACGATCATCCTGCCGGGATTTGTCACTCTGGTGCCGACGTACGCACTCTTCCTCCAGATCGGTTGGGTTGGCACGTGGCTTCCGCTCATTGTCCCGAGCTTCTTCGGCAATGCATACAACGTGTTCTTGCTCCGACAGTTCTTCTTGACGATTCCGCGTGATCTTGACGAAGCGGCGTCGATCGATGGGGCGAGTCCTTTGACCACCCTCATCACCATCATCCTCCCGCAGGCAAAGGGTGCAGTCCTGGCTGTTTCACTCTTCCACTTCTTCTTCGCGTGGAACGATTTCTTGAGCCCTCTGATCTACCTTGCTGGCAAGCAGGATCTCCAACCGATCTCGGTCAAGCTCTATGAGTTCCTTGGCTTGTACGACACCGCTATTCCTCTGGTTCAAGCGGGTGCGATGCTGAGCATGTCGATCCCGATTCTGGTCTTCCTGTTCCTCCAGAAGATCTTCCTCGGCGGTATCGACTTGTCCGGATCGCTCAAGTAGACATTGGCCTGTACCGATTTCTGTGCAAGCGGGATCGTCATTGGTTTAGGCACCTCTCAGCACCAGACATCAGATGTCACCTATCCGTGCAGCAGGCCCTGCCGATCAGGAACGTCTCGAAGCCAATAATGGCCGGCCTTGCGGATAATGGCCACGAATCCATCAGAATCTGCCCACTCCTTCTGCAGCGACTTCGAAATTATGTGATGCTTCTTGGGACGGCTCATTCTTCCTAGCGGCAACCTCTCACACACCAGTCACGCACAACTTGGAGAGATCAGGGGATCTCAGGCCAACGGCGGGACCACACGCACGATACGGGATTCCGAGTTTCCGCAGGCCAAAGCGTTTTGGCGGTGCCCCTAATCCGACAACGACCATCGAATCGGCGCCAAAGTAGCCGAACTTGCCAGGAAGTGGCGCATCCACCGATCGACCGTGTCGCTCCATCTGACCCGCAGAGGCGTGAACCGCCAACACCGTGGCGGAACACTCCGACCCGAACAGCTCAAAGAGGCGGCCGAGCTCTACGTAACGGGAGCATCTCTGAACGAACTCGGTCGCCGATTCGAGATCGATCCCAAGATTATGCGCAAACGTCTCGCCGAGGTAGACGTCCCGATCCGGCCTAGCATCCGGCCTAGCAACCGAGGCGGTTTGAGAACTACATGATGGTGATCGAGCGGGACCCGATGATTAGTCCAGGATTACCGATCGCGGCAGGCCGGAAGTCCTCGCAAACGAATTCAGCCAACAGCGACGTTGCCGTATCGGTGTCCCACGACGTTGAACGCAATAAAGTTGAACGCAATAAAACAGCATTGCACTGTACGTCACTTTGGCGTACAGTAGTTCCTATGGAAACAAAGACAGAGCGTTGGACGCTGCGGGTAACGAAGAGTCAAGACTCAATCGTAAGACAAGCCTTGGCTGCTACAGGCATGTCTCTCAACGACTACGTTGTCAGCAACGCGGTCGGTAGCGCCACCAATGATTTGGCCGACCGCACGTTTTTTGCGCTCGGGCCCGAAGAGTGGGGTCAACTTGCCGACGCTCTCGATCGTCCCCCGACCAACAACTCCAACATTGCAGAACTTCTCCAGAACCCGTCCGTTCTGGAGAATGAATGAGCGAATATTCTGGACCCCACCTCCTTCACCCTGAGCATGTGCTCGAAGACTTCAGCAGCGGAGACGAGCAGCTCGACCAATGGCTGAAGAAAAGAGCACGTCGAAACCAGAACGACGGCTCCAGTAGGGTCTGGGTCGCCACAACCGCGGATCAACAAGTCGTCGGATTCTACGCGTCAAGTACGGCTGTTGTTGCGCGAACAGAAGCAACAAAGCGGGCCGCCCGCAACCAACCCGACCCTATTCCCGCCATGCTGCTCGGTCGACTTGCCGTCGATAGCCGCCACCAAGGCAAGGGCCTTGCCGCTGCACTCATCAAACACTTTCTCCTCAAGACACTCGACGTAGCAGACCTCACCGGTGTTCGCCTCGCCCTTGTGCACGCCAAGAACCATAAAGTCGCTGAGTTCTATCGACGATACGGCTTCGAGCCATCCCCGATCGACGACCTCACGATGATGGTTCTCGTCAAAGACCTTCGGCAGTCACAGCAGCCGCTCGAACGCTAGCAGCGTTGTACCGGTAAGGAACCAAGCCAAGCGGCCACCACGAGTGATGATTGCTTAGCCTTTGATCATGACCCTAAGCAGCGTGTTCGACGAGCGCACATTGCAGGTACTCGCGTCGAAACAGTCAATGCCCTGTAGGCGCAACTGGTGAATTCTGCAAACATTGAGTGGCAGCCGCAATTGCCTACTCCTCGGCGGACGATGGCGCGCCAGGGGACGCTTCCGAGTCAAACTCTGCTGAAGCCCTATCGACGGCAGAGTCCGAAGCAGACCACCTGCGACGCTTCCTCCAAACTCGCTCGGCTGACGAGCTGGTCGATCTGCTGGCCGAGAGTAGATTGCGTCCCGTGGAGTGGTGGGGATTTGGTGAGCGATCGATGCTCGGTGTCAGGCCTCGAGTGAGGCTTGGTGCCTAGTATGGCCGGTGTCGGTGAGTTCGGCGAGCGAGGCTTCGGAAAGGTAGCGGCGGGCGATGGCCCACTCGTCGTGTTGATCGGCCAGGATCGCTCCGACTAGACGGATGACAGCGGCGTCGTTGGGGAAGATCCCGACAACGTTGGTCCGACGTTTGATCTCTTTGTTCAACCGTTCGAGCGGGTTGTTCGACCAGATCTTGCGCCAGTGGGCTTTCGGGAACGCAGTGAAGGCGAGCACCTCGTGCTTTGCTGATCGCATCGAGTCGGCGGCCTTGGTGAAGCCGTGGCCATCGAGGATGTTGGTGACTTCGTCCCAGCGGGCCTCGACCTCGCTGGCGGTGGCCTGGGCGAAGATCTAGACGTAGGGGAACTCGATGTGACCGAGTGTCCGGTTGCGGAATGCTTCGACCCGCTCATCGAGCCCGGCACAGATTCTCGATACTTCAGACTTGGAGATGCCGGTGTCAATGCCGAGTGCTACCACCAGGTCATCGACGGCCCTGGTTGAGACGCCGTTGACGTAGGCTTCCATGACCACTGCGTAGAGCGCCTGGTCGATCCGGCGGCATGGTTCGAGGATCTCGGGGAAGAACGACCCCTTGCGGAACTTCGGGATGCCGAGCTGGAGGTCCCCGGCCTTGGTCGACCACACTCTCGGCCGGTGACCGTTGCGGTGCGTCAGCCGCTCACCTGTGCGTTCGTAGCGGTCAGCGCCGATCGCAGCAGCGGCTTCGGCTTCGATCAGTTCCTGGACCAGCCAGCGGACCAGATCTCGAATCAGGTCGGTGCCGTCACCGGCATCGATCGCGTTCAACAGTTCCTCTATGGCAGACTCGGACAGAGCCATCGGTGTGATCTCCTTGGTGTGCACTTGGTCGTACACACCGAGCATCACGCCGGTGGCTCACCCCATGGTGGACCCACCCCAAAATCCCACCACGCCAGGGGACTCATACGGTGTTTACGGTGTTAGCTGTGGGTTCACCCCCACGAGCGTGGGGAAGTCAGCATCCTCGACCAACTCGTCATACTCCGCCGAGGGTTCACCCCCACGAGCGTGGGGAAGTCAGCACGGGTTCAAATGGTTGCCCGGAACCACCGGGTTCACCCCCACGAGCGTGGGGAAGTCTGCGATCCATTCGGTTCGTGCAGTGCGTGCAGCGGGTTCACCCCCACGAGCGTGGGGAAGTCGCGTAGAGCGCCTGGTCGATCCGGCGGCATGGTTCGAGGATCTCGGGGAAGAACGACCC
>CAKZXA010000044.1 GCA_937922045.1 uncultured Acidimicrobiales bacterium | reverse complement strand
CCGAACGGCGGGTTATGGAACGAGTAACCGTGGCTGGCGACAAGCCCTTCTAGCCGGTGGCGCCGAGGTTGGTGCGGTGTCAGGCAACGTTAGGCGTCGCTGTCGACGAGGCCTTCACCTACCGACTCTTTCGAGGTCGAGAAGCCAGCGAAGCGCACCGCGGGTGATCCCGCTTCGTAGGCGGTGAAGTACACGGGGTTTTCCGTTTGCAGCAGGTGGTAAACCTCATCGAACTTGTGTCGGTCCATCTGCACCTGATGAAAGCTGGCGCCGATAGTGACAAAGTCGCCTGCTGCTGAGGTCGGGAAAGAGACGGACACACTATCGCCGTCTTCAAGGTCGAGGCGGATCGACCGATCGTGAGCGAGTGTGCTCGACTCGAAGATATCCACCTTGTAGTTACTCACTTCTTTGTTCCATACGAATGGCATGATTCATTCCTTCCAGGGTTTCCGTTAGTCACCTCTCCTGACGTCGAAACGGCCTGTCTGATACAACTAGCTTGGTGCTGGTCGATACGGGTCGGGGGTTCCCGGCGGGATCGGAGGGTGGTCGACCAGGGTGGCGTTGAAGGCTGCAACCGCCGCCATCGTCGGTCGCTGCAGCCAGGTGTTGTCGGGGAGGAAGATGTCGTGGCGCTCCCGAGGGTCCTCGTAGAGGTTGAAGGCTCGCGGAATACTGAGTTCGACGGGCGGGTCCAGCATGTAACGCTGCCAGATTCGATGCAGCTTCCAGTTGCGCCACTTGATGGCGTGGAGCCGATCGGCGACGTAGCAGAGAATCGATTCCCGGCCGGAGGTTTCACGAGCCCCGGTGAGGAAGGGGACGAGGTCGATGCCGTCGATCGGGCGATCGTCGGGGACAGGGACCCCTCCCAGAGCGGCCATGGTGCTGAAGAGGTCGACGGCGTGGCAGATTTCGTTGCTCACTGCGCCAGCCTCCACCCGCCCCGGCCATCGCACAAGAAACGGCACCCGAAGTGAACCTTCCATGGCCGTGAAATAGGAGCCTCCCCACGGACCACTCCAACCCCGCCAGGGCAGCACGTCTTCGGCGCCATTGTCGGAGGTGATGATCACGACCGTGTCATCGGCGATGCCGAGCGTGTCGAGTCGGTCGAGAAGACTGCCAATGCGGGTATCGGCCTCGACGAAGGCGTCGGCAAAGTCGCCGTTGCCGGTCACCCCGGCGAAGTCAGGGTGGGGAAGGGCCGGGAAGTGAGGGAAGGCAATGGGTAGGTAGCAAAAGAAGGGCTGGCTGGCCGCGACGCTACGAGCCATGAAGTCTTCGGCCCGGGAGAAACATTCGGCGTCGAAGAATCGTCGGGCTTCAACGTCGTAGTCGCCGACAGGCCGGCTTGGTGAACCGGCTTCACCTTCGAAGAGCCGTTCAGGCGGCACGATCGAAGGGTCGTAGCCGGGCGCCGTCGACCAGAGCGACGAGTCGTGGGTTTCGAGCAGCCCCCACCATTCATCGAAGCCTTTGGCGTTTGGTTGGCGGGCCGGGTCGTGGCCCAAATGCCATTTCCCGAAATGGGCGGTGGCATAACCGGCCTCGCTCAACAGCTCGGCAATCGTTCGCTCCCAAGCCACCAACCCCGACGGCTGGCCGGGCAGGGGAATTCTCGTGGTGCCGGATCGGATCGGAGCCCGCCCCGTCATCACCGCTGAACGCGAAGGCGTGCACTGGGCTTCCATGTTCATGTTGGTCAGACGCATGCCTTCGGCGGCCAGCGCATCGATGCGAGGGGTGGGTGCGCCTCGCACCACACCCCCGCCGTAGACCCCAAGTTCGCCGTAGCCAAGGTTGTCGAAGAAGACGAACAGGATATTGGGTGAAGGTTTCACTCCTCCCCGTATACCAGCGGCATCTCCCCTACCGCAAGAATGGCGGTGGCCACGTCGCCGGTCGATCCGGTTACTTCAAGCTCAAGTTCTTGGGCGTCTCGTGGGATTTCCCACATGAGCTCGAAGTCGGTGACACCTCCGGCCTGAGCACGTTTGTCGCCGAACACACCGCCGACGGGTTGGCCCGGTCGGCCGTCGACGATGAGCCGGAAGTGATCAGGATCGATACCGGAGAGAGCCGCTGTGCACGAGCTGGCTTGGCGTGTCTCACTGCGACGCGCCCCCACGTGGAAAAGTTCCCTAGATGCCCAAACAAATCCGGTGGAGCTAGGTTAGCGGGTCACTCAAAAACTGGGAAGGTAACGGTTGGGTCCCGTCGAATCTTGTCGACGAGGGCGATTTCCCAGGTGAGGTAGTCGCGCATGTGCTGGGCTACAACCTGCTCGTCGTGGTCGTAGGGCTTGTACCAGACGTCATCGGTAGTCGTGGTGAGATGCTCTTCGGCATCCTCAACGCTCATGAGATGATCGGCATGACGCCAGCTCTTGTTGCCACCGGCGAGAGCGGTGATCGTCGCCTCGGGCCACAGCGCCTGCGCTTCGGGTACGGCCAGCTTGGCCACCTGGCCATCGGAGCTGGTGAGCACCAGGTCGCCGACCTCGCCAAGCGCTGCTCGTGCTTCAGCCAGCCGGCTTCGAACCCCCCACCAGGCTCCGGGGATATGCCCTCGTCGGCGAAACTTAGCGCTGGAACCGAGGTCGAGCACGACCGGCGGGATGTTCTGGTCGAACCGTTTGGCCAGATCCGAAACCGTCGTGGTCGGCACTGTCGGCACGGCAGGCCGGGGGGTACGACCGGCAGATGTTGGCAATGCATGGGCGGAGGTGACGTCGACATCGAGAACGACGGCGTCGTTCCAACCGAGCTGACGGAGCCAGGATGCTGTCATCGTGGCCCGCACCCGGTTGTCATCGATAAGCACGAGACGGGCCCTCATCGTGGCAACATATTCGTCGGTAGCCTGCACCAGCTGGCCGCCAGGAGCGCTGATAGAACCTTCGAGATGACCCGCTTCGAACTCTTCGGGGGTGCGGACGTCGAGCAGGTAGGTGCTACGAGTTGGGTCGGCTCGCCACTGCTCAAGCTCATCGATCGACACGGAACGCACACCGAATCGTTCCCCCACCATCCGCGCTGCCTCGGTTGACCAGGCGTTCACCGCTGAAGATGGGTCGGGGGCGTGCATGGTCTGGCCGCGTTCGACGGTTAGGCCAGCCAGTTCCCAGCCCATGGTTCCGTTCTCCAGCGCCACCACCCTGTTTGGTAGACCAGCGTTGATGAGCGACTGAGCACCGATGATGCTGCGGGTGCGACCAGCACAGTTCACGACCACGGTGGTGGCGGGATCGTCGACTACTTCTTTGACTCGGTAAACGAGTTCCGCTCCCGGACAATCGATACCGGTGGGAATGCTCATGTTGTGATATTCGGGCATCGGCCGTGAATCGAGGACGACAAGGTTCTCGCCAGCTTCGAGCAGGGCGTTGAGCTCGGCGGCGGGGATACGCGGCGTATCGAAGGCGTGTTCGACGTATTCGCCGAAGGCCTTTGAAGGCACATTTATGCCCGCGTACAGTTCGCCTCCGGCGTTCGACCAGGCAGCGGTTCCGCCCATCAGCACATGGTTGTTCGTCCAGCCCTGTTCGGTCGCCTTCACCGCGGCTCGTTCGGCCAGGCCGGAGCCATCGTCACACCAGACGATGCGAACATCCCGACGCGGCACGAGCTGGTCCAACACCAGCTCGAGCTGGGAGAGGGGGACACAGGCCGCGTGGAACAGGTGGGAATGAAAATATGCACCTTGCTCGCGGGCGTCGAGCAAGGCCAGTTCATCATCATCGACCAGCCACGCCGACAGGGTGGCGGCATCGACCTCGGCGAACACCTCAGCAGGCCTGCAGCCCGTGGCGGGCTTCGCGAATATCGCTGCTGGGCGGAAAGATCTTCCATCTGCCCGACGATTCGCTGTAGTACTCGCGAGCGTCGAGCCGTTCGAGGGCGAGACCGTAGCAGTGAAAGTTGAGCGAGGGTGCATCGATATGTATCGAGTGCAGATCGTCGGCCAGCATGGCGACACCGGTGCCGTACTCGACCATGTGCTCACCGGTCTCGACCACTCCCTGATCGCCGTCGAGGCGACGATAGAACCGGTTCAGCTCCTGGCCCTCGACCCCTACCACCACCGCCCACGTCGTGTGGTTGTGCGATGGTGTCGAGCTGGTGTTCGACGCGTTCAGGTAGAGAGCGAAGCGACCGTCCTCGTCTTCGGAAAGACGATAGAGGGCAGCCGAGTTCTCCGGCGGTGCAAAGTCGTCGAAGCCGAACAGTTCTTTGCGCTTCGAGAGTTCGATGAGGCGATCACGGATCGCTTCCACGCCGGCGCGAGTCACACCTTGATCGGCCTCAATCGCCCGAATATCGGCCATGGCCGAAGCCACCGCCTCCGCTCGTTCCTTCTCGGTCGCCGTAGGTTCGTTCATCTACCGATGCTACGGGACAGAGCTGATGTCAGCCAAGAACGGAGATCACATCGGCATCGGCCAAGGTGCTGCGGATGTCGACATCGGCCTTGGGCACAACATCGGGGCAGAACCGTAGCGATGCTTGCTCCAACGCCTTCCTCACTTCGGCTGCCACCTCTTCAGCGTCGGCGGCGAAACACTCGACAGCCACCGAATCGTGCACGGTCTGTACCGGTACCGCGGTGTCGAAACGGCCGAGACGCCGATGCAGATCGGCGTAGGCGACGAGCATGATGTCGGCCACCCCACCCTGGATTGGGGCGTTTCGCCAGGCGTTGACCATCGCTGAGACGCGGCCGGAAGCAGCTCGGGTTAGCAAGCTGTAGGCCGCCTCGTCGCCGAGACCTTGGGCGATGGCCTCGATGTAGCGGCGGCGCAGCGGCCGATCATCGAACTGGCGAGCTAGTTCGGTCTCACCCATCGACGCTGTGTCGAGCCGTACGCCATGCTCGGCTTCAAAGTCCAACCGGATCCGGCTGAGCGCCGGTGAAGAAGAACCGATGGCGTCGAGGGCGGCGGTGAGAAACAGTCGCTCGAGGTGCAGGTTGAACTGTTGACGTCGGCCCGAAAGGGTGTAGCTCGAAAACGTAAAGGGGGTGGAATCGGCGAGCAAGGCGACCGGGGCTGAGTAGTTCATCACCCAGCTGATCTCATCGAGTAGGGCGGTGCGCTCATGGGTGAGCCGATCGGGATGATTGTCGGCGATCTCTTCGATGCTTGGCCACCGGCCGACCGTCCGGCGAAATTCTCGTCGCACACCGTCGGTCGGGCCAAAGTTGCGAGCGAGTCGAAGCGTCAACGGCCAATCGATCGACGTTGTTGTACGGCTGATCGAGTCGATCTCATCGATACGATCCTGGGCCCACGCTGCCGTGCCTGGATAGGTACGGCGGTACTGAGCCAGCAAGGTGGCCGCTTCCTCAGTGGTTGTCGGCGTGCCATTGGCGCTCAGCGATCGGCCCAGGGCTGCCGCCCCGCTGCCGTAGGCGATACCGAAATTGAGCGCCTTGGCGATCTGGCGCAACTCCTTGAACCGTTCCGGATCATCGGTCTGGAGCGTCGCTGCGTCGAAGCCGAACATGGAAGCTGCGGTGCTGACGTGCACATCATCGCCTCGGGCGAAGGCGGCCCGAAGCGGTTCGTCCTTGGCAACTTGGGCTAGGAACCGCAGTTCGGCTTGGCTGAGATCGGCGTACACAAAGACCCTCCCTTCCTCGGGCTGGAAGTAGGGCTTCATCTTCGGCGTGAAGTTTTGAGCGTTCGGGTTCCGGCTGGCCAAACGGCCGGTGTTCGTGCCGACCACTTGAAGGTATTGGGGGCGGAGACGACCGTCGTGATGCAGGTGCTCATGGATCGAGTCGCCGTAGGTCGTCAACGTTTTCGTCAGGTTTCGGAAGGCCAGCACGGCGTCGCACAGGTCGCCGCCGATCTCGCGCAAGACGTTCGCCGTGACCGAGTCGAATTCGCCGAGGGGTCGGGCTTGACCGAAGCGCCTGGCGGTCCAGGCCAGCACGGGCTCAGGGTCCCAGCGATTCAAGGCCGCCTTCAATTGAGGCTCAGAACCGGGGTTCCAGCTGGGCTCGATGCTGGCGTCGAACAACGAACCCTGACCGCCGCCGGTCAACATGGCAACCCGACTCCGCACCTCGGTGCGTTCATCGTCGAGCCGGTCGAGTTCGGTCTTCCAGCCGGGCCAATCGAAAGGCAGGCCGCTGCGTTCCATCTGGTCGAGGAAGGGACGGGCGTTCAGCTCGATCTCGCACACTTCGTGCAGACCAGCCTTGCCCAGCTCAGAACGGATGCGATCCCCAACCCACAGTGTGTGCAGGGCGTCGGCGGCGGCGTAGGCCACCTGCTCATCGCTCAGATCGTCGGTGGCATGGTACGAGAGCTGCACCGTGCCCTTGCCTTCGGCCTCGATGCCCAGGTAGTGCGATGTGGCCCATGCCAGCCCGTGAAACCAGCTAAACCCGCTGCGGCCTTGATGGATCAGGGCGTCGGCCAGCTGGCAGTCCCACCACGTCAGGGCGGTCGTTGTGTCGACACTGCGCCACACCGCAGCATCGATCACCCGCGCATCGAAGTCGGCGTTCCAGGCGTCGGCGACCACGCCGTCGAGCAGGGGGGCCAGGCGCGTCGGATCGAGATCTCGGGCGTCGACCACATAAGCCTGTTCGGCGCCGCCCGGTTGGCGAAGACCGATCGACATCACCCTCATCTGTCCGGCCGAAGGGCCATCGATGGGGACCTCGGTATCGATGGCAACACGCTCAGCGCTTCCGAGGGCGTCGTGCAGCGCGGGAAGCTGATCAGCTCGATGCACCAGCAGGCGTGGCACGGTAGCGGCGTTTGGGTTCCCCGAGCGACTCACCACGTCGAGACTAGCTGATCGAGGGTCGTGACGTCAGGGGCAGCCAAGGTCGTTCAAGGTGGCACAAGGCTGGCACAGCAGGGCTGGTCCGACGTTCGTCGCCCAGGTGCGGGCCTGAGGCGATCCACACGACTCGCATCGATCCGGTGTTGATGGCCGGTTCTGCGACCGGTCATTCGCTTCGTCCACTCCGGCTTCATCCACGCTGATAAGCCTAGGCGACGGTTGCGGAACCTTCTGACCGCGCGCCGTCATGTTCGCATCATGTTCGGTTCATTATGTTTGCGATATGTTTCCACCAGACACCCACACACCAAGGCGCCTCAATCCACCCGGCACCATCGCCGCCGCAGTTCTGCTGGCGGTGATGATGGTCCTCAGTCTTACGATGACGTCGACGGCGAGCGCCGACGTCACCTGGTTCTGGACGGACGTTGGCACAACTGGCGTCGGCTCGGGACAGGCCTTTACCGCCGTGAACGTGAAGGATCAGTCGGGCACCCAGGACTCCTGGCAACGCTATGTCGAGTTCATTCCCGACGGCAATCGACGCCACGTCTCGGCTTTCCTGATGGACCCGGACGGTTCGGGCGACACGCTCACCATCGACCTGAACTACCGCGGACCGAACGGCGGCTGGAGCTTGTGGGACCTCGCGCTCGTAGACCACAGCGCCCCGGGCTGGGCGACCGTGTCTGTCTTCGATAACCGCTCCATGCCGTCATGGCTATGGGCGGAAGGCTCGATCGTCGTCGCTGACGCGAGCCGGTTCGTCGACACCAACGGCCACGTGACCGCCATCTGGGGATCGAACGACGGCAAGGATGTAACCCAACTCGACCATCTCAAGCTCACCCTCTCAGGCACTACCGATCCTGATCCCGACCCGCCGACACCGCCGACCACAGCTACCCCTCCCCCTTCTGGCGTCAACTTCGACTATCAGATCGGTGGCGATAGGACGCTCGACCCGGCCGAAAACGTGGGCATCGTGTCCCGAGACTGGTTCGCCTCCGACCGGAGCGAAGGCCTTTATAACATCTGCTACGTCAACGCCTTCCAGACCCAGGGAGACGACCCCTACGTCAACCGCATCGATGAGACCGGCAACTGGCCTGCGGCCGCTCTCCTGCCCTTCGAGGATCCCGAGTGGGCGCCGGAGCGCATCGTTGACCTTCGCACCGCCTACACCCGTGAGCTAGCGGCGCAACACGTCTACCGGATGATCGACGGTTGTAGCGAAAAGGGCTATGACGCTGTCGAGTTCGACAACCTCGACACCTACACCCGTCTCGCACACATCCCGACGTCGTACCGGTTCTACCAGGCTGATGCCATCGACTTTGCCATCAAGCTGGTCGACTACACCCATGGTCTCGGCATGGCCGCGGCTCAGAAGAACACGGCTGAGCTTATCCAGACCAACCAGCACGGGCTGATCGACTTCGACTTCGCTGTTGTCGAGCAGTGCGGGTTCTTCACCGAATGCGACGTATTCGCCGACGCCTACGATGACAACATCGTGGTTGTCGAGTACGACTACAACGCATTCCAGTCGGTGTGTTCCACCTACAGCGGCCGGTTCCCGACCGTGTTCGTCGACAGGGACGTCACCCCTGGCTTCGACCGCTCGTTCTGCTGAGCGCTCCTCCACCTACTCGAATTTCCTAGACTGTCACCATGCGAGTCCTCGTACTCGAAGATGATCAAGACATCGGCTCAGCGGTAGCCCGCTTCCTTCGGGAGGCGGGCTACGCCGTTGATCTCGCCATCGACCTGGCGGCCGCCGAAGAACGCCTCGCTGTGAACGATTACGATGTTCTCGTTTTCGACCGACACGTACCCGATGGCGACTCAATCCATCTCTTGCGGGCCGAGCGGGAGGCTGGCCGTTCAACCCCCACCCTGTTTCTAACCGCCCTCGACGGGGTGGTTGACCGAGTGGACGGATTGGCCGCCGGCGCCGATGATTACCTCATCAAACCTTTCGCCATGGAAGAGCTGGTGGCTCGCGTCCATGCCCTCTCGCGACGATCCGCTCAGCACACCGTGGGTCCAGCGACCGTGCTCCGGCTGGCCGATGTGGCTCTCGAACCGGATCGGCTCGTGGCCACAAGAAACGGCGAACCCCTCAACCTCACGATCAAGGAGTTCGCCGTACTCCGCTACCTCTTGAGCAACCCGAACCGGGTGGTCACCCGTACCGAGCTCATCGAGCACTGTTGGGACGAGTTCGCCGAACCCATGTCCAATGTGGTCGACGTGAAGGTCGCCCAGCTCCGAAAGAAGCTCGGCGATCCTCCCGTGCTCCATACGGTACGAGGTGCCGGTTACTCATTGAGCAAAGCCGCCCCATGACCACACCATCGGCATCGAGCCAGCTTTTACGCCTTCGACGAATGTTGACGCTGCTCCTCGCAGGGGTTGCTGCGGTAGGGCTGAGTGGGCTGGCTCTCGTGGCCACCCTGGTCGATGCCAGGCTTCGGGCGAATGAGGCCGACGCGTATCGTCAGGGCCTCGCCTCGCGTCTTGCCGCTCTCGTCTATCCCGACGAGCAGGGTCAGTGGATCGTCGAAGGCATCGTCGACGACATGGCGAACGAGGCGGCCGACGCCGTTCTCGTGGCCACCCGCTCTGGGGATGTTCTGTATCAGAACGCCGACATCTCCAGCACCGTCCCAATGCTTCCCCTCGCTCTGGCCGATGAGGCCGAGGTCGGTGTGATTGGCACGATAACCGTCGGCGGCCAGACCATGCCAGCAGCCGCCGCCCCGTTTTGGGACTTCGAAACGGTTGAGGGTGCCGTGATCGTGGCCCTCGCCGATGTTCATCAGGATGAACACACCCGCCTCCGGCTCCTGGTTTGGGGCACAGCCCTCGGGCTCACCTTGCTCTCTGCAGCTGCGGCCTGGCTCATCGCCGGACGGGTGGTCAAGCCCATCGGCGAGGCGCTCGATCGGGAGGAGAGGTTTCTGGCCACCGCAGCCCATGAGATCCGCACGCCCCTCGGCCGAGTGCGAGCACTGGCCGAGTCGGCTCTGCGCAGCTGGAGCCAGCTCAGCAGCGAAAACCTCTCTCCCCGATCAGCCCAGCTTGGCGAGGAGCTTCGTCGACTGGTGACCGTGGCCGGGCAAACATCGGAGAGCGCCAACGATCTCCTCCTGGCCGGGCGCATCGACGCCAGCCAGCTTGAACTCCGGCGCGAGCCACTCCGGCTCGACAACCTGGTCGCCGATTTCGAAGCAACCGTGCCGGGGCTGGCCGTCGAGACCTCCGGGCCGGTCGAGATCATCGGCGATTCGGTTCTGGTTCGTCACGCCGTTTCGAACCTGCTGAGCAACGCCGCTCACCACGGGCGGGCCAATTCGGGGACGTCGGTCATTCACGCATCGGTCCAGCCGGTTGACGGCGAAGCCTGGGTGTCGGTTTCCGACAACGGGCCCGGCCTGGGTGCTATCAACCCAGAACGCATTTTCGACCGGTACCGCCGCTCCGCATCTGGCGGTACATCGAGCACCGGCCTCGGGCTTTGGATCGTCCAATCCATTATGGGCGAGCATCGCGGCGTTGTCGATGTTTACGCCAACGAACCGAGCGGCACAGTCTTCGTGCTTCGCTTCCCTCTCATCACCCGCTAGCGCCTGGGCTCACCGGCTGCTGGGCTCAGCTGGCCTCGTCGGGTCGGCCGAGTTGCACACTCGTCGTCGTGGATGGAAACTCCTCGTCGAGCACCGCCAGGTTGTGGGCCGCATCCTCATTGTCGGCGGCGGCTGCGACGCCCCACCAGAACTCTGCCGAATCCTCGCCTCGCAACCGCTGCTGGGCCTGGCGAAGAGCGCCGAGGTTGACGGCGGCGTCGCTATTGCCGAGTTCGGCGGCCTGAAGCCACCATGATTCGGCTGAGTCCTCGTCGAAGACACGATCCTGCTCATAGCGGAGCAGCCCGAGGTTCATCATGGCCTCGGTGTGGTTTTCCTTGGCGGCCAGAACCCACCATGTCTCGGCGCTGTCAGACCCGACGAGCTGACCTTCCTGGTAACAAATCAGACCCAGGTTGTACATGGCATCGGCGTTGCCAACCTTGGCTGCCGACCGCCAGGCCGTCGCTTCCTCTTGGGTTGGAGGACCCCGAAAGTCGTCGTCGTTTCTACTGGCTTCATCGCTTTGCTGATCACTGACTGGTTCGCCGATCGACATCGTTCTAAACCTATCGCAATCGGATTCTCAACCAATCGCAGAGGCTCGCTACCATCGGGGCATGTTCATCAATGGTGCGTGGATAGATGCCCAGTCGGGCCAGACGTTCGATGTCTTCAACCCGGCCACCGGGGCCAAGATCGGTGAGATGCCCGACGGTGGCGCCGACGATGCCCTCGCCGCCATCGCCGCCGCCGACGATGCCTTCGCGTCGTGGTCGACCACCACGACCTACCACCGAGCCGACGTGCTCATGGAGGCGTGGCGCATCATGGGCGAACGATCCGCCGAGCTAGCCAAACTCATGACCAAAGAGCAGGGCAAGCCGCTCAGGGCCAGCACCTTTGAGGTTGGTTACGGAGCCGACTTTCTCCGATGGTTCGCCGAAGAGGCCAGGCGCCTCACCGGAGAATGGCTGCCGTCGGGTCGGCCCGACCAGCGGTTCTTGTCGATCCGCCAGGCGGTCGGGGTTGTGGCGGCCGTGACCCCGTGGAATTACCCGATGTCGATGCTGACCCGCAAGATGGCGCCCGCCCTGGCCGCCGGCTGCACCATCGTGCTCAAACCGGCCGAGGCCACGCCGCTCTGCGCCAAAGCCATCTTCGACGTGTTCACCGACGCTGGGGTACCACCCGGCGTCATCAATATGGTGACCGCCGCTAACCCGGCCCCCATCGGCGACGTGTTCACCAGCGACAGGCGCGTGGCCAAGCTCACCTTCACCGGCTCAACCGCCGTTGGGCGGGTGCTGGCGGCCAAGGCTGGGCAGTCGCTCCAGCGAGTTTCGGTCGAATTGGGTGGGCACGCCCCGTTCATCGTCTACCCCGATGCCGACCCTGAGAACGCGGCCAAGGGCGCCGCTGCCCTGAAGTTCTTGAACGCCGGACAGGCCTGCATCAGTCCCAACCGCCTCTACGTGCACCGGGACGCGGCCGATGCCTTCATCAACACGCTGACCAAGCGGGTGTCAGGGCTCAAGGCCGGCAACGGCCTCGAAGAGGGCGTTGGGGTTGGACCTCTGGTCAACGAAGCTGCTGTCGAAAAGGTGGCGGCCCAGGTCGACGATGCACGGGCCAAGGGTGCTGATGTGCCGGTTGGCGGTCATCGCCTGACCGACGACGGCCTCGACCAGGGTTTCTTCTACGCCCCCACCCTGCTCACCGGCGTGACCGAGGACATGACGGTGTACCGCGAGGAAACGTTCGGTCCGGTGGCCCCCGTCGTGATCTACGACGACGTCGATCAGGTGATCGAGCTGGCCAACGACACCCACTACGGTCTCGCCGCCTACGTCTACACCAACTCGATGAAGACCGCCATCAAGGCCTTCGAGGCCCTGCGTTTCGGCATCATTGGAATCAATGATGTGAACCCCACCTCGGCCTCGGTCCCCTTCGGCGGCATGAAGGATTCAGGGCTCGGCCGAGAGGGTGGCCACGAAGGCCTCGACGAGTACCTCGAAACCAAGACCGCCGGCATCTCGCTCCGCTAAGCCAGGCTGCGTTTAACGGCGGTCCGAGCACTTCGGTCGTCCACTTCAGTTCCAAGGCTTACGGCCGATAGTTCGACCATGACGGCCGAGTCTTCGAAAAATCTGCGCCTTTTTGCCTCCGTCATCCACGAGGTGCGCGCACCCCTCCATGCCATCCTCGGCCTAGCGGAGCTGCTGGTTGATTCAAATCTCGCCCCTGTGGAAAGCGAGCTGGCATCCTCGATCAAGCAGCAGGCCACGGCTATGCAACTCGTCGTCGATGATCTGCTCGACCTTTCACGCATCGATGCGGGCAAGCTCGAGCTCATCATCAGCCCCGTATCGCCTCGGAGTCTGCTCCGAGACGTGGTCACCACCTTCACCACCGATGCTGCAGCCAAAGGCCTTGACCTGAGCACCGTTATCGACGATGAGGTGCCGCTAGCGGTAAGGGCCGACGGTCATCGCATTCGCCAGGTATTGGTAAACCTCGTTTCCAACGCGATCAAGTACACCGATACCGGCTCTGTGACGGTTCGAACCTCCATCGGTTCGGAATCGCGATTGAGGTTTGTGGTCACCGACACCGGGCCTGGGATCGATGCCGAACATCTGCCAAAACTCTTCGCCGCCTTCGAACAAACCAACGTCAACCACCAGCATTCAGGTACAGGTCTGGGCCTGTCTATTACCAGCCAACTGGTGGAGTTGATGGGTGGAGAGATTACGGTCGCATCGTCGCCCACCGGATCGGCGTTCACCGTCGACCTTCCCGTGGAACCGGCCCGACGGCAACAAGACCTCCAAGAGGTTGCGGCCCCAGCGACGACTGGCGCCACCATCCTGGTCGTCGACGATACTGAGGTCAACCGCCTCGTCGCTCGGAGCCAGCTCGAACGCCTCGGACACCATCCGGTCTTGGCGTCCGGGGGCGAAGAAGGACTCGCCCTTCTCCTCAACGAAAAGTTCGATCTCGTGCTGATGGATTGGCACATGCCGGGTCTCGACGGGTTGTCCGTCATCAGACGCTTCCTGGCCAAGGTAGAGGCCGGTGAGGTGACCGACCCCCCTCCGATCGTGATGATGACCGCGAGTGTCTCGGATTGGGCGCGCGACGAATGCCTTGGCACCGGCGCCTCAGGCTTCCTCGCTAAGCCGGTGAGCTTGCAGGATCTCGATACCTGCTTGAGCGAATGGATCAAGCCGTCAAACGAGCTCGAGACCGAACAATCCAGTGATGGGCTCAGTGCCGATCGATCTGTCATCGACCAGTCGGTGATCGATCGCCTCGTCGACGACCTCGGTGGACGAGGTCTGGTTAGTCAGGCCATCGACGTCCTGCTATCCGAGGCTGCCACAAGACGGCTCGAACTGGCCTCGCCCGATCTGGAGATAGCGAGACGAGCAGCCCACACCCTGAAGTCAACAACCCTCATGTTCGGCGCACTCAAGTTGGGCGGTCTACTCGAATCGCTGGAAGACCTGCTCGGCAAGGGGCCCGTAGACGATGGCGGCCTCGACGAGATCAACCGTGAACTCGATGCTGCCGTCGCTCAGCTTCAGAAAATCAAGTCCGATCTAGACGAAGAGGAAAGAGCAACACGATGAAACGAGCAACACGATGAAAGGCATCATCTACAACGCCGTCGAAGAAGCCGTTACCGAACTCTATTCAGCGGACACCTGGGACGACCTGGTCGAGGCGGCAGGCATCGACGGCAGCTACACCGCCATTGGAACCTATGACGACAATGACCTTGGGCGTCTGGTGACCGTTGGCTGCGAAGCGACCGGTCTCGACGCCGGCGAGCTGGTGCGCGCTCTCGGCCGCCAGGCGTTCGGTCATCTCGCCAGACGTCATCCTGAGTTTCTCGTCGGTATGGAGTCGACGAGGGCATTTCTTGTCTCCGTCGAGGACATCATCCACCCCGAGGTCATGAAACTTCATCCCGATGCCACACCACCACGATTCAGCTTCGAGGACCTTCCCGACGGCACCCTCCGTATGACCTATCACAGCCAGCGTAAGCTCGGCGTGTTGGCTGAAGGCCTTATCTATGGTGCTTCTGATTGGTTCGGCGAGGAAGCCACGATCACGCTCGTCGACGGCGCCGGCGCCGAGCGAACAACCTACGACATCGCGCTCGCACCCGCCGCTGTCACGAGCGATGCCTAGGTCCGACCACGATCACTATGGAATCTGACGACCCCAGCAAACGTATTCAACGCCTCGAACGGCGGATCCAACGCGAGCGAACCGCCCGAGAGGAAGCCGAAAGTATCGCCGACCGGCGGATGCGAGAGCTGTGGATCGCCAACCAGGACCTTGATCGGCGGGTAGCGGACCGAACCGAGAGCCTCGAGGTCGCCCTCGAACAACTCGAGCGGGCGACAAATGCGACAGCCGGTTTCTTCAGCAGCCTCAGCCACGAGATGATGACGCCGCTCAACGGCATCATCGGCATGCTCGACCTGCTGGCGGACAATGCCTATACCGAGACGAATCGATCGTGGACCGAGGCCGCGCTCAAGTCGGCTGATCGTCTGAGCTTCCTGCTCCATCGACTCCTCGACCTAGGCGAGATACGCAGCGGCCGAGTCGCCTTCTCGGTTTCACAGGTCAGGTGCGGCGATCTCGCCGATCAGTTGGCCCAGCAGTGGCAGTCTCACTGTCTCAAGCGTCAGAAGCTGCTCAGCGTTTCTTCCGGTGCGTCCGAAAACGCCCAGATCTGGATCGATCTGCGGTTGACGGAACGCATCTTGGCCGAGTTCATTTCCAATGCTTCTCTCCACGCTGAATCCGGTGTTGTATCGGTCGAGGTAGGGGTCGACGATCCGGCCGCCCCCTCCTGGTTGACCATCACCGTCAAGGACAACGGGAACGGCTTCGTGGTGCCCGAAAGCAGAGACTTGATGACGGCGATGGCGGAGGCCGATCATTCCCCCGCCCGCACCCACGACGGGCTCGGCATCGGGCTCTCCTTCGCCGGGCATCTGGCCGAACTTCTGGGAGGAAGAGCAGACATCGTCAGCGCTCCAGGATCACCGACCGAGGTCACGGTTTGGATTCCAAATCAGGAGCCGGCAAACGAAGAATCTGCTTCATCCGAGACAACCGATGCGATTCCAGTCAACCTTCTGCTCTGAAGCGCCGATACCTCTTTCATGCTCTCGACGCCCAAGCATCCGGGTCAACCTCGAAGGATCGGAGTTGTGACTGCATTCCCTCCCGGTCGCAACAGTCTCAACGAGTTTGGCTTTCACCTTGTCACCCACCTGGCTGCCAATGACGACATCGACGAGGTTGTCGTACTGGCCGACGAAACCGAGGCCGGCCCCCCGATGCAGATGAAGGGAACGAGTTCGGTTGTTGCGTGGAAGTTCAACAGTGTCTTGAACCCGATCCGACTTCTCAGGCATGTTCGTCAAGCCAAGCTCGACGCCGTGCTCATCAACCTTCAGTTCGCCACCTTCGGTGATCAGCGCATCCCTGGCGGACTCGGCCTGCTCACCCCCGCCCTGTTGGCTAAATCGGGGCTGCCGACCGGCGTAGTCCTTCACAACTTGGTCGAAAACGTCGACATGCAGGACGCAGGGTTTGCCGGTAATCGCCTTATCGCAACCTTGATGAGCAGCGCTGGCCGTTTCCTCACTCGCTGCATCCTCCTCGCCGACTATGTGGCTGTCACGATCCCCAGCTACGCCGAACTCCTCCAGAAGAACTACGGCGCAACAAACGTCTTGCTCACCCCCCACGGCAGTTTCGAAGAGATCGAAGAGCCGTCATTTGGCATCCCGGAGGGACCGAAACGCAAGATCCTCGCTTTCGGCAAATGGGGAACCTACAAGACTCTCGATCTGCTTCTGGAGGCCAACCGTCTTCTGCTCGAACGAGGCTATGACGACCTCGAGTTCGTGATCGCCGGCACCGACAGCCCGAACTCCGCTGGCTATTTGGAGAGCGTCAAGCAGTCGGCCGAAGGCCTCGACAATGTGGTTTTCACCGGCTATGTCGAGGAGGCCGACGTGCCCTCACTGTTCAGCTCAGCCGCCGTCACCGCCTTCCCTTATACGAGCACGACGGGCTCTTCCGGTGTGCTTCATCAAGCTGGCAGCTATGGGCGAGCTGCTGTTCTGCCTGCCATTGGCGACTTCGTCGACGTGATCGAAGACGAGGGTTTCGTCGGCCTGTACTTTGAGCCAGGCGATGCCCACAGCCTGGCCGATGCCCTGGCCAAAGTTCTCGACGACGGTGGCCTAGCCGACGAACACGGCCGACGAAATTTCCTGGCCGCAACCGGCATCCCCATGGCCGAGGTGATCGATTGGCACCTGCTCCACCTCGAACACGCCGCCAACGATCGAATCGTTACCTCCTAGCCAATGAGATCAACAGCGGAACGCACCCGGGCGACAAGATCGGCCGTCAGAGGCTCACGGGCCAAAAAGCCAGAGACGAGCCAGGTCGAACCCACCGAGCCGGCGACTACCCAGCTCGGCGAACCCACGCACGAGCTGGGGGGCGGCGCCGAACCAGCAGCGGCAAACCAGAAGCTGGTTGCTGGCGGTACGATCCTGGCGATCGCGATGGCTGTGGCCAACGCTGGCAACTACCTCCTCAACATCGTGCTTGGTCGCTGGCTTACGCCTGCGGAGTTCGCCGACGCCAACCTGATGGTCACCTTGATGCTCTTGGTCACCGCGGTGGCGATCAGCCTCCAGTTGATGGCCGCTCGCTTCGTCGGGCAGAACGAGGTCGCTGGCGACAGCGCAACCTCGGATGCCATCGGCGCCGGTCTTCGCCATTGGGGAGTTCTCGCCGGGGTCTTCCTGGCCGGCGTGCTCATCATCGGCTCACCCTGGTGGAGGTCGTTGTTCAACTCCGAATCGGCCTTGCCGTTCGTCATCCTTGGGCTCGGTATGCCCGCCTACCTCTTGCAGGCGGTGGGACGCGGCGTACTCCAAGGTCGCTTGTCGTTTGGGCGACTCGCCTTGACCTTCGTGGTCGAGATGCTGGTTCGAGTGTCGTTGGGAGTCGGGCTGGTCGCTCTCGGGCTGGGCGTCGTCGGCGCCACCCTGGCCCTGTCGTTGTCTTTCTTCGCCACCTGGCTGATCGTCGAGTGGGCGGCTGGAAGATCGCCAGCACCGTCGAGCAGACGCATCGATCGATCGGTCATCGAATACGCCCAGCCGGTAGCGCTCCTCCTGGCCGGACAGATCATTATCAACAATGGTGACGTCTTGATCGCCAAGCAGGCCCTCGTACCCCTGGAAGCTGGCCGGTACGCGGCAATCGCTCTCGTTGGCAGGGCCGTCTTCTTTCTTTCGTGGTCGGTGGCAACAACCCTTTTCCCCGCCGCAACCCAACGCCACGAAAGCGGGCAGAAAACTCATGGCTTGCTCTACATCGGTGGAGCGGCGGTTATCGCCATCGGTCTAAGCGCCGTGGTCTCCATGTACTTCTTCGGTGATCTGGCGCTCGAACGAGTTTTCGGTGAAGCCTACGACAATCTCGCCGGGCCTCTGGCCTGGTATGCGGCAGCGACCACCATGTTCGCTCTGGCCAATCTGATTGTCTCCCATCACCTCGCCCTCGGCCAGCATCGCGAGTCTGTGCTTCTCGTGGCTGGGGCCGTGCTCCAGAGTGTTCTCCTCTTTGCTGGGCGCTCCACGATCAGCTCCCTCGTCACGGCCCAGATCGTGGCCATGGCTGTGTTGCTCACCGTGGTTGCTCTCAGCCATCTTCAGCGTCGGGTCGCCGAAAGGACCACAGACATGAGCGTGACCGTATGAGTACGAACGCACGCTCGTCAGAGACACGCTCGTCAGAAACACTGTCCTTGTATCGGGAGTGGGTGGCATCCCCCATCACCGATCCGCCCGTCTACTCGGTGGTGATCCCGGCTTACAACGAGTCGGAGCGTGTCGTCTTTACCATCGGTGCCATCGCTACCCATGTCAGCGGACTGGGCCAGCCGTGGGAACTGATCGTTTCCGACGATGGCTCGACCGATGGCACCGTTGGCCTCGTCGAAGACCTTGGGTTACCCAACCTGCGCGTGGTCTCCGATGGCATCAACCGAGGCAAGGGAGCCGCCGTACGCCAAGGCATGTTGGCGGCTCGAGGCGACTACATTTTGTTCGCCGACGCCGACCAGAGCACACCGATCACCCAGTTCGAACTCCTGCTCGAACCGCTCCTCCACGGGGCGGCGGTGTCTATTGGCTCTCGGGCCGCTGACGGGGCGACCGTGGCCAACAAGTCCGGGCTACGTACAGCCCTGACCAAGGGCCTGAATCTCCTGGTGCGATCAGCAATCGGTTTGCCGTATCTCGATACCCAATGCGGTTTCAAGATGTTCACCCGTTCGGCAGTGCACGACCTCTTTGGGCGCCAGCTGATCGACCGATTCTCGTTCGATCTCGAAGTTCTGTTCCTGGCCGACCGGCTCGGATTAGACGTTGCCGAGATCCCGGTGGAGTGGATCGATGCTCCAGGATCGACGGTTTCGCCAGCAAAGGTGGCGCTCGAGTTCTTGCGCGACATCGCACAAATACGCGTCTGGGCCGCCCAGGGGCGTTACGACACCATCCACAACAAGACCCGTTCGGGAAGCGAAGAAAGGAAGACCCTTGCAGATCACAACTACTCATCCTCAGCCTGAGGTAGCTCACAGCCTGGACCTCGTAGGTCGATTTGATGCCTTCGAGGTTCCGAGCTTCGATGACATCATCGCCTCGCTACCTAGCGAGACTGGTCAGACCATCGCCGTCGATCTGTCGCAGGTCGAATTCATCGACTCAGCCGCTCTGGCCTCCTTGGTCCGGGTTATGAAGCGCCAGCGCGAGGCGGGGGGTGACCTGATTCTGCGCAAGCCATCAGATCCAGTACGCGTCATTTTCGAGCTGACCAAGCTCAACGCCGCTTTCACCATCGAGGACTGACAAGCCTTGTCCGCAAATGAGACCGCTGCCCAAAGCGGCGATACCTCGGTCGTCGCCTCACTCACCGAAGCGCTCGTCAACAGCAACGATCGGCTCCTCGGACTAATCCGGCTGACCGAGCCGGCCAACGACACCCTTGACGAGACGACAGCGCTCGATGAGATCGCCATCCGAGCGGTCAAGATTCTCGACCTCTCGTATCTACGACTCACCGAGGCGGCAGGGCAAACAACGCCGCGTGCACCCGCGTCCGACCATCAGCAACGGTGGTGGCGAGGCGAGAGAACCACGGCTAAACCAACAACGGAGCAACCCGACGGTACGGATGCAGAATGGTCGGCCGTCCAACCGCTCAACGGCAACGCTGAGCTATCACTCAGCGCCTTTCGTCCCGAACCGTTCGAAACCGGCGACACAAAAGTACTCACGGCTGTCTTCAACCTGATGGCCGGCGCGATCCGTTCGGCGCGGCTCCACCAGGCTGCGCTGCGCCAGGCCGTCGTCGCCCAGGAGCACAACGCTGCAGCTCAGATCACTACGGCGGCCCTGCAACCCGGTGGCACGCTGCCGTTCTCCGGCGCTCTCGATATTCACGCTCTTTGTGAACCGGCTCGCACGACGGGCGGCGATCTTTGGGCGTGGCATCGAACCGACGATGACACCGTGTGGTTCGCGGTTGGCGACGTCAGCGGCAAGGGCCTCCCGGCCGCTGTGTTGATGACGACCGTTGTGCATGCCCTCAGAAATGCCTTCGTCCAATCAGGACTGGCAGGACCTGGATCGGGTCTCGACCCTGCCGAGTTGTTGTCGAACGTCGATCGAGAGGTCTTCCAAGCCATCTCTCAAGCAGGCCTGTTTGTAACGCTCGTGGTAGGTCGGTGCGATGCCAACCATGGTCTGGCCATCGCCAATGCCGGCCACAGCCCGGTATACCTCGTAGGCGATGGTGAGCTTGAACTGATCGAGGCGACGGTCCCACCGCTCGGCGTGATCGAGGGTTCGAGCGCCATCGTGTGGGAGCGGCAACTGGATGCACAAGATGCCTTGATCCTTGCCACCGACGGTTTCACCGAACAACGCAACCCGGCAGGCGAGCTCTTCGGCGAAGACACCTACGCGAGTGCTCTGCTCGATGCCGTTTCTCACCCGGCCGCCTCAGATATCTCCGAGCACATGGTCAATCTCTTGATCGCCCACGCCGACGGTCGAGAACAAGACGATGACAGCACCCTTTTCGTACTCAAACACAAGGTGATCGGATGACAGCACCTGTAGCCACCCATGTTTTCGAAGCCGACCTTCTCGCCCTGCGAGATCTTGGTGGCTGGCTAGACGAGCAACTCCCCTCCCTCGGTTGCACCCCCGAGGTGATCGAACGGGTCGCCGAGATCGAGTTGGCCGTTCACGAGATCGCAGTCAACACGATTGAACATGCCAACACCAATGAAATCAGAATCGAACTTCGGTGGCACAGTGATCTGCTTCACGTGATCTGTCTCGACAGCGGCCGGGAGTTCGACCTCTGCGAATGGCCAGCGGTACCCACCGAGCCTCAGGTTGGCGGATACGGGCTGATGATCGTCGAACAGCTGACCTCATCGCTCTCCTATGCGCGCACCGACGACGGCCAGAACGCCTGGCGCATGACGTTCGCCGGCCGAGCGTCATAGGTTGTTTAGTCCCCGCCCACACTGCCGATAGAGAACTCATGGGCCTAGGTTCCGCATCGCATCAGATATCGATCCACACCATTGTTCTCCGAGGAAGACTCGACGCGCTCAATGCAATGGATCTCCGAAAACAAATCGATGATCTCATCGAAGCTGGCACCGTACGCATCGTGGTGGACATTGGTGCCGCCGACTTTGTCGACAGTGCTGGCTTGGCCGCCCTGGCCAAAGGGATGAAGGAATGCCGCAAGCAAGGCGGCGATCTACGGGTCGTCACACCTCGCAACGAAAACGCAGCCCGAGTCTTCGCCCTAACCCGGTTCGACCAGGTCTTCGTCATGGGCGACTCGCCCGATGCCCTCGTTGGCTCGTGGTAGAACGACGACGATGACCGACCGGCTAGCCAAGATCCTCGTGGTGGACGACGACAGCGTCAGTCGTCTCGTGATCTCCCATATCATCGCCAAAGCAGGACATGACGTCCTCACCGCCGAGAGCGCCGAGAACGCACGCCAACAGATCGACGGCGCTCACGCTGCTAGATCCGGAATCGATCTGATCGTCTGCGACTACCTGATGCCCGACGAGTCGGGGCTTGACCTCCTCGCATCGTTAGACTCATCCACCCGACCACCCTTCGTACTCCTCACCGGCGTCGGCGATCGGGCCAAGTTCGACGACGAACGCATTGACGACGTAACCGACTTTCTGACCAAGCCAGTCGAATCGGACGAGTTGACCGCAGTCATCGAGCGCTGTCTTCAGGCCGCCCCGAGCATTCCTCGCTAAACCGATCAGCGAGGGATCCTTTACCCTCGACCAGCGGCGACTACCGCTACACCGGCTAGAAAGCCGAGGCCGTGCCAGCAACATGGTCGCCACGAAGAACACACCGAAGCTCGGTACGCCGTCGGCGGCTCGTAGTAACGCCACGAACCTAAACTCAGAACCGCTTGCCCCAATGCTGACTGAGCTGCCATACCGACAGCTCAACCATGGGTACGAACCCAAGGCTCTGGGCCAGAGCGGCCGAACGCTCGTTATCTAGGTCGTGTCTATACAACGGGGTTCGGCCCTTGCTCCGCAAGCCGTTACTGGTGGCGGCCACAACCCAGCGCCCCAGGCCACGTCGTCGGTGCTCGGCGGCAACCAGCACACCGAGGTCGCCCAATTCTGGATCCCAATCCCAACGGGCGGCCGACGCATACGCCACGATCTCATCTGGTTCACCGGCATCACCGGGCACGGTGAGCACATGGATCTCATCGTCGTCGAACTCATCGTCGAGATCGTCGAGATCGGCCTTTTCAACATCGGCGGGGTCGCACCGATCCACGAAGGCATGAATGCGGATCATGTCCTCGGTGGCGGTGGCGGTGAGCTGCTCGTGGCCATAGCCAGGCGGTGGTTCGACCGCGGGGAACGGACCGGCGGGTTCATGCAGCGTGCGCATCCTCGAACGGCCGAGGAGTTCGGCTCCGCGGCCGGCAGCGATCTTTTCGAAGTCGACCCGTTCGATCGCTGATGATGCGTCGGCCAGGTCGGTGAGGTCGCTCATACGGTCAGGGTCAGACCACAAGACGGTGGCCTTCGATCCTTCGATTCGGTACCAGGCCACGAGCCCCGCACCTTCATAGTCTGACCGGGGCGCGACAATAGTTTCCGGCTGCTCAAGCTGTTTTGCCGTCAAACCTGCGTGCCGTAGGAAGCCCTCGGTCACCGATGTAGCCATCGGAGGCGATCCTAGCTCTGCGATCACGAAGGTGTGACCAAATATCGTGTGCTATAACCGGCAGCATGGATGCAGACGGCTGGGACCAGAGATATGCCGAGGGTCGACAATGGAGCGTTGAACCCAATGCGTTCTTTGCCGAAATCGTAGAAAACCTCGGCGCCAAACCTGGTAAAGCCATCGACCTCGCCTGCGGGGAGGGGCGCAATGCCGTCTGGCTAGCTCAGCGTGGATGGCGGGTTACCGCCGTCGATTTCTCCTCCGTTGGCATCGAGCGAGGCAAGGCCGGAGCCGCTCAACTTGGCGATGACGACGTGAGTCGACGGTTGACGTGGCAGGCGGCGGATCTCGGCGGCTACGACCTCGGGCAACAAGCCTGGGACCTCGTCGCCCACGTCTACCTGCACTGGCCCACCGAGACACGAATCCCCTTCCTCGAACGGTGCGCGGCGGCCGTAGCCCCCGGTGGCCATTTCGTGCTCGTGGGTCACGATCTAACCAACATCGACAACGGCTGGGGCGGACCGCAAGACGCCGACGTGCTGACGACACCCGACGCTCTGCGGACACAGCTGGAGGCCGCAGGCCTTGAGGTACTTCGAGCCGAACTCGCCCACCGCGATCTCAGCGTGCCAACCGAAGGCGACAGCAGCGAAACCGCCGAGCTTCGCCACGCCACCGCTATCGACCACGTGGCCGTGGCCCGCCGTCCCGTCTCGTTCCAGACGGGCCCGATTTACACCAACGCGCCCTGCCCTCGTACCCTGGTGGTATGACCCAGACAGAGCCGACAATCGACGCGGTGCAGACACTCGATGCAGGGACAATGGCCGGGGCGCACGTCCGAACGAAGTTCGCTTCCTTCGAAGAGAGCACCGCCGAGGACTGGGCCATCATCGCACCCCAGATCCGACACACCCAGGCCATGGTGGCCGACAGAGTCATAGACCTGATGCGTGACCTCAAGACCGATCACGGCGGGTTCCCCGTCGACCGGCTTGAGCACAGTCTGCAAACCGCCACCCGGGCCGAGCGCGCCGGCAGAGACGACGAGTACGTGCTCTGCGCCCTCCTCCACGACATCGGTGACACGCTCTCCCCCTACGACCACCCCTCGATCGCCGCTGGCATCCTGAAACCGTTCGTGTCTGAAGCCAACCATTTCATGGTGGCCAACCACGGCGTGTTCCAGGGCTACTACTTCTGGGATTACCTCGGCATGGACGGCAACGCCCGCGAGCAGTTCCGGGATTCACCACATTTCGACTACACCGAAGAGTTCTGTCACGAGTACGACCAGACCGCCTTCGATGCCTCCTACACGAGCAATCCGCTCGAGCACTACGAGCCGCTCATCCGACAGTTCCTCACACCTGACCCTGCGTGAAGGCTCTCATGAGATCCGACGAGGCTTGGCTGGACTAAGCTCAGAACCAAGGCGAGACAAGGTCAAGGCGAGATGACGCAGGACGAGGGGTCCGGACCGGAAGTATCTTTTCTCACAGCTGGCGGAACATTTCAGGGCCCTACGTCGTGTTCTACATGTGGACATCGCCAGTCGAGGGGTTTTGATGCGAGTGGAGAGGCGGAAGGTGCACGTTGATTCCACCTTCGCCGACTTCTATCTAGGCCACTTTTCGCGCCTCGTCGCCCTGGCAACCGCTGTGGCTGGCGATGCAACGTTCGCCGAAGACATCGTGCAAGACGCCATGGGCAAGGCTCACGACCGATGGCCTGAACTCGACGGCTACGACAACCCGGTGGCTTGGGTCCGCCGGGCCGTCATCAACAAGTCGATCGATCGCAAGCGGCGAATTTTGAGGGAGGCAAAGGCGCTGGCCCGGTTGGGCCCGGGCCAGCCCCGTGCCTCCTTCCAACCCCGATCAGACGACGAGTTGTGGTCGGCGGTGCAGGCGTTGCCAGCTCGGCAAAGGGCGGCCATTGCCTTGTTCTATATGGAGGGTTACCAAACGAACGAGATCGCTGAGGTTCTGGGATGTGCCGAAGCAACAGCGAGAACCCTGCTTCACCGGGCGAGGGCAACCCTCCGGCTCGAACTCGACACAGACCATCGGGGAGCGCAGCTATGAGGGAGATGGCGACCGAGCAAGAGGTTAGAGAAATGTTTGAGCGGGTTGCGGCCGATGCCGCCGACCGACTCAACCCTCCGGCCAAACTAGGGGAGCTGCTCTCCAACCAATCCTTCTATGCACGCCCGGCACTGCGTGAACGCCTAGCACTTCGTGAACGCCTAGCACTGCGTGAACGCCTAGCACTGCGTGAACGCCTAGCACTGCGTGGTCGGCTCGACGGCCTGAAACTCCTCGGCGCCCTCACACCGGTCGCTCTCAGCCTGGTTGCTGTGTTCATGCTGGCGTCGTCGGTCCTGACCCGCCAAGAGGATTCGACCGGCTTCATCGCCGCCGATCAGCTCGGTGATGAGTCGGTTGGTGAGCTCGGCTCCGCCGACACGTCTACTGGCGCCGGCGCCGACGTTGACGTTGACTCAACTGATCCAGACGACGAGTCGGTGAGCACGACCGTGCCGTCTGAAACCACCAGCTCAACGGAGACCACAACCGAACCGACGACCGAAACCAGCGCGTCATCGACCACCACCGAGAAGACCGAGACAACGGCTCCGACGAGCGCCAGCACCGCCCTTACGACCGTCTCATCGACGGAGACGACGGCAACCCTCTCCTTGCCGACGACCGGGTCAACCATCACCTCTCTCACCAGCGTGCCGTTAACAACAACGACGAGCGAACCTTCCTCCACCACAAACGGAACCGTGTTCGACATACTCGTGACAATCTCGGTCATCACTGCCGACGGCGATCCGGTGGCTGGCGTGTCGATCACCAACGTGGCGTCAGGTGTGCGGTACTCGACCAACCGCCAAGGAAGGGCCGACGTTGGAACCAGCGGTTGTGATGGGCTCGCGATGGTTGCGCCCGCTGGCTACAAGTTCAATGCGTCGAGAGACAACCGGCTGAGCACAACGTCGTGTAAGGGGCCGACGTTCACGGTGTACTACACCGGCCTAGGGTCAACCATCCCCTAGACCCTCGACTAGCCTGGCTCCGTATGGCAGCCACGTTCGACCGGATCGAAAAGTTGGCCCTGTCTCTGCCCGAGGCACAGCGGGTCGATATTGAGGCCTGGGGCGGCGAGCCTACGTTCCGGGTTCGGGGCAAGAACTTTATCTTCGCCAATCACGAAGGCACATCAATCACGGTCAAGCTCTCGAAAGAGGAAGCCGAAGCGGTGGTTTCGACCGTCGACGGTGCTTACCCCACTGGCTACGGGTTGGGTCGCCATGGCTGGATCTCTGTCGACCTGCCCAAACGGCTGCCGAAAGCACGATGGGAAGAAGTCGAGGAATGGATCCTCACCAGCTACTCGCTGGTTGCGCCCAAAACCTTGGGCCGTCAGATCCTCGACCACGCTGAGGAGAAAACATGACCGATCTGTTGTTTCTGACCGATGCCTACCTGACCACCTTCGAGGCGGCCGTGACCGATGTGGCAACCGGAGACGGTGACCAACCGGCTGCGGTTGCACTCGATCGCAGCGCCTTCTACTACACCAGTGGCGGCCAACCACACGACACCGGAACGCTCGCCGTCGACGATCGCTTGTGGACGGTCTCCTCGGTGAAACGGGACGGCGCCACCATCTGGCATCGCCTCGAGGGCGAGGGCGCCCCACTGGTCGGCGACACCGTTACCGGCACCATCGATTGGGATCGACGACACGACCTGATGCGCACCCACACCGCTCTCCACATCTTGTGCGGCGTGATTTGGAACGAGTGGGGAGTGTCGGTGACCGGAGGCAACATGGAGCCGCTCAAGGCCCGCATGGATTTTGAGTTCGATCCGCTCCCCGACGGTTTCGCCGACCGCATCACGGCTCTCGTCAACGAAGAGATCGCGGCCGATCGGCCAATTGAGGTCACCTTTCTTCCTCGGGCCGAAGCCTTGAGCGACGATGCCTTGATCCGAACCAAGGTGAGCTTGATCCCTGAGTCGATCTCCGAGATTCGGGTCGTCGACATTGTTGGACTCGACAAGCAGGCCGATGGCGGCACCCATGTGGCATCGACCGCAGCGGTTGGTCACTTTTCGGTTACGAAGACCGAATCCAAAGGCAAGGGCAACAAGCGGGTACGTATTCAGCTTTCGTAGGTTGAATGGATGGGCGGTCATACCCGAGCACCTTTCCACTTGTTGTGGGGGTCGCAAAGAACTTGGCCGTTACTGAGCTTGGTTTGGCCTCCTGTTGCGTGGGGTGTGATGTGGTCGGCTTGGAGCCAGGGAAAGGGAGCGTCGCATCCTGGGGCTCGGCATCGTCCGCGCGCTTCGATCAGTAGCAGGTGTTTCATCCATGGCGGGAAACTGCGTGCCGTAACAGATGTGTCGACCGGTTTGGATCGGGTGTCGAGAACGACCCTGCGTAGCCTGGCCGCCGCCAAGGCGGCCAAGGCAAAGGTTGGGTGCAGCGGTGTGCCGTCGAGGAACTCGCAGCGCCCATCCAGGTCGTCGTAGCGAACTTCAACAGGACCAACCCCAGGGTCGTCGATCTGTTGGAGTAGCCGTTCGGCGACGGGTTGAGACATGACGATGTTGATGAGCGGCGTGACCGCCGCGCTACCGCAAGTGCCCGCCCCTTTCACTACAAGATTGATCAGCGATTCCGCATCACGATACGAGGCATGACGTTGGGAGCATGCTTCGGCGTCGGCGCGGAAGAGGCGTTGTGATTCGGTTTCGACCGCGTTGGCGAACACCTGAGCGTTCAAGGGGTCGTAGTAGAACCGGCCAGAGACCGCTCCGTCACCATGGCGCCGATACCACAAGCCCGTCTTGGCCACCTGGTCTCGGGGTTCGGCGCCGTCGGGGTCTGCAGCGTTGGACCAGTAGGCGAGGACCCGACCGAAGTCTTTGAAATCGACGGATCCGGCAGTGTCGATAAAGAACTGCTGATCGCCCACCAACGCAAACCGAGTCCGCACCGAATCAAGACGACGGATGGCGTGCAGGTGGCACGCGGCAACAGCACCGGCCTCGAAGGCGCCAGCGAGAACGGGGAAGTCGACCAACCAGCGGCCGAGCCGAGACACGGCTCGCACCGATCGGCCGTCCACATGCGCCCGGTCGGTCACGTACTGCTCCGGTCCTCGGTAGCCGAGATCGCGCATCGCTCCTGGTGCCTCGACCGCCGCGTTTGCCGCGGCAAGCGTCAAGGCTCGGGCCGCGTCCAGTCTCGAGGCCAGTATCTCCAGTCGGCGTGCACGTTCAGCCAAGACCACCGCACCAAACGTCGACAACGACTCATCGAACACAACGTCCAACGCCGCATCAAGAACATCTAAACAACACTCGGTACTCACAGGCAGACCGCCAGAGAAAGGTGAGACCAGTTGAAGGAAGCCTAAGCTTCGAAGAACAACCACACTAGCGAACGTTCGTTCGTTTGACAACGTCTCGTTGCTTGGAATCCAGTTGGAAGAACAACGGCAAGAACTTGTAGGCTGCGCGAGTGAAAGGTCGCATCAGCCAAACGAACCAAGAGCCGGCAAGCGGCGGAATCTTCTACGGGTGGATCGTGGTGGCGGTTGCGGCACTCGTGCTTGTCGTCACCTCCGGCACTCGAGCCGCGCCCGGTGCTCTCCTGCTCGACATGGAACGAGACACCGGCTGGTCTACGTCCCAGCTGTCGTTCGCGGCCGCTATCGGTCTCGTGGCCTACGGCTTCGGTGGGCCGATAGCGGGAGCGCTCGCTCGGCGCATCGGCATGAAAAACATGGTGATGCTGTCGATTGCGGTCACCGCTCTCTCGTTCTATCTCGCCAGCCGCATCGACGACATCTGGACCCTCACCCTCTGGTTCGGACTCACCTCCGGCCTCGCCGCTGGGCTCGTAGCCTCCTTCCTAGGCGCGGCGGTGGCCAACACCTGGTTCGTCGAACGCCGAGGTCTGGTCACCGGCGTATTCGGCGCTTCGCAAAGCGCAGGGCAACTCGTGTTCGTGCGGTTCTTTGCCGGGGTCGGAGCTGGAGCGGGCTGGCGACAAGCTCTCGTCTGGGGTGCGGTTGCCTCAGCGGCCCTCCTGCCCATCGTGTGGCTCTTCTTTCGCAACGCCCCAGCCGATGTGGGAGTGGCGCCGCTCGGTGGCGAACCGGAACCGGCCACCCCACCAGACCGTGATCTCGTCCGTCGAGCATTTCGTCGACCCGAGTTCTGGCTGCTGGCCAGCACCTTCCTCGTGTGCGGCGCCACCAGCAACGGGCTGGTCGGACAGCACTTCATCGCCCACGCCGCCGACCATGGTTTCGACGAGATAACCGCCGCCAACTGGCTGGCCATTATGGGTGTGTTCAACTTCATCGGCACCGTCGGCTCCGGCATCCTGACCGACCGCTACGACCCTCGCCGTCTCCTCATGATCTACTACGGCTTCCGCGGCGTGTCGCTCATGATGTTGCCCTTCATCCACGACAGCCTGTCGATCGGCGCCTTCGCCGTACTGTTCGGGCTCGACTACATCGCCACCGTGCCGCCAACCATCATGCTCGGAGCCAAACTGTTCGGGCGCCACAACGCGGGCGTTGTCTACGCCTGGGTCTTCGGTGCCCATCAGATCGGCGCAGCGGTGGCAGCCTGGGCAGCCGGACTGGTGCGAGACGAGACCGGCTCCTACAGCTGGGCCTTCACCTCGGCCGGGGCTATCGCCATCGCCGCTGGCTTCGCCGCACTCCTCATCAGCGACCGGTCGAATGGCAGCGACCGCAGCGACTCGAACGATCTGGTCAACGTGTCCTAGCTTCGGGCGTCAGCCTCGGATCCGGCCCTGGTCACGCGCTGCCTTCGTGAGCTCATCGCGATGCTCCGGATGAGCGACCGCTATCAAGGCCCTCGATCTTTCATCGAGGGTGCGGCCGCGCAAGGTGGCAACACCGAATTCGGTGACCACATTGTCGACCGTGTTCTTCTGTGTTGTTACCGCGGCGCCAGGCATCAACGTTGGCACGATACGGGAAGCTCCGGCACGGGTCGTGCTGCTGAGCACGACGAACCCATCGCCACCATCGGAGTATTGGGCGCCGCGAGCGAAGTCGGCCTGCCCGCCACTACCCGAGTAGTAGCGGGTGCCCAGCGTCTCAGACGCACACTGGCCGAGTAGGTCGACTTCGAGCGTTGCGTTCACCGAAACAAACTTCGGGTGTGATCCGATTCTGCGTGGATCATTCGTTTCGTTGACTGGCAAAAACACCACACCGTCGTTCAGGTGAAGGAAGTCGTAGAGCCGTTTCGTCCCAAGGGCGAAGGTCGCAACCGCCCGGCGTTTGTACGAAGCCTTGTTGATGCCGGTCACGACGCCAGCTTCGATCAGATCCACCATGGGGTCGGCGAACAGCTCGGTGTGAATGGACAGGTCCTCGTGGCCGTGAAGCATCGAGGCCACTGCCGTCGGGATGCCTCCGATGCCGAGCTGAATCGTCGCCCCGTTTGGTATACGATCTGCCACCAGCTCGGCGATGCGACGGTCTCGCTCGGTGGGGACCGGGGCCGCAACCTCCACCAGCGGGTAGCTCGCCTCGCACCAGCCGAGCGCCTCGTCCAGCCGAAGCCGGTTCGAGCCAAACGTGCGCGGCATCTGCTCGTTGATCTCCAACACGAACGGCACCCGGCCGAGCAGGGCCGTCGTGTAGCTCCCGGTAACGCCCAACGAAACGTAGCCGTGGTTGTCGGGCGGGCTGGCCGATGCGATCACCACCGCGGGCTGCCGCTCAGCAAGTAGCTGGGGCACCTCGCTGTAGTTGGCAGGAACGAAATCGATGGCGCCGGCCGCATAGGCCGGACGAGTGATGTACGACAAGAACCAGGACACATGCCGCAACGAGCCCTCGAGGCTCCCCTCGACACCGCGGTGAAGGTAGCGGCGATCGTGCAGGGCGTGCATCTGGTGCATGCGGACATCCCGCAGCCGCTCGGCCCGATCCTCGATGGCGTCGAGCAGTTTCACCGGTTCACCGTTGGCGATTGGCACCACCACGTCGGAACCAGGAGCCAGCCACTCGACGAGCCACTCGGCCAGTGCCTCCGGGCTGAGACCAGTGTGGCCTGACGAGGTGCGCATGAGCCCACGCTAGTCGGCGAGACGACCCCAGTCGTTTGTTGAACTTTGTGGTCATGCCGCGGTGCACTAAGTTCGTTTTAGTTCAGAATTCACATTCAGTCGGATTCTCAGTCGGATTCTCAGTCAGATTCTCAGTCGGATTTCAGTCGGATTAGCACTCGGGGTTAGGAAAGTCATGGCGAACACACTGGCGGAAGCAGTCGCGCACGATCGCGTCGATTTTGATGTGCTGCATCAGCGGTACAAACCGGTTCTGAACATGGTCGACGTTCTCATCGGCGTCGTCCCCTACTGCGATCCTTACCTGGAGATTTGGCAGCCCGGGTTCCGCACCTACAACCTGATGGTGCCAAACTTCCTCGACCTGCCATCTGGCCTCTTCGGTCTCGGCGCGCCGAAAGACATTGTTGGGCTCGGGATGTACACATCGTCGAGGGCCGCGAGTTGCGCCTACTGCTCAGCCCACACCTGCTCCTATGCCTTGCGGCGCGGGTCGAGCGCTGAGGCGGTGACCGGTGAATCACGGTCACCAGGGGAGGCCGCAGCGGTTGCGGTGGCTGAGGCTCTCTCCACCGACCCTCATCACTACACACCAGACGTGGGCGAGGAACTGCGGTCGCACTACTCGGCCGAACACGCCGAGTGGATCGTGATGGGCGTGGCCATGATGGGCTTTCTCAACAAGTTCATGGACGCCATCGGCGTTGAGCTGGAACAAGAAGCCGTCAACGATGTCGCTGAACTGATCGAGCCGACCGGGTGGTCGGTGGGTCAGCACGCCTGGGGTGGTGCATCGAGCGCAGCCTTGGCAGATGGGACGGCTGGTGCTGGCGATGCCGAGACCGGCGCCCGCGTGGCAACACTGCCACCGCGTGACTCGATGGGCACCATGCTAAAGGTGCTGCGCAACGCGCCAGGAGCGGTAAAGCTTGAGAAGGGCTGGACCGAAGGCGTGCCGAAAGACGCTGACGCTCAGAAGGTGCTGGTCGAGACCTACGGCTTCGATGAAGAGATCATTCCCCACATGATGCACGCCAAACCGCGGCGAGCTCTGACGGCAATGTTGCGGCACAACCTCGACCCGACCCAATCGGAACTCGGGATCGGTTTGAAGGCGCTCGTTGGGCTGGTGTTCGCCAACCACATGGGCAACCCCTACCTGATCGACCGGGCGAAGCAGCTAGCAGAGCATCACAGCGTCGACGCTGGCACGCTGGCCGCCGCCGACGGCTTCTTTCCCGGTTCGAGTAAGGCTGCCGATCTGGATCCACGCACGGCAGCCGCCCTCGGTGTTGCCCGTGCCATCTCCCCTAGTCCCGCCATCGTCGACGACGACACGGTCAGCGCCGCGATTGAGCACCTCACCTCAGCGGAGATCATCGAAATCGCGGTCTGGGTGTCGGTCGGTCAGCTCCAACATCGGCTGTCGGTCTACTACGACCTGGCCTAGGTCGGCTGATCGAACCACACCAAGACAAATCGAAGATTGTCGGGAACTTTCTGTCGCTCGGCGGTAACCAACGGACGTAACCACCTCGTCCTAAGGAGCTGCCATGAAATCGCGAAACGTAAGCCAACCGATCGAGAAGCACCACCGAGACCTTGGACGGCGGCGCTTTCTCGGCGGCGGAATGAAAGCCGGGGCCGCGGCCGTCGGCTCGGTCGCCCTCCTGGGGGCGGCGACCGGCACGGCGAGCGCGGCCGTCGTGGCCACCCGCTCCGTCGTCGATTACCACAATGGCGGATCGGACTGGACGGCAGCCTTCCAAGCCGCGATCGATGCCGCCAACCCCACAAACGGTCGCCACGGTGGTGGGGTGGTGGCCGTTCCGGCCGGGTCCTACACCGTGGCCGGCAATATTCGAGTCCACACCGGGGTTCAGATTGTCGGCGAAGGTTGGGGTTCGCAGGTGCGCCTGGCCAACGGCGCCAACGCGGCCCTGTTCACCATCGATGAGACCACAGGGCCCGATGGCAAGCCAGCGTTTGCCACCGGGCTTCGCGGTCTACGCCTCAACGGCAACCGCAACAAGCAGACCCAGCAGGTGGCGATGGTGCGGGTGGCTACCGGGTCGGGCACCACACCGATTTTCAACGATCACCGGCACACCATCGGCGATCTGTTCATGCAGTACGGGGCTGGTCACGGCATCGAGATCGTCGGGACGCGAGCAACTCGAGTCGACAACGTCCTTGTCACCAAATGTGTTGGGGCCGGTGTTTTGACGGTGGATGCCAGCGACGGCTTGTTCTCGCGGATTGTGAGTGCCGGCAACGGTTCAGGGTTCACAATCGACGGGGCCAGCAACAACCTGTTGGCCTGTCGTGCGTCGCGCAACACCGCCGATGGGTTCCTGATCACCAGCTCCCGGTCGGCTATCACCAACGGCTACTCGCTCGACAACGGGCGGGACGGTTACCGGGTGCAAGGATTTGATACGAACCTGACCGGATGCGTCGCCGACTCGAACCGGGAGGCCGGCCTACGAATCGACGGCGTCAAGCGCGCGGTGGTGACCGGCCTGAGCAGCTACAGCCGAGTCGGGTCCGACAATGGTTCCTCGCCGTTCGTCCAGCGGGTAGGGGTCGTGTTCAACAACACGGGCCAGAACATGGTGACGGGTTTGGTCCGCCAGAACACGGTCAACGTTCAGGGCGACAACGGTGGCGGGTTAACCCAGCTCGTCGACGGCGGGTGACTGTTCGTCGATAGCAGAACAGATTTGGACCGAGCACGGCTTGTCATCGTGCGGTGTTGGCTAGAAACGAGGCACACTTAGTGCTGTCGTGAATCCGCCACCATCCCTGTCTGTTCGCTCGGCGCTCGATGCGGTCGACGCCACTGACGCCGCCGATCCTGGGCGGGGCCGCGCCTCAACCCAGGTTGCGTCATCGTTTCCTGAACTGACGGCCGAGGATCAACAGGCCCTGCTCAACGGGTTGGCGGCCCGGGCCGCCAACGATTCGGCCGCCGCGCTTGAGCTGCTTTTGGAACTGGTCGACCATCATCGCCTGGCCGATCCTGGGATTCGTCGCATTCTGGCCGACGACGGCGTTGTCGACGAGGTAGCCGCCGACGTGTTGATCGCCGTGGCCCGATCGATCGGCTCCTTCCAACAGCGATCGAGCTTTCGCACCTGGCTCTACGCCATTGGATCGAACCAGGCCAAGCTGTTTCTGCGAGGCCGGGAGCGGCGGCCGACCCCGACCGAGCCGGTAGACCAGGCGTCGGTGGCGATGAAGCTCAGCTCGTTTGTGGCCAGACGCGAGGACCTGTCGAACGCCCTCGCTACTCTGCCTGACGTGTATCGTCAGGCCGTGATTCTTCGAGACGTGGAGCAGCTCCCCTACGAGGATGTGGCCCAGGCGCTCGGCATCACGGTCAATACGGTGCGCTCTCGTATCCATCGAGGTCGGGCCATGATCGTCACCAACCTGGCGCTGGTGGACTAGACGCTGATGGCTGGGCTCGTGGGCGAACGGCTCGGTCGTTTGAGGCTGGTGGAGGTGGCGGGAAGAGGCGGATTCGCCACCGTCTATAAGGCAATCGATGACGGTTTGGACTCGGTCGTTGCGGTGAAGGTGCTGGCCGACAACCACAGCTTCGATCCCGATGTTCGGCAACGGTTCCTAGACGAAGGTCGACTGTTGCGGCGAGTGCATCATCCGGCGCTTCTCCAGGTGCACGACGTCGGTGAGACGCCTGGGCATCAGCCCTACCTCGTGATGCAGTACGCGGCTGGCGGTACCTTGGCCGATCGGGCGGGGCCAGGTTTGGCTGGGGCTGGTCTGACGGGGCCTGGTCTGACGGGGCCAGAGCTTGTGATGCTGCTCGAAGTGTTGGCCGATGGGCTTGGAGCGCTGCACGAGGCTGGCGTTGTCCATCGTGATGTGACACCGGCCAATGTGTTGTTCGTTGGCGGGTCCAGCAGCGGGGTGAGTGCTGCGGCGAGTGCTGGTGCGGCGAGTGCTGGTGCGCCCGGGGAACGATTGGTGATCGGTGACCTCGGGTTGGCCAAAGATCTCGTGCGGTCATCTGGGCTGACGGCGGGGGCTGGCACATCGTCGTTTGCGGCTCCCGAGCAATCGGAAAGTGGAGGTGTGGTCGGTCCGGCAGCTGACGTGTATGGCGCGTCGATGGTGCTGCGGTGGGCTGCACAGGATGGGCCATGGGCCGATGAGGTAAGGCGGGCGACGGAAAGAGGCGTAGCCCAGGATGCGGCCAAACGGCCTGCGACGATGGCGGTCTGGCGAGCGGAGCTGAGCGAACTGCGGCAGCGACTCGCGGCCGAGGCGGTGCCAAGTGTTCAGCCGCCGAACGCTCGGCCGTCGCGCTCTTGGCCACCGAGCGCCCTGACACCGAGCGCCCTGACACCGAGCGATGGCACCGGCACGGGTCGCCTCGTGAAAGCCGTTGGCGCCGCTCTGGTTTTTGCACTCGCAACGATCGGTGTCGTCGTCGGACTCGGGCTTCGCGGTGGTGACGAGCCAGCCGCGGTGATCGTGTTCGATGATGGCGGCCTGGCTGACGGTTGGAACGATCAGTCGTGGGGAGTTTCGACTGGACAAGGACCGGGTGAGGGCACGGTTAACGGATTCGGCGCCTTTTCGTTCGCAGCAAAACCGGCCGTTGCTGTGAACGAGGAGCAGTGGTTGGTCGTGGAGTTCGCGGCCGACGAGAATCTTGGCCGGTGGGCGCTGCGTCTCAACGATGGGGCGGGGGAAGCCTTGTCTCTGTGCGTGTTTCAGGAGCAAACAAACCCGGTCGGTGATGGGACGACCCGCCTCGCTGCATCATTGTCGGCGTTAGGTTTCGATGGCGAGAAGGTATCCCGGGTGAGCCTGCAGAATCAGTCCGACCAATCGGGCGAGGTGGAGGTTCGTCTCGTCACGTTTGGGCCTGCGACAGCCTGGGAGTCCCCGCCATGCACACCCCAAGGCTAGGAATCGAGACCGACACCAGAATCGAGGTGTCGCTAGCCGTGATCCGGTCTACAATCATGGGTTCGGACGCACGTGTCCGGTCAAGCGCTTGTAGCTCAATTGGATAGAGCATCTGATTACGGATCAGAAGGTTGGGGGTTCGAGTCCCTCCAAGCGTACAAAATTCAGAAGCACCGAAACCCCGCTCCAGCAGCGGGGTTTTTCTATGCACGACGCGTCGATGGTCTTGGACGGCCGACGGTTGTGAGAACAATTTTGAGAACAATCACAGCTAAACCGTCACACCCTGTCCGTACCTTCCAGCAGTATCTCAACTAGTCGTTTAAATATGTACAACCGGGAGGTCGGTTACTTGAGTGCACCTACAAAGCGAGACGATGGCGTCGACGTTGTCGCCATTCTGAATTTGATGGAGGACTTGGTGCCCGGAGCCAAGGCCCAGTACATCGACGACGTCTTCACCCTGGACCTACCCACCGTCGGCCATCAACGCACGCTGACAAGGCTTCTTTCTCACCTAGTCGTCCCCGACAGCCTCCAGCCGATACACAAGCTACTTGTCACAGACGGCGAGGCTTGGATTGTGCCCGACATCATCGTGATCTCCCGCACCTTGGCCTCAGGCCAGGACACCACGACTCTCTGGCCTGCCGAGCTCAGCCTGATGGTGGAAGTCATGTCCCCGACAAGCGAACCCTTCGACAGAGGCCCCAAACGCCAGTTCGCCGAGCGGCACGGCATCGACTACTGGATTGTCGCACCCGGCAATCCGTGGAAGTGGATCGAGTACATGCCATACGGCGGCGGCGTCGTGAACTTCCCCCTGACAACCGCGACGGAAGATTCCGCATGATGTCCGTGCGGCCCTCAATGACAAAGATCTCCGTCGGAGTCTTCGTCAACAGCGACAACGGCATCCTGCTCACAAGATCGGCACTCGATCAGCATTGGAACATCCCGACTCAGGTCGTCGAGCCGGGCATGTCGATCATCGAGACAGCAAACCAGCTCCTCGACACTCTAGGACTCGAAGTCGAGATTCACAGCCTGCTCACAATGGAGTGGTGGTCACACCATCCCGATCAACCCTGCTCCGAGCTTTGGCTTATCTACAACTGTGACTGGCTCGAGCAAGACAGGGCCAGTGGCCTGACTCCTTCTTCTACGCTGCGATTCACCCTGGCCGAAGACCTGCCCGGCGTCACCACACGACGACTCGATCGAGTTCTGTTGATGTCAACAAGCGACCATCTATCCCGCCCCGTGGTCCTCTTCGAAAACGGTAGAACCATCCACCCCTCATGGGCCAGCAGGATCGGGCCAGAGTTCGGGCGGGACATATAGGTCGCTACAGTTTCGTGGACCAGGCGCTCCACACACCACATAGCCGTAACGTTCCGCTCGGTCTCGCGGGAATACACCTGCACCGCAGGTTCGGCATCAACACCGTCTCCCGGACCAAGCCGACGGCCCACACACTCCCGCGGCTCTGAAGCCCAGAGGCGAAGGCGTAGCCGTTCGGATGGCGCTCAACGGCGACATGTTCGAGCCCTTGGCGCACATGAACGCCACACGCACGGATCTTGGCCGCTTCCGGCATGTCGCCACACGTCTCGGCGATCAACGCCCGAGCACGATCAGCGAGCAGCCGTTTCATCCGCCCAGTCATGCCGCCCAGGCCTTCACTTGTCTTCTGCTGGCCGCTCTTCGCCGTAGATACATCTACCGACGCTGCGTAATTACTCTCTACTATCTAGCCAAGTGAAGACACAGTGGATCCGATAAAGATATGGCAATAAGCGCAAATACAAACAATGAGCAACAATCGGTGTGGCGTAGTTCCCAACTAGGCTATATCCGTGACAGCGACAAAGATCATGACGTGTATTCTGGCCGTCATAGCATCGATAGTGGCGGCGGTGACCCTCCGGACATTGGCAACAGGTCCAACAAATGAGGGGATCAGTACCGGCCTAACGTCGATGAACACGTTGCTCGACGACACAGCCGACGCATCGGGTGTAGGCGCTGGTAGCGATACCCCAGCTGCTCCATCCTCACTTGATTCCGATAGCTCAGCGGGCCAAGCCCACAATGAGCCTTCCCCTTCGACTGCCTCGCCAAAAGGTGCAGCCAGCTCCATTGCCGATCCGACCAACACGCCCACCGATAGCACGACCGATCAAACACAAGTGTCCTCCAGCCAAGCGCAGGACCAGAACTCGACCACAACTATTACCCAAGACAGACCAACGACTACAAGCCCTGGGGCCACAACTACATCTGCTCAGACAACGACGGCAGGAAACCAATGCCACAGCTCCTACCGACGCCAGTGCCTCATCGACGATGGGATCGACTATGACTGCGCCGGCGGCGGCGGCAACGGGCCCCGGTTCGTATCAGGCACTGTCCTCGTTGTCGGCGAGGACGATTTCAGCCTCGACCGCGACGGCGACGGCATCGGCTGCGGAGAAAGCGGCGGCTCCAACACAACATCTCCACCCACGACCGCCATCTCAATCACTAGCACTACCGAACGAACAACGACGACCGCTGCATCAACGACCGCCTCTACAACTACACCGACGACACGCCAGCCAACGTCGACCACTACAAACAACGTGACGACCACTCGACGACGGCCAACGACAACGAACAGCACCACGACTCTCCCACCCAGTACCGAAACGCCACTATCCGACCCGTAGTGCCACCGAGCCTCGGCACTACGCCGCTAACAGATGTACTCACGACGACAGTGGCTGTACAAGCGAAACGCTATGAGCCAAGCAAAGTGCTAGGCCGAGAAGTCGTCGCTCTATTTCAGAGCGACTCATCGGCCGCCGGTGCCGAACATGGTGCACTCATTACAACAGCTCGATTCTCCAGACCAGCACGCAAGGCAGCTCTCGGCCGAACACCAACAATCGATCTGATAGATGGGGACCGTCTTGCTGAACTTTGTCGCCAACAAGGCATCGGTATCGCATTGAAGCCAATCTTTCAGACGAATTGGTTTGGTAGGTTTGAGGAATAGCAAACCTCTACGCCACTGCGTGACGTAGACTTCTTCCGCCTTGCGCAATGTCTTGTCGGTGACAATGACCTGCCCATGAAGAGACCCCTTCGTAACATTTCGTTCCTGACAGTACTTGTCCTGTCGCTACTCGCGGCTGTAGCTCTAGTCATCCGCCCTGAGGGCCCCCTGACGGGATCACTTGGAGCAGATGAAGCAATCAGCACAGTGCAGGGCGAACAGCTGCCAATTGGAACTGACCTGGTATCGGGCTGTCAGATTCTGTCGAACGAAACAGACCGGATCATAACCGTCGAGTCGGTACGCCTCCTGCTGTCAGGTGCAGGGCACTCAGTGGTTGCGGAGGGGCCTCTGTTGAGGCGAGTCCAAAAGGACGAAGGCCTCATGTGTTCAGCAGTCGGGAAGGCATCAGACCTCTTCGATGACGAGTTCGAGCTGACCGAAGGATACGAACTTGCACCAGGCGACGAAGTCCAAGTTCTCTTCACACTCAGTCTCGATGTCTCCAGAGTTGAGCAAGTTGGCTACGAAGTCAGCTATCGATCAGGCTTTCGAAGATATCGAAATAGCTTCGATTCGAAGCTATCAATCTGCGCCGAGAGCGATACCTGCGCATTCGTAGGTGAAGAGGAAAGCTCCGCTGCCTCCAGCGCTCTCCACTAATGATCACGCGACATGTCCGACTCATCGCCGATGCCTCGGCTGCTAAACAGGTCACGAACAAGAACGTGATGTGACGAAAACGCCTCCGCCTGCGACACTAACGACCCGTGGAACTGATTCTGATCCGTCACGGTGAACCCCTTGTGGAGGTCGACATCGTCGACCCACCCCTCACTCCCCTCGGTGAACGCCAAGCCTTGTCTACCGCCAACTTTCTCGCCAGCGCCGCAATCGACGGCATCTATGTGAGCCCCCAGCAGCGAGCTCAACAAACGATGGTCCCGCTGGCCGATCGGCACGGCCTCGACGCCGTGACCGACGAGCGAATCGCCGAGTGGGACTATGGCGGTGTCTACGCGCCGGCTTGGGTGTTCGAGCCGATGTCTCGCGAAGAGGCCAACGCCAAGTTTGAAGCAATGCAAGGACCGGACTTTCACGCCCGGGTCAAATCGGGCTTCGACGACATCATTGCCGGTAACCCGGGTCGCAAGATCGCGGTCGTCTGCCACGGCGGCGTCATCAGGTCACTCGTGCAGGACGTGCTCAAAACCACCAGCGCATCCATGCACGCGAGCCACGCCTCAGTCAGCCGGATCGTAGCCAACCGCCGTGGCATGCGAAGCCTCATCTCCTTCAACGAGCACAGCTGGATCCCCACCGAGTAATTCGAGGATCTGTTTCCTCTCCCGTCCAACAAGCCCTGCTGTGACCGTGGCGGCACAACCTCGGTAAAGGGAACCAGCGATGAAGCACGGTAGGCGGAGGCACAGTAGGCGGAAGCACGGCAGGCGGAGGCACAGTAGGTGGCGCACACTCTCGGTTCGAGAGACAGATCGGTTTTGAAGGCCTTGAGTGGTCACCGCCCGCCGCGGTAGGCGACGGCTCGTCGATCGAGACATGGACGACTGAAGGCTCCGACGCCACGGTAAAGCGAAGACATCCACGCGTTCCTACGATGGCACGCAGGCCAAGGTACGGGTTGGCCCGGCGGGCGGACGGTCACCGCTACCAACTCGGCTGAGACGATTGCGCTTCCGGTCGACACATGGATCGATATCGAGGTTGCGGTGCGGGTTCAGCCCAACGAGCAACGATGGCTTCATCACCTTTAGGTGGACCCTCGATTGCGTCGAATACTAGGCGTGGGCCAGGGCGAAGTCGAGACCGGCGCGCGCTGCAGCAACCTGAGCATCGATACAGATCTCGTCCGTAGCGTTCGGGCTATCCGGGTAGACCTCGGTCGTGGTTGTGAACCGGGCGCCCGTCATGCCGGCGCATAACCCGAGTTCGCGGTTCGGGTAGTTGATAACACCGCGCTGGGTGATGTCGGTTCCGATGATCTGGCCGTCGTCGTCAGCCGGGGCGATGTGGGTGACCTGTTCGACCCCCGCAATGATTGCAGCCTGAAAATCGGGCTGCGGATTTTCGGTGTCACCAACGGTGTAGAACCCGTCGGGAATGAGGCCTGGCTCAGACGGCTTGCCGTCGCGGGCCGCTACCGCTGGACGGAACTCACTCTCGTCGCTGTCGGTCGTCTCGTGCAGATCGAGATGTACGAGCATGTCGGGCCGCCCGGCGATCAAGGCCATAAGTTGCGCAGCTTCTTCCGACGGACTGTTCGCATAGAACGACCGGTTGGGGTCGAGGCAGTTCGGGTTCCAGCGATTGATGACCTCGTAGCCCCACGGACTCACACAGGGAGCAACCAGCAGATTCAAACGATCGCGGTACGAGCCAGCGACGGTCTGCAGGAATCGAAGAGCGCCTTGAACACCACTGGTTTCGTATCCATGCACACCACCGGTCACGAGAGCCCAGGGCGCATCGGGCCTCGTCGACGGGAGTGTCACCGCCATGAGTGGATACCGCTCAGGGTCGACCGGGAGTGCACCGTAGGTTGCGATATCGCCGGCACCGTCGAAGGTGACCTCAAGCGCTTCAAGTTTTACCAGCACCTCGTCGTGGTAGCTCCGCTCGATCGAGCGGGCGTTAAACCACGCCTGTCTGTCTGCTTGGTCCCAAGGCTCACCAGGGGTCCCGATTGGGTAAAAGCGATCCATGGACCTGGAATATAGTCCCCCGCAACCAAGCGATGCCCCGCGCACTGGGCCGTTCGGCCCCTCTAGCCGTTCAGATCTGCCATGGTGCACCCCGTCCTCGACCGGTACGTTTCGGACCATGACGAGGAAACCCAGACGAACCATCAAACAGATCTCAGCCTTCACCGCTTCCACCTGCGCCGCCCTTCTTATCGGCTCGACAGCGGCGGGCGCCACCGGTCTGAGCGACGGCTCGACCTATCCCTACGACACCACGCCTCCAACCGTGCCAACCGATATCACCCTGGCCCCCACCACCGACGGGACAATGCTGATCGATTGGGCGGCCTCAACCGATGACGCCTCCGGGGTTCGCAGCTACCTGGTCTACGTCGACGGAGCCTACGCAACCTGGACCTACGACACATCGGTCGAGATAGCAGCGAGCAGCAACAGCACGATCCAGCTGCGGGCCACCGACCGCGCCGGGAACCGATCGTCCAAGTCTGACGGGGTCTCGGTGGACGGACCAGACACCACAGCGCCCTCGGTCCCATCCGGCCTACAGATTGAACTGCTCAGCAACGGCAGCTACGAGTTGCGCTGGGAGCCGTCCGCCGACAATGTCGAGGTCCGAAGCTACCTCGTGTACGTGAACGATCGCTACCACACCTGGACCTACGGCACCTCTACCACTCTTGACGTGCCCCTCGGCGGCCGTTGGAACGTTCGAGTTCTCGCCGTAGACACATCCGGCAACCGCAGCGACAAGTCTGAGCAGATCGTCGTCGGCGACACACCCCAAGACCTGACACCGCCAACAGCGCCCACCGACCTGGTCCTCCAGGGTGGAGCCGTCATCGAAGGTGGCGACATCTACCGGATCGGATGGACCCCAGCCTCCGACGAAAGTGGGATCCTCGGCTACGAGATCTACGTCGACGGCCGGTTCACCTCGTATCAAGGCGGGCAGAGCGACCACGGATTCGTGACCCTCTATGACGACCAGGTCGGCGCCAGCGTGCTGATCGAGGTACGAGCCGTCGATATCCATCGCAACGTTGGGCCGGCAGGCAGCATCACCATCGAGCCGACCTAGCCCGCAAACCAAGCTGGGCGGGTCGGCCACTGATGATGGGGAGCCGACCCGCCCAAACCTTCTCGGCCGCTAACAGTGTCGGCGGCCCCCGCACTCGCCCGAAGGCCTGCCCTCCGTACCCAATGGTGGTGTCGCTGGCGTGGTAGTCGTGCGTTCGTCGTCTTCCTGCCACCTCGTCGGGTCGTCGGGGAACTCGTCGCGATAGTCAGGAACGCCATCATTGTCACGGTCGCTGGGGGTAGTCGACTCGACCCGAGCGTTTCCACCAATCCAGTAGGGCACGATGTCGGTGATGAGATGCCCGATGCCATCGACGGCATAGTTCACAATCCCGACGATGTCGGTCAAACCTTCCGGCGCGGGACTCGGGTTCACATAGTTGAAGGTGCCGGCATACGTCGGGTCGGTGACGAGCTGCCCGGTTCCCGCGTAGTAGACGGCTTCGCGACCATCGGTGTGGATGAACTTGCTTTCCTTCCCGGTCGTAGGTGGGTCGTCGTGATACTTGGACTGAGCGTCGCTCAGCTTTGTCCAACCCGTCGCACGGAGAGCCTCGTCAGCGTTAGCTGGAAGGTTGACGTTTAGAGCAGCCCGATCCTCGTAGTGCCAATCCGTCAAGCTCCAACCCGATTCAGAGCCCTCGTCCTCTTCGATCTGGATTACCTTCACGCCGCCTGCGGCGTTCACATGGACTACCCGCATCTTGTTGTCGTCGGTCACGCTCACTGCGGCCAGTTCACCATCAGCTTCCCTTCGTAGCCGCAGGAGTGAATCATCGTCGAGGACGACGTCACCACCACTCGCCGACGAGGTCAGCGGTGGACACGACGTGCCAGAGGTCGAGTCCCACCCCCAACCGCTGTTCTTGTGCGCATCGCTGTAGTCGCAGTTATCAACCGGATTCGAACCATTGGTCAACGGTGGACACGACGTGCTGGCCGCGGCATCCCACCCCCAACCACCATTCGAATCGGCGTCACGGTAGTCACAGGCTGCCGAGGCAATCGACGGAACGACCGCCACCAGCATTAGTGAGAGAAGAACCGTCGAAACGACGGCAGATAGTCGTTTCATTCACTACTCCATTTCGCGTCTATGGGGTGATCTCATCGGCTGGCTAGCAACCAACGGTCGACAAGCCCCACACACAATGAAGATCACCTCCTCAACGCCACGACGGCGCCATCGGTTCCAAAGAAGTCGAGCCAGGATGGTTGATGAACACGGTGATGATTCGAGCGTCGAACCATCCCCACGCCCGACCTTGCACGATCACGAAGGTCGCGTCGCCGATGGCAACTGTGCCGGTTGCGGTGCCGAGCAGGTCGAGCGGAGGTGGCCGATCGATCACGGTGTCGTCGGCCATGAACCGTGCCGCTATCGTCAAGGCCGCTCGACGGCGAGTTTCGGAACTCTCGGGCGGCCGCTGCAAGGCTCTAAGGCTCCAGCACAGCTCGCCAAACGCCAAGTCGAACCGCCAGGGAACACCTCGCTCCTAGTCGCAACATTTGACAACTGCTCGCCATTCCTACAGGTAGCGGTGTATCCACCGGTGCTACATTAAACAGGGCTCCTGACCCGAAGGCCTATCGATGCGGCGGAAAACGATGGCGAAACCTCTTCTACTGCTTAGCGTTGGCGCGCTGGTCGTGACCTCTTGCGGTCTCGTTGGTAGCGATCAGGCCGAGATCCAGGCCAGCCTTGGTGAGGCGCCCAGCGGCGCTACGACGACGGCGCAGTCCTCCCTACTTCCCGAGGCAAGCCAGCAGCCCACCCTCGAAGATCGCCCGGTTCTCGAAGTGCTTCAAGCGGCCGATCAGACCGGTGAGTCGACCGAGTCCTCGACGACACCCGCATCAACAACCCAATCAACAGCCATCCAAACAACAGCTATCCAAACAACGCTGGCATCAACAACACAATCGGAACCGGCATCCACGACGACACGGGCAACGACACCGGTGTCGTCGACGACCAAGCCCTCCACCTCAGAGCCACAGTCAACGCTGGCCCTGCCCTCGACGACCCTGCCCTCGACGACCTTGCCCTCAACGACCCTGCCCTCAACGACGACCAAGCCAACCGCACCGGACCCGTCAACAAGCTCAAGTACACCAACTCGACCAGGTTCCGGCCTGACCTACAAGGGTGTTGTCGCCGGCGGCGACAATGAGATCACCGCGTTCGACAACGCCCGTAAAGCCGTCAAGGGTCTGTTTGTCGCTAGCGGTGTGCAAGCAGGCAACCTCGTCGAACTCTCGCGCCAAACCAGCGAGCAAGTGAACGGTGTTCGTCCCACCACGGTGGCGGAGATCGAACAGGCGATGCTCGGCCTCAACATTGGCGAAGGCGACGCCTGCATCCTGTTCCTCACCTCGCATGGGAACAAGCACTCGTGGTTCATTCGCGGATCGAACGGTTTGACGCCAGACAAGCTCGATGAAATCCTCAGCGCTTCGTGTGGCAGTCGGCCAACGGTGGCGCTGATCTCGGCGTGCTATTCCGGCATCTTTGTCAATCCGCTAGCCCGCCCAAACCGCATCGTTCTCACCGCAGCAAGCCCAACGAACACTTCGTTCGGTTGCGCTCCCGAAGCGACCTACACCTATTGGGATGGATGCTTGATCACACACTTCGCTCAGGCAGCGACCTGGGAGGATCTGTACCGAAGGGTGACCGGGTGTATCGAGAGCAAGGAATCTGCGGCGGCGGTCACTCCCTCACGGCCCCAAGCGCACTTTGGCGCCGAGGTTGCCAACATGCCTATCCTCAATCGCTAGACCCGCCTCGTCCGGTGATCACATCGCCTAGACGACCGAGGACATCGCCCGGGCTCAGCGGCTCGAGCGTCACCTTAGTCTTGGGCGAGACGGTGGCACCAGCGACCTGGTCGCCATGCCGAACCGACCAGAAGCCTTCCGTGACCGAGTAAAACACGGTGAGCGATGCGTTCGGGTTTGAGGCACTGGCTCGAAACCCGTGGCTGATGTCGGCCATGAAGCCGATCCCGTCATCACCCGAGGCCGGAGCGCCAGCATCAAACAAGGAACCTATGTCAGCCGCGGTGGTGGTTACCTTTTGCATCGGCGAGGTTGGTGCGTCTGGGTTGATCCGCAAGCTCTGGCTCAAGAGCCCTGGGAGGAGTTTGAGTTGCGTTGCCGTGATGAGGAGACGATCGTCATCGGTACCTTCGGTCACGATCGCACGGCCGCTCTGATCCCACGACACAAACAACACAGCCACGAGACCTTCCGCGAACCGTTCGACGATAACGCTACGAGTCGGTCTGGCTACCAGCATGGCGACCCCGGCCAGAACCGGGTGGACAAGCACGGTCGCCTGACCATCCGAAACGGCTTCCGTTTCGAGAAATCCGGCCTGTCGCCATGTTTCCGTATCCGTAAGATCGAGGCCGTCGTTGATCAACCGGCTGAGCTGGTCAAGCTCCTCGGTTGTGGCCAGAACTGTTGAGCGAATCGGGTCGTAGTCCATGCCTGGATTCGCAGCCCTTAGCGAATGACCGCGAGTAGGGCGTAATCAACCAGTCGATGGACCAAGACGATTTCAGGGCCAACGCCACTACGGGTCTTTGGCTTCCGCCACGATCTCTGCACAACAACACCATCTTCATCTTCCAGGCGTGCCCCGCCGCTGTAGCCACGCGATCGGAAGTAGGCGCCGTCGGCTGCCTCCAACCGGCTCCGAAGCTCGGGTTCAAGATCGGCGTCCAACGCAACCCACAAGACCCGATCTTTGGCCTGAAGCCCTCGATCACGGCTGACCAGCTGGCCCGCCCCCCGTCCATCCACCGTGAACCGGATTCCTTGCCCGCTTGCTTTAGCGATCAACCGATCTGGATCGTCTAATGCTCCGACTCCTTCAAGGGTTACGGTCAAGCCGCTAGCTGTCACCGCCGTCGCCTCGCCTGATTCGGCGCCAACCGTGACAGGACCGTGCTCCCACCCGCTGTAGTCAGTTTTCTCGCGAGACTGCTGTTCATGAGTTCCGGCATTCGTCAGGCCTCGCAACGGGTTTTTCATAGCAGCAACCTTAGATGTTGTTCTAGAACCAATCCGACACTAGGTCGCCTACACCGCTCGCGACCGAGCCGATACCGTCGGCCACGAACTCCGCTGGCTTCGTCACCACACTGTCGATAGAGATGTCGGCGACATCGCCGAGAAGGTCGGTGCCAGCGTCCCATGCCTCTGACGCTGTTTCGCTGATCGCGTCCCAGTTGTCGACAATCTCAGCGCCAAGCCAGACCGCTCCCGTACCGATCACGAGAGCCCCGGTCACCGGGTTGGGCGCTAGGAAAAAGGCGGCCGACGAAGCCCGCTCGTCGTAACGCTGTGGTCGCTGCTGGGCTGCCAAGCCATCGTCCGTAGCGAGCCAATTTGGGAACGCGCTCGATCCCTTTGGCCACGTTTCGGCCAATCAACCCGGTGTTGGATACGGGGAACTTGCTGTAGTCGAGCCCGCTGGCCAAATAGACACCGGTTCGCCCGATTCGGATTGCGCCAGCAGTGAGCGACCCGATCGATGTCGCGTCGCGGCCTGTGGTATTCCAGAACGACGCAAGGTCGCCGGCGACGAAATCGATCAGCGTGCCGGTCCAGTCGAAGCCGCTGACGTCAGCGACCAGTGCAGCCTGAGCAGCGCCAGAGATCTCGCGAGCGTCGTCATCGGTCTGCTGGGCGATCAGGCGCAGCGACCGGATCGTCTCATTGAATCGGCCATCGAACCCTGCGACCGAGAAGCCCGGCTGCGCTGCGTTGAGCACCACCGAGGCTCGCTCTCTTCCAAGCTTGACTTCGGCCGAGCGAAAGTCGACGGAGACAACGGAGTAGACCGAAGCGAGAGCTCTCATCTCCGCTGGGATCACCACGTAGTCTGCCGTCATCATTCGCCTCCTTTCTCTACCAACCACCGAGAGCGGCGAGCGTTACGGACTGGGCTCGAATCTCGGAACGTTTTCGATCGGCTTGGGTACATCTCCACCGCGACCCCCACGTCGACCTTGCTTCGTGGTGGTGTGTGAGCAGGCCCAAAGCGGGCCACATGGGATGACTATCGGAGGGATAGAGAAATGAGAAAAGAGCTCCATAAACGCGGCCGACGTCGAGTCGGTCGGCTTGGTAAACGGTCGATGGCAGCAGTGTCGATGGCGATGAGTACGGCGCTAGCGATTGCGCCAGCACCGTCGGCGGCAAAGGCCAACACGCCAACGGTACGGCTTGATCTCCGGGTCTTCCTGGAAGGGGCCGATCAACCAGGTCTCGCTACGATGCGAACCGATCTCAACGATCGAATGCTGCTCCCGTCAACGATGGGGGGAGAGGTCTTGACCGCCAGTGGTCCTGACGATCCGGTCGACTGGGTGCAGCTTGAGATTCGGGACGGTGCAGATCCAACAGTTCTGGTGGAAACAGTGCACGCAATCGTCGAATCAGACGGCGACATCGTGCACAGCATGGTGGGAGGGCCGCTTAGGGCAAAGCTCGCCAAGAGCAGCTACTACATCGTGGTGCGCCACAAGTCTCACCTGCCGGTGTCGTCAACCCTTCTGACCGTGACCAGCAACAATCGGCTCGAGTTCGACTGGACCGTTTCCGATGTCGGCCCGTTCCCTGGGTTCCATCAGACCGACGCCGATGGTGACGGTCGATGGGCGATGATTGCTGGCAACACGGTGCAAGCGGGAAACAGCGATCTCTACGACATCAACCCAGCCGATCTGCAGCGGTGGCAACTCGAGAATGGCAACTTCGGCGTCTACTCAAGCAGCGATGTGAACATGGACGGCGACGTCAACGGTGCCGACAAGATACTGATCGCTGACCGCAACGGTCTGTGGACTCAAATCCCACAGGTGCCGTAGCCAAGCGATCGCTGATCGGTGGGGGTCCAACCGCGGCGGTTGGGCCCCACTTCGAGCAAATCAGCGAACGTTCTAGGCGCCGTCGCGCAGCATCTCGGCTGCTCGTTCGAGACCATGCGCATCCAATGCCCCTGTGGCCGAACGAATCTCGCCGCTAGGGAAGATGAAGATGCTTGAAGGCTCAACCAATATCCGGAACCGCGTTAGCAGATCACCCTGGGTGTCGTTGATGTTGATGATGTTCTCGCCGCGAAGACCAGCGTTGTCGACGAAGTCGAGGTAGGAAGCCTGGTCGACGCCGGTGTGAACCATCACATAGGTGATGTCGGGGTTGGCGTCGGCCGCCACGATCAGCTCATGCGACTCAGCGACGCAAACAACGCACGTCGGGGTTACAAACGTCATGATCATCGGCGACTGCTCGAAGAGAAAGTTGCCCGACACCTCGGCCCCGGTCTCAAGCTCGGTCGTGGTGAATTTGAATGCAGGCAGGGCCGTCTCGTCGGCACTGATCCGCGTGGCATCAGGGAAACGGTCGTTGGGATCATCGTCGACGAAGCTCAGCTCAGCTGGCTTGTCGGTTGTTGGTGGCGACGACTCAGATGCCCGTGCCCCACAGCCCGCTACCACAGGGGTAGCGAGCAGCAGGGCAAGTGCCACGACCTTTCGGGCAAATCTTGATGCGTTGGTCATGATCTCATTTCCGTAAGGTCGGGCGGTTTCGATACTGTGGATTGAACGTGACTAGTGCGACGATGCGCCGTCTAGGCCGCAGGCAGAGCGATCAGCTGCACGTCGTCGTAGGCCACGGTTGACAGGCTGGACACGAGGCCCACATAGCCACGAGCGTTCTGGGTCTCGATGGTCGAGATTTCCTGACCGTTGAGTGAGATGGTGGCTGTGGCGCCGTGCACCTCGACCGAGAGGCTCACTGCTTCGCCGGTGGCTACCGGCGTGATGCTGGCGGAGCCGACGTACTGGTAGTAGCCCTCAGCGTCGTAGTAGCCCCAGCGGATAGTCTCGCCATTGTCGGCTAGGTCGACCAGCATGGCGCCTGATCGAGTGTCGAGACTGCTCACACCAAAGGTAAGGCCAGCGTTGTTGCCGGTGTCGATGCTGCTGTAGTTGGCGGTCAAGGTGAAGTGCTCAACCGGTGAGGTGTTCAGCAGAGCCGTGTAGTCGCTGCCGCAGGTGTTGAGCTGGTTGAGGGTGCCACCGTCGACCGACCATGCGCCCGACAGGATGGAGATGCCGTTGAGGTTGTCGAAGCCGCTACTGAAGAGGCTCGTTGGTTCATTGACGATTACGACATCGTCGACGCTTACTCGAGGCAGCATGCTCTCGTCGGCGTACAGCTGGCATGCAGCACCCTGGCCTAGGCCAGCGTCGCTTACTTCATAGCTCTCGGTAGGAGCCTCTTGCTCCGGAGCAGGCTCCGGGGCTGGTTCAGGGGTGGGCTCAGGCTCTACGCTAGCCACGGTCACGGCGGTGCCGTCGTTGACGGTTCCGGTCCCGGTGTTGTCGGCAGGAACGTCTTTCGTCTCGGGATTGCCATCGAGCTCGATCCAGCCCTGGCTGGTGGAGTCACCGTCGGGAGCGGTCTGGCTAATTTGCAGCTCCACGGTGAGCTCGACCGCATCTTCGGCCGGCGTGTCCGGATCTCCCCACAGGTTCGACGGGGCGTCCACGGCGTAGCAGAACGAGCTGCTGCCGGATTCGCCGCCGGAAACCAGCGAGCCTGTACCGTTCGACGTAACGAAGCTGCCGGTGTACGTTGCGCCGTCTCCGCTGATCTGGTCACACACGGTCAGGGTGCTGGTGTCGGCTGGCAGTTCGTTGTTGTAGACGGTGAAGATCTGGGTAAGCGTGTCGCCGGGCTTCACGGTCGACTCGTTCGTGAGCACCTCGCCATCGGTACCGTAGGTGGTCTGTTCAAGGTCGAGGCCGCCGATGCAGTTGGCGCCGTCGCCGCCCGAAACCGGATCGCCGGTGCCAGCTAAACGCCACTGGGCTTCGTCGGAACCGATCTCACTGACCTGGTACAGATTGCCGGTGGCGTTGTGGTGAACGAACAGGTTGCCTGCCGCATCGAACCACGAGCTTCCGTGGCTACCTAGACCCGATGCGAGCGGAAGCGTGATCTGCGAACCATCTCGGGGATCGATCTTGTAGAGCTTGCCGCCGGTGACGTGGTACATGTAGCCGTCGGCCGGGTTGAACGCAAGGTCGGCGTGGCGGGTGGCCAGCGGGCCGATCCAGCTGGTGTTGCCCGTCACCGGGTCGACGGACCAAAGGTTGTCGTTCGAGCCGTTGTAGTCACGGTTGTACTGCACGACCACGTAGCGGCCATCGCCGAGGGTGGTAGCAGCGTAGGAGCTGCCGCCGGGCCATGGGCTGAGTAGCGGCATGGACCGAACCACGTTTCCGTCGGCGTCGTAGGTCTCAACCTTCTGGCTTCGAATGCCATAGATGAGGTTGGTGGCCGCATCGTAGGCCAGTGAGTTGCCGAAACGGGTGGTGTCGTTGACCGAGTTGAACACGAACTGGTTCGGGTCGGCCGGATCGGGATCGATCCGAAACAGCTCGCTGTTCTGCATGATGTAGGGCGTGCCATCACAAACGAACGGCGTACCGCTTTGGGCTGCGGCGCTGGTCGCCGTCGCAGGTACCAAAGCAGCCAGCATGGCCAGAGCTATTCCTGCACGAGCGAGATTAGGTTTCCACATGATAGTTGTTCCTTCGGGTCGGTCATTCGTTTCCTTGAACCATCTTGAAGCCCGAGGTTCTAGGCCATCCCATGAAACAATCAAGGTTTCCTCAAGGTCCGCTAGGTGCGTCCTCAACTAAAGCTGCGCCGTGTTGTTCCGAACCTGTTTATATGGCGGAGACACTTCCAACCCCCGATCTGCCCGGTTCATCTAGCCAGATCGACAAAGCGACCTCGGTGTCTGTCCTCGTGGTCGAGGACAGTGCGCCGTTCCGCCTCGTAATCGAGGCATCGCTAAGCGACGCTGGCTATCACCTGATTTTCGCCACCACCGGTACCGAGGGTTTGGAGAAAGCCGAAGAACTCGACCCTGATGTCGTGCTGCTCGATATTGGGCTACCCGACATGGACGGTATTGAGGTGTGTCGACGGCTTCGCCTGTTCACCGATGCCTACATCATCATGGTCACAGGACGCAACGAGGAGGTCGACAGGCTCGTCGGCCTCTCTGTGGGCGCCGACGACTATATCGCCAAGCCTTTTTCGGCCCGAGAGCTCGCCCTGCGTATCCAGGTGATGTTGCGTCGGCCCCGGCGGCCGGATCCGGCGGGAACGCCGGAAGAACTCGTCGAACCAGACAACGCATCGCAAGCTCCAACTCGCGTCTTCGGCGAATTGGAGCTCGACGTGCTAGCCCATGAAGTTCGGGTGGCTGGCCAGGAGATATCGCTGACCAAGATCGAGTTCGATCTGCTCACAGCCTTGAGCGCACGACCGGAGATGGTGTACACCCGCGAACTGCTGGTGGAGACGGTGTGGGGCACGGATTGGATTAGCGACACCCATGTCGTCGACGTGCATATGGCGAACCTGCGCAAGAAGATCGATATCGGCGGCCGCCGCCACATCAAGACGGTGCGAGGCGTTGGCTACCGGCTGATGCCCGCCGCTCTCAACTAGCTGCCTTCAAGCGACTGGGCATCGTGGCGCCGCTTCCACACACCGCCTACCTGGCGCAGCGTCACCAGCCCAAGACCCATGACGGCGGCGACTATCCAGAACCGCTTCCTGAACCGATGGAAAATCCCGGGTCTCGCCACCGCTTCCAGGGCGGCATGGTCGGTCTCACCAACCACGGCGGCCGCAAGCTTTTCGGAGCCATCAGCATGCAACAAACCGAGCGTCGTCTGCGGTCCGGTCGCCCACGGGAGGCTCCCGGCGTCGGGCGGAGGTTCGGCAAGGTCCCACAAGGTCCAGGCCATGGTCGCTCCCACATCGACCTCGTTTGCCACCTGCAAGATGTCGGCGTAGTAGGCCGCTTGTTCCTGTTCGGTGTGACCGCCGGGAAAGATCGTGTTCCAGGTGGGAAGGCCATATTCGCTGAGCAAGAGGGGAACACCCAGGCCTTGGTTGGCCCGAATCGTTTCCACCGCCGCCGATAGTTCATCGGCTTCTCCGTAGTAGTGGAACGACACAACGTCGACCAGCGCTGGGGCGGCCGCTGCTGCCTCCGGTGTGGCCCAGCCGATCGTAAGCGGGGTTGACTGGTCGAGGTCGCGCACTACCCGACCCATGTGACCGAGCCAGGCGTAGATGAGGTCGATTTCAGTGTCGAAGATTCCCACATCACGGTCTGGCTCGTTCTTGAGATCCCACATCAACAAGGCCGGGTGCGCGGCCAGGACCGGCACGACACGGTTCAGGTGATCTTCGTCGGCGTCCCAGCGAAAGACTCGATGGTCGGTGCGGCCGTCGAACAGGGTGACGACGACGCCGAGACCGCGATCGTCGGCCATGTCGAGGAAGGCCAGCACCGGGGCAAGATTGTCGGGTTCGGTCCAGCGACCATTCAGCTCCTCAAACGGGAGAAAGATCCGAACCGAGTCAAGGCCAAGGTCTGCGATCCGATCGAGATCGGCGGCCACGACGCGGGGATCAACGTCGAGCCAGACCCGCTGCCAGGGGGCGCTCTGTGGGTAGTAGTTGATGCCCCGCAGCTGTTCGGGCACCGGATCGGTTGCAGGGTCGGGCGGTTCGATCCACCAGGCGCCGTCGGTGGCCCGCCGCACGAGATGACTGAGCCGCCAGTTGCCGTCTTCCAACAGCATGATGGCCTCATACTCTTCAACTGCGTCGTACCAGCCGGGTTCGCCCGAGACGGGATGGGAGCGAAGCACGCGGGACTCCTCGCTCCGAAGGCCGACGACCTGCCCGTCTTCGCTGTAGAACACGAGGCGGAGCCGGTGACCGATCTGTTCGGCTGGCCGTTCGGCCCAGTCGGAGGCGCCGGCGGCCAGGCCATCCAAGGCTGACCCTGAGAAGTACACCTCAAGGCCGCTCTGGTCGCCTGTCTCGGCCAAGATGGCGAGCTGAGCCCAGCTGCGCAGCCAGGTATCGGTGATATCGACCCGGGTGAGCGGCTCCATCTGGCGGGGAAGGTTCTCGTCGTCGGGCAACCAGTCGACCGAGCCGAGTAGTTCGGTTGGCAGCTCAGCGGCAACATTGAAAACAGCCGCCGTTTCCTCGCTTCGCGACACGAGGGCCAGTCCGCGACCGGCGAACAAGACCACGCCAACCGCCATCAAGACCATCAGGCCGAAGATCGCGAGCTTTACCAACGCCTTCCGTCTCATGCCGTCACGCTCACGCATCGAGCCTTCCCTGGGCCCCAAGCACCGTCACGCTAACGTCTTCGGGCTTGGCGTCGGGGAGCGTTATCGAGCCAAGACCATCGCGAAGCTGCACCGGAGATACAACCTCGTCTACCTCCACCCAGGCCGTGGTCCCGTCAGCCACGTAGGCTCGGCGGGCGGTGCGCACCTGGCCGATGTCGATGCGTAAGCCATCAGGTGTTTCAGTGGTCGTAAAGGGAAACGACGTAACCGCGGGAGCAAAGAGGAGGCGCCGCCGTTCGCTCGTTACCCCCGAGGCGGTCGCGCTCAGCCACACAGCGCCCGGCACTTCGGGTGCCTCGAAGGTGAACTCGGCAACCGACGCTATGGTTTCACCCCAAAGGTGGCGTCTTCCCGTGACCCCGTCGAGATCGACGAACACCGTGGTGCCGTCGGGCATCGGATTTTCGTACTGATCGATCAAGGTCGCGGTACGAATCGTGACGAGCGACGAGCCGTCAGCCAGTGGAAGCGTGCCAACGACCTCCACGTCATACACCAGGGGAATGTCGGCGACCTCGAGGAACGATTCCTCCACGCCGCCGGCCGGTCCCACCTCGATGCCAACCCTCGTTCGTCCCACCTTGGTGCGCGAGAAGATGTTCAGCCAGGCCAGGAGACCATCGGTTTGCACGATCTCTTTGTCGACCGCGCCATCGGGTCGGTTCACCGTGTACGTCACGTCGGTGCCATCGACGACGGGGTTGCCCCAAACATCGCGGGGCACGGCGACCACCATGCTGAAATGTTCGGTGTCGGCCACCACGGTGCGCGGACCCAGGTAGACGTTGAGCGGGTCTACCGCTTCGCCCGGGATCATCTCAAGTGTGCCGGATGCAACCCGGCGGCCTTGGATTGCGGTGAGCTGCACGGTTCCCGACTCGGGCGAAAGAGCTGCGGGTACCTCGAAGCTAGCCACAGATCCAGTGACAGACTCGGCGCTCTGGTCCTCCGGGCTGGCCGTGAACCTACGTCCGTGATAGCCACCGTCGACGACCAGCTCGACCGGCACGTCAGGGGCGCCGCCTTGCACCTCGACGATGAACGCTTCTCCCGCTTCGACCTCTTCCTCGGCAATGATCTCCAACTCGTCGACATCGATTTGGGGAGGTGTCGCCACGACGACCTTTGGGGCGGGCGCCACCACCTTCCAGACGACAACAAGGCCGACGAGGGCGATCACGAACCATCGCGCGAGTCGGCGAATCGAGGTCACGATTCGCTTCCTGTGAACGTGGTCAGATCCACCCGAAGAGAAGCAAACGGGGCATCTTCGGGCAGCATCAGAAGCGGAGGTTTCGGCGCGAATGGGTCTTCGGTGGGCAGGATGCCGTTGGCGAACAGCTTGACCGGTACATCGGTGATGGCAATGGTGCTGAGATCGGGTAGCTCCAAGGAGAAGCTGCCCAGCCGCTGCGAACGCACGGCGTCCTCCATGTAGTAGTGCTGCACCCACGCCACATCGCCGTCGTCGTCGAGAAAGCTCACGAGGATCATCGGGATCGTGGCTTCCTCCGTACCGTCGTTGCGAAGTTCACCTTCCAGTCGCAGCGCACCGTCGGTGGTTTCGACCAGCTCAGCATTGTTCACCCCTAGCCCGCGATAAAGGTTGAATTGGGTGACCACCGCCTTGGCGTAAATCTCGACTTCGAAGATCTCGTCGGTGAGCTGAATCGGCGTGTAGTCGAGGGGATCGAAATCGAGGTCGGTCCCGGCCGCTACCTCTTCGAAGCGGATCAGAAACGGCGTGGATTCCCGAGGCCGGATCGTGTGGATGATCTCTTCCGTGGCGTTGTAGCGGGCGATGATGTCGCCCGCTTGGTTGCGTAGAGCTGCGGTGATCGTGAGGTCGGCCGGGTCGACATCGAGGTTCATCACTTCGCCAACCACAACGGGCTGACCATCCACTTCCATGAGCCGTCCGCTACGCAGATAGAGCTCGGGCCGGTCCTGCACGTCAGCCAGGTCGGTGGTGGCCGACGTGACTCGGCGCCGACCCTGGATCAGGTAGTCAACCCCTGAGCGACGTACCAGCTGGTCGGGGGGAACGGTGGGGTCGGCCAGGTCGGCAAAGATGAACCAGTCGCCATCGCGGTTGATGAGTTCGATGTCTTTCACCACCGGATACCAGTTGAGAGCGGTGATATAGGTCAGGTCGGCGCGCACGGTGGCGCGGTCCCCGTCGACCAGGATCGTGGCGGTCTCCAACAGATCCAGTTTGGCGAAGGATGCGAGGATGCCGCCATTGACCGAAAGTTGAAGACGCCAAAGTTCATAGTCGGGGCGAGTGTTTGGATCGAGCCGGGCGTAGGCGTCGCTGAACCGCCGGAAATCCAAGTCGTCGAAGTAGCCAGCAGCGGCCTCGGCTGGATCGGGTGGTGGCGTGTCTGCGGTGAGCTTGCTCACGGGGACAACCAGCACAGCAGCAACGATGACCGCAAGGCGAAACCGCTTGTTCCACGTGCTGGGCTTGCGTCGCAGGCGGGCTCGAACCGCGATGAAGAGGCGCTCGGTCCACGCCCCCGCCGTTTTCGGCTCAGCATCGGGTGGCAGCTTCAACGAGATGCGTTGGAGGAAGCCGTCGAACCAGCGGAATGGCCCGAGGATGACGCGCTCATCGAGATGGCGCTTGTCGATCTTCTTGCCTACTCCTGGCTGACCGGCCGCCGTCCACAACAGGATGGCTACCGCCGACAGGATCATGGTGGGTGGCACCACACCCCACATGATCCGAAGCAGCTTCGGCCGTTCACGGGTGGGAAGCTGAGCCGGCAGGGGCGGGATGTCGGCACGCTCCCACACCATGATGCCGTTCTCCAACGGGCCCAGCCGGACCCACCCATTGAAATGGAGGAGGGGGTCGTAGAACTTGTCGTTGCTGAAGACAAACTTCAGGTGATACTTCTCGGGCACTTCAAGGAACTGTTGGAGCGAACCCAGCCCAGAAATACCCCGGTACTTTGCCCCTTCGAGCCGTTCCACCGAGGTTGAGGTGAGCTCGGGAAGGCGGCGGACCGAGTGATAGTTGCCGTCCACTTGGGTGGCGGTGGTCTGAGCCGAGAGCCACGCCATCTGATCACCGAAACCCAAGGTGAGGAACCGCCATCGTTCGTGCTGATCCTTCTCGATGAAGGCCACGATGGGATCGGTATCGATGCGTTGTGGCTGGAAAGGGCGAAGCTGCGACAAGGTGGCCGAAAACAGCGAGGCGAACAGCATCGCCACCACGAAGAACGTTTGAGCGAACCCCAACAGCCGCTTGCCGCCGGTGTTGCGAATCCACGCCGCCACGCTCCCCTTCTCCATGCTGGCGACGAACTCACCGGCCAGCGGCAAAATCATCATCGCGGCCCAGAAGGTGAAACGATCCAACGTCAAGATATCGAAGGCCGGGCCCAGGATGAGTCGAGGCACCGGAGTCGTGCCGCCGGTTCCCAGTACGAAGAGCAGGAAGATCGAGGCTGCGAGCGGCCACCGCCGGTTGAGGGTGGCACGGATGAGGGTGTAGGGCAGCAGGAAAAACATCAGGCCCCACGGGATGGCGAAGAACACCAAACCGATGTTGCGATCGGCCAGGAAGTTGGCGCGACTGCCATGCGGGATTGGCATCTGCACGATGGGGTCGGTGGCCGACCAAATCCAGTACGGCAGCACTACACCAACCAGGGCCATCAAGATGCACGGCCCGACCACGACGATACGTATCAGGGGGCCTGCGACCCGTCGCAACCGTCGGGCCGCTAGCGGGCCCAACGTGGCCAGCTGGACGCGCGGATCGCCCAGGCCATCCTCGTCCGCCCGAGGGATACGCGATCGATCCAGCAATCCAGCAGCCAAGACCGGACCCAGAAAGAACACCGATCCGAACAGGGTGGTTACGTGATGGCCTGCGGTGCATGCAGCCAGCACAACGATGCCCGAGAGCAGATCGATGAGTCGGCCTTCGAACACCCAGCGCTTGATAAAGGGCAAGGATTGAAGCAGGAAGCCGAGAGCAAACGTCGTTGGAAGTTGGCCAAACAGATGAACCGTCTCGGCGATGGCCGAGGAGAAGACCAGAAGCAGAGCGGCGTTGGCGGCCGCCTCGCGGTCAACCCACATGCGCGAGAACCGGTACACACCGATGGTGAGGTTCAGCAGGGCCAGGATCTGGATGACGACAAAGGCTCGCTCCAAACTGCCGAAGATTTTGGAGCCCGCCCCGATGGCCATGTGTGTTCCTGGCGGGTATGACACGGTGGTAAAGCCGGTGTACCAGCGTTGGTCCCAGGTGCTGAACCAATCCCTGGCGTAGTGGTCGCCCAGGAAGATGTGAACGTAGGCGTCGTAGGTTCCCTGGTAGGTACCGAACAGCAGCAGGGCGCCGTGATAGCAAACCACGCAGATGAGGGCCCACCGCAGCCGAACAGGGATGTCTAGGCGTCGCCGAACAGAGCCAGTGTCGGAGGCTGTCGGCCCATCTGCGGACACGCCAACAGGCGCGAGGAGGTACACACGTTCACATCGGCCGCAACCGGCGCAAGGTGAGCTACTGCGGCCTGCGCTGGATCTTGCTGATGATGCAGAGATCATCAACCTTTTTGACCTTGACGATCAGCTAGGTCGCCATGTGCCGCCGAGCACCGCTTGTGCGGCCGCGAACCGTTCGTCCAGCGTCGGACCCGATTCGGCATAGTTCAAAACAAACACCGAACTCCAACCCCCGTAAGCGCAGATCCAGTCGCGATGCAGCCCGTCGTGTTTCCTGAGTCCGGCGAGCTCGCCATCAACGACTTCACCGACCGGTTAAAGAGCGTTCTTCACCCAGGTGAGTACTCGCCCGTTGCTGGTGAGCCCGGGGTGTGAGACGAAACAACTGGTGCGTAGGTTGTTGGCTCCCGACAGTTCGGTTGAGCTTGAGGGCCAAACCACCAGATCGCACGGGGTGCGAATCGTGGTGTAGCTGGCCGCGGTCGCCGGTGTTTCATCACCAGCGTTGAGCTGGGCTAGGAACGACGAGGTCGGCACCATCTCAGCGCAGGAGGTGTGGAGAAGGGCGCACCCTAGGGCGAGCCACGACCCATGGTTCGGACCACCCAGCGAGACCCACGAATCGACCTTGCCTCCGCAACCCTTGAGCTTGATGCAGTACCGCGACGACAGCGAACCCATCGAATGGGCGACCACATCAACCGTCAGCCATCCGGTGGCCGCTCGAACCTCATCGATGTAACCGGCCAGTTGCACCCCTGTCGTTGCGTTCGACTGGCGCCAGTTGTACTCGAAGACAAACAGCTCGTTGGCGTCGTAACCCGACGAGCGGAAGTTGGCGACAGCGGAGTTCCAGTTAGCGCCGCTGCCGGTGTAGCCGTGAACAAACACCACCGGCTGGTTCGCGGTACGCGTTGGTGCAAGCTCAACCGCCGTATCAACCGCAGTATCAACGGTGGCATCAACGCTAGACACGCCACCCAGAAGCACCGTTCCTACGAGCACGGCCAGGATCACAAACGTGGAAAACAGGCGTTGCATGGCGCCTACCCTTCGGTTGTCGGTGGTTGCGGGCATGGACACCACGCCCAGCCCCATCGTAGGTAGGCCCGTCGAGCACCGTCAATCGTCGAGCAGGGATGGGTCTAACACCAGCGAGTTCGGAGCGATCCAGTCCAGCTTGATGCGGCGGTGAACGATCAGCCATCGGTCGCCGCGTCGTTCGAACCGGTCGACGTACATGCCACTGTGGTCGAGGCCGATCGGTGTTTGAACCCACACGTAGGTCCAGCCCCGGGCCGCGTCGGGCCCATCGAACTCAACGCGCGAGGTGGTCAGGTGATGACGAAGGAACGTGAGAGCGGCATTCAATGAACCGTCATCGCCACGAACGGCGGCGGCCAACCCGGCCACAATGTTCTCGCGCCCTTCGAGAACCTGGGTTGAGAGTTCGGCCACTGCATCCTCGGCGAAGGCTGAGCCAAGCTCGTCGAGCGCGCCGCGGTCCCCCGCATTGGTGTACACCGACAAGGTGTAGCGGATAGCCTCACGGTCCTGCTGCTCCTGGAGGTTCATGGATCCGAATCGTAGTTTGTTTGACCGGGATCGTCCCAGGCAGAAAAAGTCGGGGAACACATCACCGTCGCTCGACGTCTAGGTAGCAATGGGGGAAAAACTCCACACAATCGATGACGGCATCGAACCAAACGTGCAATGGGCTGAACCCCTCGTCGACCTCTTTGTCGATCGGAGGGTCGACCTTGTACGGCTGGCCTACCTCCTCACCGGCCATCAAGCGATAGCCGAGGAGGTGGTGCAGGATGCTTTCATCAATACGCAGCGGGCGTGGAACAGGGTTGAGCACCCCTGGAGTTATCTTCGCTCGGCGGTGGTTAACGGGTGCCGCAGCTGGGGTCGCCGCCAGGCGGTGGCCCAGGCCCACCCACCCGATCGCCCCGAACCTGACCTACTCGAAGCCGACGAACTGTGGGATGCGCTGAATGCACTGGATGAACGCCGCCGCACCGCCCTCATCTTGCGTTACTACCTCGACCTGCCGACAGCCGAAATCGCCGACATTCTCGGCTGTCGGCCAGCCACCGCTCGCACCATGATCCACCGCGGCCTCCGCCAACTCAGAAAGGACATCGAGCAATGAACACTGCCCAAAATGGTTCAGCCGACCGTGAACCTACTGCTACTGCTAGTGGGTCGCCTGTTCGTGATTCGGTGTCCAGCGTTGAAAAGAAGGTCGAAACCGATCTTCGTCGAGTGCTCCAACAGAAGGCTGCCAGCATCTCCTCGGCGCATGCTGAACTTCCCGATCTCGACCATGTCACTCGCTCAGCCACGACGGCCGACAACAACGGTTTCTATCGGGCCCGACAGGAACCCTGGTACCGGCGGGCTCCCGTTCCCCTCCAGGCCCTGGCCGCAGCGGCCGCACTCGCCTTCATCGCGGTCGGCGGCTACTCGCTGATGGCGGCACGATCCAGCATCACACCGATCGAAACCAGCGACGAGGCAACCGGCGACGAAGCAACCGGCGACGAAGCAACCGCCGACGAGGCAACCGCCGACGAGGCAACCACCGATGGCGCTACAGGCCAGGCGTCGGAGGCCGGCTCGGTCGAGCCAGCGAAACCTGGCTTCCACCTCGATGCTGTTCAGAGCTCCCTGCCGCCCGGCATCGACCTCGTCTCGGGGCCGGTCGTTTTCAGCACTCACGAGTCCGATCCAGGCACCATCGCTCTCGCCTACCTCACGGATCAGCTCTCATCATCGCCGACACTGATCAAGCTTGAGACGGTCGACTCGTTGACCGTCTACAGCTGGAGCGTCGACACTGGCGCTGAGGGTTTTCTCGTGGTCCGCCTTGGTCCGCTCTTCGAGCAAGGCGTTGTGGCGGTCACGACTTCGACGCTCAGTGTCGAGGTTATTGAGCGTTCAGTGGCCGACATCACCATCGAGGCAAGCCATACCACCGACGGCACTCTGCTAGCCGATGTTTCTACCGTGGATCGAGTAATGGTGGCGACCGCTCCCAATCCCGATGGCTACGACCCGACTGCGGCCAACCCTTCGGGTACCGCCGGCTGGAGCGACGATGGCCGACTGATCACCACGATGGCTCTCGACCCCGTGCCGGTGATCGTTCGGTTGCGGAGTGTCACCGACGTGCCCAATGTTGGGCAACGAACGATCGGCATTGCCGAGTTCGCGGTTGCCGCCACCGGGTTCGGCGAGGCGTGCGATCCCCAGTCGCCCCTTCCGATCGACGTTGGCACCTTGCTCGGCTCATTAGACGAAGGGGCCGCTCCCGATTCACCGGAACCTGTGCTGATCAATCAGCGGGCTTGGCACTATCCCGGCGATCTGGCATCGATCGAGGTACGTCGCCCAGCGAACCCTCAACGGCTGGCCCGAGTTCCGGACCTGATCACAAGCGAGGTCGCCGAAGGTGCACCGACAGTCTCGTGGACGACCGATCCAAACTGGGCACCGTTCATGGACACCGCCAGCGATGGCCCGTCACCCGCTACCTTGCAGGCCTACGTACTCACTCGGGTTGGCCTCGATGCTGACGATCCGTGTTCGAGCGCCGAGATCATTCTGTTCGGCGCCACCGAAGCCGTCGACTGGTGGATGACCGCACTCAGCGGCGAACTGAGCTTCGGTATGCCTTTGACCATCGCCGAGCTTGATCCGACGAGTGGCCTCAACGACCCTGACTTCGACCCTGACTCCGGATCGGACGGTGGATCGGGCGGTGAATCGGGCGGTGAATCAGACGGCGACCTTGTGGTCGACACGATCACTGCCATCGATGTTCCAACCGTGGCGGCCACCGGAAGTTGCGACGGCTTGCCAGACGCTGGTCCCAAGGTCGGCTCTGGCAGCGGATCGTTCCACCCGAGCCCGGAGGACGCGTTGGCTCATTTCCTGAACGAGGAACAGACGACCGACCCCCCGCTCATCACGAGCGGGTACACGGCCTACCTCTCCGACACCGACCAGACTCGCCTCTCCTACGTCATCTTGGCCGACGAGAACTTCGCGTTAACCGTGGTAGACGTCGCCAACACCGACGAGGGCTGGCAGGTTGAGAGATGGTCGGGGGCGGCCTGCTAGATCGCCGTTGTCTTGGCCACCGCTGCTGGCACGATCTCGTTCATGACGACACGTGGGCTTGATATGTTCTGGCCACGACCAGGCTTTGGCGAAGCTCACGGTGGAGTTGCACGGTGAAGGTGCGGGCGTAGGCGTCGTCGGTTACGGCTGAGGCGGCCACACTCAACCCCGACATGGTGGCGACGAGAGCCGAAACCGCGAGATGCTCCGCGGTGAGCGTGAGCGGGAAGCCAAGCATTTCGCCTTCGGCCAGCACGTTGTACTCAACACCGGATCCGCTGCCCCACAGTTCCAGGACTTCGAACGGTACGAGCAGCAGACCGAAACCAACGTAGGTGGCGGCGATGAGCAGGCCGACGAGCACGATCTGCACCCCGATCGAGAAGACTACGACCAGGCGCAGGTTGATGCGGGCGCTGCGGTCGAGGTCGAGGTGGTTGGACGACGGTTTGAAACCTTCGAGCGGAGTACCAACGAGGTAGGCCTCGGCTTCGTCGGGGTCAAGGGTTGCTTCTCGGGCTGCGTCTACGACATCGTCGGCTGAGATGGCGATGAACAGCGTGCCGATCACGGCTAGGAGCCCGCAGGCCACCACGACCGCTGTCCAGTGAGCGAGCAAGGCCACTTGCCAGATCTCGGCGTTGATGAACATGAAGACGGTCAAGACCAGAACCACGGGCAGGGTACGGGCCAGCAATCGAGTGAGCGTCAGAAGGTGTATGCCCAGCGTGCCGAGCGCCCACCGAGTCAGCGGTAGTAACCCAAAGCCAACGACCACATACACCAATCCGAGAAAGGCTAGGTTGCCGAGCGCAACGACCGCCATCGTCCACGCAATGCCGATTCCCGCCAGCGCACTCACCGCCGTGGGGACGAGAACGAAGAAGGCGAGCTGCTGCCAGCCGACACCACCTCGGGTGTCGAACGGGCTCATCCCCCGCCACCGACGAAACCCGAGCCAGGCCGTACCGACAACGGCCAAAGCGATGAGAAAGACGAGGAGCTGCGTCCAGCCGGTAAAGCGATCACCAAAGACGAGGAACACCTGCATCACCAAGGCGATGATCAAGATCGGGCGAGCCCGCGTCCAGATCCGTTCCCGTGCCGTGTAGTTGGCGACCAGGTGAGGGACCCCGCGCCGAAGAAGCCAATGTTCCACATCAGATCTCGTGGTTGCCGTTAGCTGCTTCACGGTGGTTGCCACACCTCTATTCCAGCAGACTCGACGACTCGGCCGGTAGACACCTACTCAAGCTTTGGAAGATTACGACTCGGCGGCGGCACAATCTCATGAAGGGCACCATCGGGTCGGAAGATTTCGAGGCTCCGATCGGGTAGCAGCTTGATCGTCCACCGCCCTTCGTGCACCCGATGATGATGCTCGCTGCATAAGGGGACGAGGTTGCACAGGTCGGTGCGACCGCCATGTTCCCATTCGATGATGTGGTGTAGCTGACACCAGGTGATCGGGCGTTCGCAACCGGCCCACGCACACGTGGAGTGGAGTGCCTTTACCGCAGCCCATTGGGCATCGGTGGCGGTGCGGTAACGGCGACCAACATTGAGTGGCACGCCCCGCTCATCCAGCGCAACCCGGCGGAGAACCGCATCGCAACAGAGCCGAGCGATCGACTCGGGCGGCAAATCTTGACCGAGAACCGTTTGGGCCACGGTGTTGGTGTGGAAGCCGTGCTGAAGGCTGGCGCGATCGATCACGAACCCAACCGCAGCCGAGGGGCGACCGCCAGCACCTCCGGTCACGAGATCGTGCACCGCCCGAGCAGCCAGATTCCTGTTTTTGGCCGTGGCCTCATCGGATGTATTCGCCAGCTCTGTAAGCCGGGACTCGATGGCGGCGACGAAGCCTTCATAACATTCGGGGTCGAATGCCCCGCTGAAGCGGCCCATGCCTGATGCCCGGTCGAACCAGTGGCGGAACTCCGAGGCAGCTTGGCGGTTCACCGTGTCGCTCAGGCCGTGATCGGCCTTGGCCGCGTCTACCGCCTTCCTCACCACGGCGTCGAAGGTATCGACCGGCAGCTCGGCGGCTCGGGCGGCAAGGGCATCGAGATCGAGCGCCGAACGCTCCTCGTCGCTCAAACGGCCGGTACGGCGGGCGAGCACATCAGCATGTTCACCCGACACCGAGCCAGTCGCCATGGCATCGCCCAGCAGCGGAACGTCGGCCACCAGATCAGCTCGGGCCGCTTCTCGTTGAGCGGTACGCGTACCAACCGACCCCTGCGAGCCGAGAACCGACGCCGCCCCATCGGAGCGGCCGTTGTCGGCGAGTTCACCAGCCCGGACCCCAACCTTGGTGGTGACACCATCCAAGCATCGCTGGGCCGCTCTCACCGATGCCGTCAATGATCGCAGCCGAGCATCGTCGGCACTACCAAGGTCGAGAGCGGAAGCCTCGGCAACCATTTGATGGAGAACGTCAATGAAACAACTCACGCGAACACCGATGAGATCAAGGCCAGACCGGCCGAACAACGGATGAAACGGTGAGCCAAAGCTCAGAAGGTTGAGTAAATAGTATCGTACGTACGTTCGATAATGCAACCTCTAACTCAAACAATGTCGTCAGATCCAGGGCTGCTCCCAGATCTGCGGTCAAGGCCTCGATCTGCGGTCAAGGCCTCGATCTTCGATCGAGGAGGAAGTCGACGATCCAGCGGCCGACGACATCGCCGTCGGTCTGCACACGCTCGACCCGGCCTAAGGCTTCGTCGGCGCCTTCGCTGCCGATGCGGTCGCGGCGCACTTCGATCAGGGCGGCCGTGTAGCGATCGTCGAACTCGGGGTGGTCTTGCACGCCCAGCATGAAGTCGTCGATCACATACATCGGGTGTTCGGCCGTTGAACCGGTCCCGAGCGCAACCGCTCCTTCGGGTAGCCGATGCACGACGTCTCGGTGCATAGCGTTCAACTGCACCGTGCCTCCCTCGAACCAGGGTGACGGCGCCACGGTGAGTTCGTGCGGGCCCGCCTTCCACTCCCCCGCCGGGCCCGACTCGCCACCCAAGGCGTGAGCCACCGCTTGATGGCCGAAGCACACCCCGACGGTGCGGGCTCGATGCTCGCGCAGCTCCACGATAAAGGCGCGCAGGGCCACCACCCATGGCTCGTCGGCATGAGCATCGTGGCGGGCGCCGGTGATGATCCAGGCGTCGCACTCGGCCGGGCTCGAAGGTACCTCGCCGTTGACCACGTCGAACGCCTTCACCCTCAACGACGGCTCAGCGGCCTGCAACATCTCGGCATACATATCCGGGTAGTCGCGGCCCTCGGCCGCCGCCACCAGTTCGTCGCCCACAACATGATCACAGACGAGAATCCCGACGGTTGCTCCCGATGAGTCCACAGATGAGTCCACGGCCACGAGACTACTCGGGGGTCACGTAGGCCGCGGTCAAGCCGCCGTCCACCTGCAGGTTTGTGCCCGTCACATACGACGACATCGCCGAGGCCAAGAACAGAGCAGCCTGCGCCATCTCGGTCGCTTCGCCAAAACGGCCCATCGGCACATGCACCAGGCGGCGCTGCTTCTTCTCTTCGGTGTTGAGAAAGCTCATCAGCATCTCGGTGCGCAGCGGCCCGGGCGACAGGGCATTGACCCTGATGTTTTCACGGGCATGGATCACCGCCAGCTCACGGGTGAGCGAAAGCACCGCACCCTTCGACGCCGTGTAGGCGATCTGGGGTGTGGCCGCGCCGAGCGAGGCAACGAACGAGGCCGTGTTGATGATCGAACCGCCGCCCGCTCGGCGCAGGGCGGGAATCCCGTAGCGGCAGCCGTAGAGAACACCCTTGATGTTGATGTCGAAGGTTTTGTCGATCGTGGCGTCATCGGTTTCCACCGCGTCGGTGTCGCCATCGAGCATTACGCCCGCGTTGTTGAACACCACGTCGATACGACCAAACTCTCGCTCGGCGAAGTCCATCATCTGCTCCATCCCTGCAGGGTCGGCAACATCGACATTCACCATCACCGCTCGCCCGCCGGCGTCAACGATGGCGTCGACCGTGTCCTGGTTTGGTCCGTCGACGATGTCGACGGCGATGATGGTCGCCCCGTTTTCGGCAAAGAGCGTGGCCGCGGCCCGGCCGATGCCGCCACCGGCTCCAGTGATAACCGCGACCTTGCCATCGAGTAGGTTTGCAGAAGGCACCATGGTGCTGGACGCTAGCAATCCACACTGTTACTTGTCCACCACCTGTCGACGGGAGGATTCAATGAGCAGCAACGTCTCCGATCACTGGCTTGTCATCGAGACACGCCAAGCCCTAACCGCATTCACCAATCAGCTGCGGAGCGGTGTCGACGGTGCCGCCAAGATCCCGAACCTCGAATGGACCGTCGCCGATCTCGGCGCCCACCTCGCCTGCCTGCCCTCGCTCTATCGGCGTCTCCACGAACAAGGCACGACCTTCGAGACACCCGACGACTTCGCCACCTTCTCCGATGCGACACGAGCCCACATCACCGAGACCGATCCCGCAGCCTTAGCCGACCTGATCGAGGCTGAACTCGGCTCCTTCCTCGACGAGATCGACGATCTCGACGAACCTCGCTGGCTCTATGCCCGGGAGACGACGGCCGGAAACATCTGCGCAGCCTTCCTCAGCGAAGCGATCCTGCACGGCCGCGACCTCGCAGCCGTAACCGGGGCAACGATGCCGACGTTCACCCGCCAACAGGCGAACGCGATCGTGCACGCGATGACGTTTATCACGCCAGCCTTCATCGACCGGAACAAGGCAAGCCAACTTCCCGACGGGGTTTATCACGTGAAGTTCCGGGGCGGCAACGACTACACCTGGCGGCTCAACGCTGGCGAGTTCAGCATCGAACAGGGCAAGCCAAGCAAGGCCGACGCTCATCTGAACGCCGACCCCGCCGCCTTCGTCATGAGTTCACTGGGACGGTTGAGCGACGCGAGGGCAGCCCTCACCGGGGCCATGTTCACCTACGGCCGAAAGCCCTGGCGGTTCCTCGGCCTCGGCAAGCTAGCGGCTGACGGAATCTAGCCAAACCCGACCACTCACCCGACCATCCACCGACCTCAAGCTCAACGATCAGTGGCCCCCGCCGACAGAGGAGGCAGACAACTACTGATTGGAGACGAGAGTGAAAGTCGGAATTGTTGCTCCTCCTTGGGTGCCCATCCCTCCGAAGGCCTACGGGGGTACCGAGTTGGCCATCGATGTCTTATCGCGGGGCCTCGTCGCGGCCGGTCACGAGGTTGTGCTCTTCACGACCGGTGACAGTACGACCACGGTTCCCACCCATTACCTCCTCGAACAGGCCGAGGGCATGAAGATGGGGACCACGACGATCGAACTCAGGCACGTCATCGCCGCCTACGAAGCACTGTCCGATGTCGACATCATCCACGACCACACCGTGCTCGGCCCTCTCGTACTCGCTCCCACCGTCGACATCCCGGTCGTCACCACCAACCACGGCCCGTTCCAGGACGACACGATGGGGCTGTGGCAGAGCGTGGCCGACCGAGACGTCCCGATCATCTCCATCTCCCACAACCAGGCCAGCACGGCCGACGCCACGATTCCGATCGGACGGGTCATTCACCACGGCCTCGATCCGGCCCACTTCCCCTACTCGGCCTCAAGCGACGGCTACGTGGCCTGCTTGGGACGGATGGCACCGGAGAAGGGGATCCACCTGGCCTGCGAACTCGCCCACCAGGCTGGCGTGCCCCTACGCATCGGGGCCAAGATGCGCGAGCCCGATGAGTACGACTACTTCGAGACGATGGTTCGCCCTCTGCTGTGCGGCGACGTTGAATACCTCGGCGAACTCGGCACCGCTGAAAAGCTCGACCTCCTGCGCTATGCCGATTCGCTCCTCAATCCGATCTCGTGGGCCGAACCATTCGGCCTCGTGATGATCGAGGCGATGGCTTGTGGAACCCCGGTCATCTCTACCCCCCACGGGGCTGTGCCCGAGATCGTCACCCAGGGCCAGACCGGCTTCGTCGCCAACGACCGCTCGTCGCTACTAGCCGCCATCGAGGCCGCCCCCGGCCTCGACCGGGCTGCCTGCCGAGCCAGGGTTGAAACCACCTTCTCCATGACGACCATGGTTCAGAATCACGTCGACTTCTACCAGGACGTCATCGACAAAGCCCGGGCTTCAACCACCGTTGGTGGTTCGCACAAAACGATCCCGGCCAGCATCTGGTTACGCCGTTCCGAGGCTGATCATGCCGCCCAGGCCGGCCCGGCCGAAACCGCCTACTTCCAGGCTTCCTACCCCCAGACCTCGTAGCTCCAGCTGTTTAGCCCCAGGCCTCTTATCCCCAAGCCTCGCGAGGGTCGGGGAGGCGAAGCCCGTGACGTAGCTCCAGGTTGTCGGGCACACCATCGACCTGGAGGCCGTCGCCCTCGGTTTGAACATCGATTCTGGCCTCACCGATTCTGATGCCCGAGATGCTCAGCCTTCCGATTTCGGCAGGCAGAAGGGGATCGACCCAGAGCCGGCCCTGGTCTACCCATGGGTCGAAACGCAACAGCCAGCGCATGAGTAGCAGGGGCGCGGCCGCAGCCCACGCCTGCGGCGAGCAAGACGCTGGGTACGCCATTGGCGCACCGAACTCGTCGCGATCGAAGCCAGCCATAAGCTCCGGGAGCCGACCACCGCTGACGGCGCCAGCGTCCATCAGGCCAAGCATGATCCGGTGCGCCTCCTCGTGATGGCCGTAGCGAGCCAAGCCGGCTGCAACCAATGCCGTGTCGTGGGGCCAAACCGAACCTACGTGATACCCGGTTGGGTTGTAGCCCGGGTTGTTCGACGAGAGTGTTCGGATCCCCCAGCCGGTAAACATGTCGGGTTCGAGCAGCCGTCGGGCCACACGATCGGCCTTGTCCGCATCGACGATGCCAGCCCAAAGCGCATGGCCAACATTGCTGGTAACCGAATCGATCGGGGCCTTGTCGGCATCGAGGCCAACGGCGAAGCAGCCCTCTTCCTCGAGCCAGAAATCCCGGTTGAACGCCTCTCTCAGATCACGGGCCTTGGCCTCGCATCGCTCAGATGTTTCCCGATCACCGAAGACATCAGCCAGACGGGCTCGGCCCCGGTAGGCGCCGTAGGCGTAGGCTTGAACTTCGCACAAAGCGATAGGTGCTTCAGCCACTCGGCCATCACCGTAGCGAATCCCGTCCCACGAATCCTTCCAGCCCTGATTGGCCAGGCCGGTCTCGGTTGAACGCTGGTACTCGATGTAGCCATCGCCGTCGTGGTCGCCATGGTCTTCCATCCAGGCCAACGCCCGATCGGCGTTCGGAAGGAGTTCCTCAATGATGTCGTCGCCAACTCCCCATCGCTGGGCCTCGGCCAGCAGCATCACAAACAGAGGAGTCGCATCGGCGGTGCCGTAGTAGAGCTCACCTGCGTCGAGCGACGCCGAGTCGGCGTTGCTGAACCGGATCTCGTGCATGATCTTGCCGGGTTCCTCATCGGTGGCCGGATTGACCGTGGTCCCCTGCATCCGGGCCAACGTTCGCAACACGCCGACGGCTAGGTCGGGGTCGACGATCAACGCCATCCATGAGGCGATCAGCGAGTCGCGCCCAAACAGTGTCATGAACCAGGGTGCGCCCGCCGCCACCACCGGTACCTCGGGGTGGGCCGGATCGAAGATTCGCAGCGACGCCAGATCGCTCAAGGCCTTTTTGACGCAGACCTCGGTCGCGTGATGATCGCTGGCGATCTCGGGGATCTTGTCGTTCCAGATCTCGATACGGGTCCGCGGGTCTACCTGATGGCCGGGTGACGAGGTGATCGGCGCCCCGTTCAGCCACGGCTCGGCCACCACCGAGGTCGACCATGACCCGCCCGGTTCCACCGCCACCGTCCAATCGAATCGGCCAGGGTTGACGAAATCTGCGGGGCCGTCGCTCGAAACCTTCAAGCCGAGGGAACGGCCGTCGTCTGGTTCGAACCAGAGCGCATCGCCATCGACACGCCGACGAGCTTCAAGGTCGGGCGAAACCCGGCCTTCCTTCACCGCGAACAGGTTGGCGAAGTCGGTGTCGACCAGAAGTGTGACGACCGTCCGGAGGGTTTCGTTCCCATAGTTGCGCACCTCGATGCGTTCGGTCATCCCCTTGCCGATCGCACGCTTTCTGATCACAACGGTTGGCACATCGGCCGCGGTAGACGAGCCAACATGTCGCCCGACGAAACTGGCCTCAAAGGCAGCCGACTGGTCGATGCCCAATGATTCGACCGGCTCACCGTCGAGGAGGAGCTGGAACTGGTTCACATACCGGGTGTCGAGGAAGAACAAACCCTGGGCACCGGCCGACGTCATGTCTCCGGTACTGCCCGCGATGCAAAACGTTCGCCCCTCGATGAGGGTGGAGGATGAGGTGGTCGTCGTCAGAGGAGCGCTCTCGCCTTCAAAGTTCCAGGGAGAAGATTGATCCCATGCCGCGGCCGCATCGAGTTCGGTCATGCCTGTGGCATCGGCGGGGTTGGGGGTGCCCTTTACCACTCAGGGAGGGCATCCGAGGTTGAACAACACCCCCATGATGTCACGTGCTCAAGCCAGCGTCGAGGTCTAGCCACAGGTGATCGAGCCATGCAACCTGGGCAGCAGGACCCTCGGGGATCTCCGATCGAGCGATGCGTCGTGCCGAGATCTCGACGGTGCTGTCGACCGGGGCCGACACCGTCAGGGCGGCCAGATGCGTGAACGCCTCCAGGCCACGATGATCGACGACGACAACATCGGCCGTAGGCAGAGCGGCAAGCAAGGTCTGTAGGCCACCCGGACGCGGTGGTAAAACATGGCGCAGACCTGCTAATCGTTCGGCCCGCGCCGGATCACGCGCCGCCATTCGTTCCAGCGAACGGCTGAGCGCATCCTGTCGAAACAATCGTCCTTCAGGAAAGATCACATAGGCGGTTCGCTCATCGGCGTTCGCTGTCATCGCAGCCACCGCCGTCCGCGCCGCAGAGCCGTCATCGCGTGGAATGAACACCGACCCAAGCCGACCGTACAGCAAGTCGAACCCGGGGTCGGCCAGTAGTTCGGCCATCACGATGCCACGAACTCGGTACCCGTGCTGTGCGTACAACAGACCCGGTAGCGAGGCATCGAAGAGCGAGGCGTGGCGGCTTAGAACGATCACCGGGCCGGGCCCGAGATGGTCGTTGGAACCAGCCGCCACCTTCACGCGAAGCCCGAGCAACTGCTCGGCCCGCTTCACCAGCAGCCGAACCGACCACCACTGCAAACGTTCGTGGCGAGCTAGCGATGCTTCCGCTCCTAGCCTCGTGCCGAACCCGGCAGCCAGCCAATAGAGCGGGGCCAGGATGATCTCCACGCTGTCGTTGATCAGATACTGAAGACTGAAAAGGTAGACCCGAACCGATGGCAGCTTCAGCCGACCGCGGCTGGCGTCGGCCGCGGCCAAGACGGGCAGGGCCAGAGGAGCCACCACCAAGGCGGCCACCGTCGTGCCCATCATCAGAGGAATCGTTTTGAACCGCCGCCGCCACGTACCTTTTCGGGTCACCTCCGGCAGGTTAACCGACAGGTTCGATAGCTAGGGCCAGCACCACGAACTGGGTGAACTGAGCGGCCGAGAAGTTGTTGTCGCTCACGATCACCAACGAGTGACGTCCGTCGGGCAACGCCGGCCCAAAGGTCATGCCCTCGATGTTGTCGATCGGGATGCCGAGATCGTCGAACTCGAACAAGAGGCGCTTCGAGACCGGGACGATATCGATCGGGTTTCCCCCCTCATAGAGAGCGTCAACCCCGAGCACGTCGCTGGCGCCAGCGGTCGAGACCTCATAGATAGAGACCACGTTGGCGGTTCCGCCACCGAGGGTGCCGCCGACAGAGAACGAGCGCTCCATCACGAGCATGGTGCCCGAGTTGTCGATGGGCAGCACCTCGACGATGCCGTTCACGCCGAAGATGGTCGACGGTTCGGCCCACGGCTCCACCTCATACACGTATTCGGCCAGTGGCTTACGACGGTGCACGTCGTAGGTGAGAATGCGGGCCAGGCTGCCATTGTCGAAGGTTGAGGCCGGGCCGTCTTGAGCCAAGGCGCCTTCGGCCGCGGTCACAAGGGTGCGACCATCGGGCGTGAGGTTCAGGCTCTCGAACGCCAGGTTGTGTCGCACTCCGCGGTCGAGGCCGTTCGGCATGTAGTAGTCGGGAATCTCCAGCTCGGCCGTCACTCGCCCCGTGCGGTTGTAGCGGCGGATGAAGGGCGCCACGATCGGGTCGGCCCGCACCACGCCTTCCGAGGAAACGAAGATGCTCCCACCGCTCACGACCAGACCCTCGGGGTCGATCCCACCAGGGGTGAAAGGTTTGTTTCGCCTTTCGAGCAGTTCGGTAGTGGCCACAAACTGGACGTCACCATCGTCGAGGCTTCCGTCGTCGAGGTCGATGTCGACGGTGTAGAAACGAACCGGGTCGGCCGACGCATCCTCGTCGATGCGGTTGCCTTGATCGTCGGCCAACACCTGGTAGGTGCCCTTCGCCCGGTCGTAGCTGATGCTGGAAAGCCCACCGACTTCGGTGCCATCAACCATCGTGCCCGTTGGGAAAACAACCTCCCCAACGAACTCGACCTCAACGACCGCTTGTTCCAACGAGGGCGGACCGGCCGATACCGCCGACCCGGACAGCAGGCCAGCTGCGGCCACAAAGGCCCACAGAAAACGGACGGTAACTCGGGATGACATGAAGATCTCCAGAAACCAGTACCGCCGCGGCACCACCTTAGTTCTGGCGGTGTCGCAAGCCAAAAGAGGAACGAGTTCGCGACCTCTTCAAGATTGCGGCCCCCATATTCGCCGAACGCCTCGATTTGCTCAACCGATCGGGAAGATGAAACACTCATAGGCGTAACACCCTTTGCTTCTCGACCGCTGGAGGACTCTAATGGACGACCGAGAACGCCTTTACTGGGAGAAGAGTACACTGAGTTCCACAGGTCAATGCGTGGAATGGGCGGTATCTCAAGAAGACAAAGTTGTCTTTGTCCGAAACTCTAAATACCCCGACGGCGACAGACTCAAGTTCAACCAGTATGAATGGGAAGCATTTGTTTTCGCCGTAAAGAACGGCGAGGCTGACCCGTTCTGGGGACGGTGAGTTCTAGTAGTGGGTGCGCGTGAGTTGATGGTAGCGATCGTGTGGGGTTTGCCCAGCCGAGTGACCGCGGAGGTTGGTGACCGAGTACTTGTTCGGCGTGTCTGATCCGTTGCAGGGTGCTCGTGGTGGCAAGATTGGTGCCCCTGGGGAGCCAGTAGGGAATGAGCCGGTTGTTGTTTTCGTTAAGCCCTCGTTGCCATGGTGAATGCGGATCAGCGAACCACACATCGATGTCGAACCCGAGTGCAAAATCAGCCCACCTAGCCATCTCCGAGCCACGTCCCAGGTCAGCAAGACAACGCGAGATCTCTCCTCACGCTCTGCGGGGTTCTAACCCAGCTCGTGCCATCCTCGTAAGCCTCCAGCGGTTTGGTGTGTAGTACAGCACCGGACATCATGCCCCGAACCGCGCACCGACCACCGAAACCTGCCGAACTACGAGTATCTGGACTGAAGGATCCGTCGAGCATGTGCCTCTAGAGAACCCGTGCTCTCAGCGATAGCCTCGATCAAAGCGAATCGCTGGAAATGCTCAGCAACGATCTCGCTGTCCTCGCTTGACGTCGTTCGTACACGAGCATCTTCAAGATAAACCACGTCGTCGAGCCGCGGGTCAGCGAACCTAAGTAAAGTGAACGGAACACCAATTCCAACGTGAACGCCAGCCGAGAATGGCATGACGAAGACGTTTATCCGAGGTTGACTGGCCACTTCGATAAGATGCTCGAGCTGCTCATTCATCACCTCCGGCGTACCCGCATGGCGAACGAGCGCAACCTCGCCTATAACCGCATTTATTTCCGGACACGACTTACGTTCGAGGATAGCTTGACGGCGCATTCGCACCTTGACGATGCGTTCGGCAGTGTCGGGCGCAATCCTCAAAGCAGAAGACAACGCTAGCGCATATGCCTCTGTCTGAAATAGACCAGGAACCACATTCGCCTCGTACTTCGTGATGCTCTGCGCCGACTGTTCTTGTCCGATCAACTCCTTGTAAGAAGGAGATAGAACATCGTCAAACTCAGACCAGTCATCCGCCTCTCGAGCCTTCAAAGCTAGCCCTACTAGTATCCCTATTTGGTCTTCATCTGCCCCAAAGAGACTCATCATCGCCCGAACGTCGCTGGGCGCGACGGAAACTGCGCCCTGCTCAATCCGAACGGCTTTGCTTATACTCCAGCCAAGTCGCTTGGCCATTTCTTTTTGAGTCATCTCTATAGCAGTGCGAGCATCTACCAACTCCACGCGGACAAGACGCCGGAGATACTCCGCACTGTGGCCGTCGACGGGCCCCTCAGCAGTATCAGCCGACACAAATCCCTCCGATGCGTGTTCGCATTATGCCAACCACCAACTAATGAACTCGCCCATACTTTCAAGTCCTATTGTACTCATCTCCAACAACCTGTCAACTACGCGCGTCCACACCAAATGAGATTTAGCTTGCACGCTTCAAGCCAAAAGCGTATTGTCTTACCATGAACTCCATCGTCGCCACAACGCATTCTCTTGAGAAGCAATCTACCGAAAGTCAAAACCTAACTAGTCGTCTCGCAAAATCCAACACCTGCCCATCAGGATCACTACATAGCCAGGGCGTTTCAACACTGCGGGGCCCGACACTGCTACCGGGAAATCGGTATAAATGAAACTCGAAATTCCACTACGAAACGAGACCCACCTACTCGCCGCCTACGCATTATTCGACTGTTACTGGTGGTCGGAATCCGACACCGGTCTTCAAGGTGCTCACAAGGCGCTCTTCCCTTTTGTTGTCTCCGCCCTGAAGCGGACGCAGGATGAGGTCGTAAGCCTAAATGCTGTCGCTGGGGAAATAGACCAGATGCTCGGCCTTCGTCTCCCTGCTCAGGTCTTACGAGGCATACTGAAGACGGCATACAGGCGAGGGCTCCTAACTAAGACCTCCGACAGCAGTGGTACCTACTTCGTCGTGGATCGGGCCAAACTCGGGCTGCTGCCAGATATCGAACAGAAGAAGGAAGAGCTTCTACAACATCACGGCGTGATAATTCGTGAGCTGCGTAACTTCAGCCGGATTCACTTCAATCGACAATTGAGCCGTCGCGATGCTGAGGTCGCACTGCATACCCTGCTTATTGAGCGGATCGATCGCATAAGCACCATTAAGGACTACACCAGCATCGCTGATGAGTCGCCGGAAGGCCTCTCGCCTAGGGACACCGGATACATCGTTCGACGCTTCATCGAAGAAGAAGTCAGGCCGGAGACGGATCTGCACTGTTACATGAACCGGATCGTCAAGGGTAGCGCTCTAGCGGTTTCGATCTTTTACGAAGGAGATCAAGTCGAGCGGCTGGGTAGTTCCATGAGAGGCTTGGATGTCTTCTACGACACACCACTACTCCTCAGTCTTCTCGGTTACCACACAGAGCAAGACCGAGCAGCCGCCTTCGACTTGCATGAGCTTGTCACCTCCTCCGGTGCCCAACCCTGCGTACTCCAACACACTCTTGTAGAGCTGCGCAACGTGCTCCACGGGGCCGTAAGAGACATGCGCGGCGCCAACCACGGACTCGCGCTTGAATCTACTATGCCTGTGGTCGAAACCTTCATCAGCCGAACCCTTGAAGGTGAGCGTGGAGCTCCAAGCAGGTCACGCTACATTGTCGACGCCGAACAGATTCGGACGAAGCTGCAGCACGAGTTCAATTTCACCGTGCGACAGGCTCGCTCCAGCCACACCGTCGATGACGAACAACATGTCAAGAAGGTCCTCGAAGGGCAGTACGCAAGCGATCCTAGCCGCCGCCTCTACGACTTTGATTCAAAATCGCTTCTTGAGATCCGGCACCGGCGTCACTCTGGTACCTTCTACTCACTGGCTGAGTCCGCCGCAATTCTGGTTACTACAAACCCTCGATTGGCAAAGGCGGGCGACCTCGCCTTCGACACAAAGCGCGAAGAGGGAGAGATTCCTTTTTGTTACACAAGCGACGCTCTCGCGAATTTGTTGTGGCTCAAACGGCCACTCGATCGACCAGATGTTCCATGGCAGCAGGTTGTTTCATACTGTTTTGCTGGACTTTATCCCGATGATGAACTATGGAAACGATACACGGAAATCCTTGACGCGTTGCGTGACGGCGCGGACCCGATCACGGAGGACGAGTACTTCATCCTGCGCTTCACGGTCGGTGCTCGGCAGGCGCTTATGGATGACACCTTGGGTGATCCGGACCTGCTAACAATCGGAAAGATCTCTCACATCCTCGATGAGGCACGGGATCGCCTCAATCATCAACTCGGATCTGACCTCGATCGAACCCAGGGCGCTCTAGCAGCGACGAGGGAGGAATTGGCTGGTCTTCAGGGCTCGTTTGAGCGACAGTCCCAAGAAAAGGCTGATCTGACCAAAGCGATTGAAGAGATGCTTGAACATCTACCGCTCGAGCGGCGCGCAGGGCTGCGTTCCGGCCTCGAGGTCGAGAGCCAGAGGATCGCACATCGGGCCAGGCGAACGCTCGAGGTCCTAGTAGTAATCTCCATCCTTGCAGGCATCTTCTTGGCCATCGTGTCAGCCATTGCTGGCGGCCCGGTGCCACCTATGTGGGCTCTGACGGTGACAGCGCTAGCAACCCTCGTCTCCTGCCTAGGCTTTCTTAACATCAGTGATGGGTGGACGTTCAGGCAGTTCGAGGATTCCCTCGCCCGGCGACTCACGGATAGCCGCGAGAAGCGCGTCCTCCGAGAAATCGGCCACCCGGGGCAGACCAGAGCGGCCCAAAAGCCCGAAGGGCCGGGAGCGTGAAGCCCCCGGCCCTTCTTCTACGTTTTCGTTCTACTGCTTGTTGTAACGCAGGTTGTTGTACCTGGCTTGTTGGTACCTAGGGCAGCAGATGAGCCAGTACTTCGGCCATGGCCGCAGCCCTGGCCTCTTCACCGACGATGGCCTCGAAGCCGTAGCCGTAGGTCACCGTGTCTTCGGTGACAGCTACCGCTGCTGGCGGATCAAACAATGCCGTGCTCGTGATCCAGTCGCCACCGTTGCCGGGGCTAGAAGCAGGCGCACCAGGAACGGTAAAGCCACCGAGTCCATCCTCGAAACCATTGGCTGCGCCAGCGGCTCCGTCGATGGTCAAGACGACATCGTCAACGAACACGCCGATGCCACCGGAGCCGGGGTCGGTCACGTAGGTGATCGAGACCTCAACCTCGGAACCGGCGTAGGCCGACAGATCCACCGCAGCGTCGGTCCAGCCACCGGAATCACCGGTGAAGCTATGCCACTCGCCGGTTGCACCGGTCGGGCTACAAGGCTGAGCCACCGTGAAGTAGTTGGCCAAATCGGGATGCTGGGCTTGGAAGAAGGCATCTTCGCACTGGGTCGGTGTTTGCTGGCTCGTGCCACCATTCACGTCGGGCAGTGTGGTCCAGTCGCTTCCACCAGCGGTGCGGGCCTCCACGATCACGTGGTCATAGCCGCCCTCCACGTTGTACGACAGCTTGAACGCCATCTCAGCCGATGCTGCCGCTGTCAGGTCGACGGTCTGCGACAAGCGCATCCACGAACCGTCGGCGTGCTGGGCGGCCGCATACTGATCGCCACTAAACGGCTCAAAGGCACCCGGGCCGTCGGTTGCATACTGGGCGCCAGCGACGCTGGCGAACAGTGGGAACTCGTCGGCTGGCAGGATCTCGCTCGTCAACGTAAACGCACCCGACGATGGCGTCTCGGCGCCATCGATCGCATAGGTCCCGGTAAAGGAGCCTGACACGCCAGCGGCGAGCTCTGGCTCATTGAAGGTCTGACGGCTCCAGATACCCAGGTAGTACTGAGCAAAGTCGTTGGAGAAGATCAGACAGTCGCTGAAGAACCCTTCGGTGATCACACAGTCTGCTGTTGGGTCGCCATTCAAGCCGTAGTAGGCACCACCCAAGGCGTCGCCGAAGAAGCCGTAGTAGCCGGTGTATTCACCAGCGTGGAACAGCTTGCCACCCTCATTGAGGTAGTCGCGGATCGCTATGGTGAGCGCCTGCTGCGACTCGGCCACCTGAAGGTCGGGTAGTGGCCCGAATGGTGTATCGGTGATCACGTCTTCGGCTTCCTGGGAGAGGCGGTTGTCGCCCAGTTCCCAGATGACGAGATCGTAGTGGCTGAGCACGCCAAGGTCGTGAGGCACGCCTTGTGCGGTCACGTCCCACGTGTCGTAGGCAACGCCGTTGGCGGCGAGCGCATCAGCATACGCGTCGACGTAGAGCGGTGCGGTTACACCAGGCTGCTCGGGAGCGAACCCGGTGTAGTCCTCATTGGCCACGATCAGCACTCGATCACCGCTGGCCGATTCGACGGTGTAGGTAAAGGGTTCACTTTCAACCGGACCCTTACCCCCGTCTCGCACATCGCGAGCGGTGAACCAAACGGTGACGGTGTCGCCGGCCGACGCGCCGGTGACGGTGCCGCGGTACTCGGCGTACCAGTCGTTGTAGTTGTCGCCGTAGCGCTCGCCACCACCCCATTCGGAAGGACGAACCGTCTGCTCACGACCATCGTTAATGGTGTAGTGCATGCGAAGGTTCTGGTACTCCCGCTGGGTTTCGACCGCCACCTCTTGAGTGGAGCCGTAGGAAATGTCGAAGGTGTCGACCACCATCTGAGCGGGCGAGATACCGGTATTGGTTACCGGGTTGGTTGGATCGTCAGCGCTGCGGGCCATGTTGAGCGAGAACTCGAGGTTCTTCTCGAATACGGCCTGGATCAGTGCTTCGTCGTCGGGGAACTCGAACCCGGAGCGGGCCTCGTCCTCACAGTAGGTATCGCCGAAAGCGTCGTCGGGGAAAATGTCTTCGCCCGACTCACAGGTATCGAGCTCCGGCGTGTACATCATGATGCCGTAGACGCCGTGTGCCTGATCATCGGTGGTGCCGTTGGTAATGTAGAGCTCGGCGCTCAGATCGGGGTCGTAGCCGGAAACAGCCGGGCTCGCATCGGTGCCGGCCAAAGCGGCCATGATGTTGTCATCCGGGCTCGGGGTCGCAACCTGTGAACCGATGCCATAGAGCAGCAGTTCGGCGGCCGAGTGATAGTTCAGCATGAACACCGGGTCGACGGAGGCCATGAAGGCGTCCATAGCTTGAGTTTCAGGCTCGGAATTCGGGGCCGGGCCACGGTAGACCTGGCTGGCTGGGTTGTCCGATGAGCCTTCGTTGTCGTAACCCCATTTACCGGTGAAGTTACGATTCAGGTCAACGCCGTCAGCGTTGGCCGTGATCTCACCATCACCGTTGTTGTCGGCCAGGTTCTTTCGCCAGAGGCGGTTGCCTTCGGTGAAGGTGAAGTCGTAGCCGTCGGGGTTTGCAACGAGTACGAACCACAGCTCGGTGGTATCGATCAGCTCGGTGATCTCAGGATCGGCGTTGTAGTTGCTCAGGTAATAACGCAGGAGGCGCAGGTTGGTTTCCACCGTGATCCACTCACGAGCGTGCTGGGCCGAGATATAGACTACGGCGGGGCGTTTGCCATCCTTGACTCGGTTGGCGTCCTCGGTGAGCTTCAAAGCCAGAATGTCTTGACCGTTGACCGACTGGCCGATCGTCGACAGTTTCAGCAGGTGTGGGTACTGATCGGCGAGAGCCAACATCTCGTCACGGATGCCGTTCTCCTCGCTCCAGCTGCGCCAAACGTTGTAGCCGTTTTCAGCTTCAAGAGTGTTCGCTTCGATCACGCTCTCGTTGCGAATGTTTCGCTTGAGCCCGACCTTCTTGCCCTTGCCCTTCAAGGCTGCCGCCTCGTTTGGTGCCATGGCGATATCGAGCTGAAGCTTGCCGTTGTCCATATCGCGGACAGCTTGAATATCAAAGCCCTGGTCACTTAGGACTTGAAGGTCTTTGGCCTGGATCTCTACTTCGTACATCTCAAGGCCTGCTGGCTCTGAGTTGCCGTTGTTGATGCCCTCGCTGCTTTGAGCAGCCACCGGGCTCACGGTTGCTGCGGTTAACAAAACCGCGAGAGCCGCAAAGAGAAGTCTCTTCATCAATCGCCTTTCGGTACGAGCGCCCGCTCAAACCCCGATTGGGGAACCACGATCCTACCACTCGCGCTCGGAGGTCGTCAGACAATCATGCAGCACCATCCATGGTGTTGAACCATCGCGTTGATGCATGGTGTTGATGCAACGGTCAGCTCTCGGTGGAGGGGTACACCTTGATCGAAAGGAACCGAACCGGGGTCGAAAGAATTGCCACCGGTCCGTGAGCTACTTCACCGTGGATCTGCATGGTGTCGCCGATGTCGAGCTTGTAGCTGTTCGAGCCGTAGCCGTACTCCACCGCACCTTCGAGCACGTGGAGAAACTCGACACCCTCATGCTGATACAAAGGAAAGTGCTGCTCGTCGTCGGTGAGCGTGGTGATCATGGCTTCGATGCGGCGGTTCGGACCGCGCAGCGAACCGAGATCCCGATAGATGCGCGTAGGGCTGCTGCCCTCGTGGATGATCTCGTTTCCCTCACCGGCGCGGGTGATAACCAGATCATGCTCTTCATCCAGCCCACGAAAGAGAGCGGTGAGCGGAACCTTCGCGGCACGAGCCAGGTTCACAAGGGTGTTGAGACTCGGGGCGGTCTGCGCATGCTCAATCTTCGAAAGCATGCCAAGCGAAATGCCAGCCTCGTCGGCGAAGGCAGCCATGGTCATGCCCATGCCGCTTCGGAGCTCACGCACTCGAGTGCCAACGGCGCGACAGACATCAGCCGACAGAGGTTCATCGACGGACGAGTCTTCATCGGCGGCATGCGGATTCATACAAACCAGGATAGTCGAGCCCAGATGATCAACCGACCACCACCCGCCTCTCACGCCTTCACTGGCACGGCAGGTACCTCTACCTGTAGTATTGGTCACTGTTCAACAAGCATGTGATGTAGCGGGAGCCAAGCCTGATGCTGCAAACCGATCCCCAACGATTGATCGTGCCTGGCATCCCCAGCCTCGGCCCCGGCGTAGAGCGCTACCGCGTCCATGGTGGCGCGGCCACCGTCCTCGCCATAGAGCCAGACGACGTGGTGGAGATCCGCAACATCGAAGGTCGCCAGCCGTGCGAACTGCTCACCTTCGATCGCGATGGGCGACCCGCACCAGGCTTACTCGGAGGCCAAAACGATGGCCTGGCGCTTGGCGCTCAGAGGATCCTGAACCACAACGTCGTCGACGCTCGCCGCGTCAAGGCTGGACTCGAAGCCGCCGGTATCGAGTTGAATACCGCTACCAAAACCGAAGTGTTCGGCCCCGACGCGGCGGCCGGTGAGGTCCGCACCTTCACCGCGGCCGACGCCGGGGTGGTCATGGTGGCAGCACCGGGAACAGCCATGAGCCCCCACGAGCAGAACCCGGCAACAGCTCTCCTCGTTTTTGTGCATCGGGCCACCGTCGCCGACGAAGGCGAGATCCTCCTGCCCACCCCGCTCGGCGATCTCACCCAGGATCTGTTGGTGGAGCGGCGCACCGCTCTCGCTTTCGAGGTGAAGGCTGGGGAGTACATCCAGGTCATCGATATCGAGGGCCGTGAGTGCTCCGACTTCCAGGCCTTCGACGCCCGTGCCCTGCAAGGCTCGATCGGACAGGACGCTGTCGAACGCTGCCTCGACGCCACCACCACCCGGTCACTGATGGCGGCCAGCTACCCCGGCCCCGGCCTCTACTCCAAGTTCTACGACGGCTCCATGAACGCCTTGCTCGAAGTTGTGCACGACACCGTCGGCCGCCACGACACCTTCAACCTGGCCTGCACCGCCAAGTACTACGACGACATGGGCTACCCCGGCCACATCAACTGCACCGACAACATCAATGGAGCGGTCAGTCGGTACGGGGTGGCTCCCCGCATGGGCTGGGAGGCCATCAACTTCTTCTACAACACCAACATCGACGCCAACAATCAGATCTATCTCGACGAGCCCTGGTCCCGCCCCGGCGACTATGTGTTGCTGCGAGCCCTCACCGACCTGGTGTGCGTTTCCACCGCCTGCCCCTGCGATATAGACGCGGCCAATGGTTGGGACCCCACCGACATAGCGGTTCGCGTCTATCCCCCGAATCAACCGTTTAAGAAAGCGATCGCCTTCCGCATGTCTGCCGATGCCGACCCCGAACTCACCCGCGAAACCGGCTTCCACGCCCGCACCGCCGAACGCACCAGGAACTTCTCGGAGTACCAGGGATTCTGGTTGGCCAACTCGTATACGAACCACGGCGCGATCAACGAGTACTGGGCCTGTCGAGAACAGGCCGTCGCTATCGACCTCTCACCCTTGCGCAAATATGAGGTGACGGGGCCGGACGCTGAAGAGCTGCTCCAAACCTGCCTCACTCGCAACGTGCGCAAGCTGGCCGACGGCCAGGTCTCCTACACCGCCATGTGCTACGACACCGGCGGCATGATCGACGACGGCACGATCTTCCGGCTCGGTCGCGAGAACTTCCGCTGGATCGGTGGCGCCGACACCAGCGGCCTGTGGCTACGCCAACAGGCTCAGGAGCGAGGGTTGCGGGCCTACGTTCGCAGTAGCACCAATGAGCTGTCGAACCTGCAGGTGCAAGGACCGAACAGTCGGGCGATCTTGTCGGAGATTATCTGGACACCGCCAACCCAGCCGACGATCGATGAGTTGGGGTGGTTCCGGTTCACCATCGCCCGTATCGGCGACGCTCAAGGAATTCCAGTCGTGGTATCTCGCACCGGCTATACCGGCGAACTCGGCTTCGAAGTGTTCTGCCACCCTTCGGCCGGGCCTGAGGTGTGGGACGCCCTCTTTGCTGTCGGGGCGTCACACGGGCTGATCCCCATGGGGCTCGACGCCCTCGACATGGTTCGCATCGAGGCCGGACTCGTGTTCGCTGGCTACGAATTCTGCGACCAGACCGACCCCTTCGAAGCCGGCATCGGTTTCACCGTGCCGCTGAAATCAAAAGACGACGATTTCATCGGACGCGACGCCCTTCTGGAACGCAAAGCTAATCCTCAACGAGCCCTCGTCGGACTCGAACTGGGCGGCGGCGAACCTGGCGTCAACGGAGATGGAGTCTTCGTTGAACGTCAACAGGTGGGCGAAATCACGAGCGGAACCATCTCGCCGCTCCTCAAGAAAAACATCGCCTTCTGTCGGATGGCCATTCAACACACCGAACTCGGCACCGAGGTTGAGGTTGGCAAGTTGGATGGCCATCAGAAACGCATTCCGGCCACCGTCGTGCGGTTCCCGTTCTACGATCCGGAGAAAACCCGGGTCCGCGGCTAGCTGCTGGCCAGCCGTCGTCGGCTGAGAACAACCAGGAACGAGCCAGCGGCGATCGACGTAAACCCGGCAGCGATAAGCAAGGCCGAGTTCGCACCGGTGAACGCCACCGCTGGCGGCACCGCGTCGGCGATCGTCGTCGATGCGGCGTCGGTGTTGTTCTCGACGGGATCGAAAGCTGAACTCGAGACCGTCGCCGTGTTCACCACATCGGTTCCTGCTGTCGATGCCGACGTTTTGAGCTCGACGACAAGCGCTGTCTCCGCGCCCGGGGCCACGGCCCCCAGGATGCAGGTCAGCACCGAAGACGTTTCGCTACACCCGGTGGCGGGGTCGGCTGAGACGAAGGTTGTGCCCTCGGGAAGGGTGTCGGTCACCGTTGTATCGGCTGGTGAGGTAGACGGCCCAGCGTTGAACACCACGATGTCGTAGACCAGGCGGTCTCCGGCATCAGCCATTGCCGAGCGGACCGTCTTCGTGAGGCCCAAGTCGGCGACCACGCCAACCGGCGCCACCGCGGTCGCGGTCACAATCGCAGTCGTTGGATCGGCCGAGCTTGCGACCGAGGCGGTGTTGGTGATGTCACCAACATGGTCGGGCGGCAAGGTACCCGACACCAGCACGGTGATGATGTCGTCAGGCAGTATGGCCACGACGGTCGACACATCGCCGGTTCCGTTGGTGGTGCCACAGCTGGCGCCGATCGAACCCGTCGCCGAACAGGTCCACACCGGGTCGAGCAGGAGTGAGGAAACGTTGTCGGTGATGAGAGCGTCGAGCGCCGCTCCAGGGCCGGCATTGCTCAACACAATCTCGTACTCGATCGGCTCGCCGGCGACCGGGTCGGTGGTAAGCACGGTCTTTGTTAGGTTCAGGTCGGCCATGAGGTCGGATGCGGCCTGGACCACATCTACGTTGTTGGTCAGATCGGGATCGATCACATCGCCAAGCGGGGCGACCTGAACCGTGTTGATAAGTGGATCGGTGCCATCCGGTGGCGTGTCAGCGGTGATCGTGAGCACGATCGACTCGCCAACGTCGAGGACAAGCCCAGACCAGACCCCGGTCGAAGCGTCATAGGTTCCGGCCGATGGGGAGTACACGACGTTGGTGAGCGACGCTGGCATATCTTCGGTGAGCAGAACTTCGGTCACCTGCGACGGGCCGGCGTTCGACACGGTGATCACGTAGGTGACGGGCTCACCGCTGATGACCGGATCGGGCGAGACCTCCTTCGTGACCGAAAGGTCGGCCTGTTCGGCGATACCGATGACGGCGGTGCCGGTCACGGGGTCTGCCTCATCCGAGCCAGCGGTGGCCGTATTCGAAATCGATGTTGTGGCCCGATCGGCGGGTACGTCGTAGGTGACGAGCACGGTTACCGTTTGCCCTGCAGCCAACGTCGGCACCAGGCACTCAATGTTGTTGGCAGCCGAAAGCGAACAGCTTCCCGTGTCAACGATGGCAACGCCGGTCACGACCAATGTGGGGTCGACGGCGTCGCTGATGATCACATTGTCGGCATCGCTGATACCGAGGTTGCTCACAGCGACGGTGAAGGAGTTCCCGCTTGTGCCCGCGATCACGGTTTCGCCAGTGAACTGCTTGGTCAGGTCGAGAACGACATCTTCCAGAATCTCGACCGACGCCGAGGCCGTGGTGGTCGATCCCGGTATCTCGGAACCGACGTTGACCGTGTTGATCACCGTTGCCGGGTCGATGCTCTCATCGAGGTCGTAGGTAACGGTTAGGGTGACCGCTTGACCGACCGGGAGGGTGGCCACACCACAGTCGATGGTGTTTCCTGCGCTGGCCGAGCAATCCCCAATCGGCGCAATTGCCACACTGGTTACCGTCAGGCGAGGGTCGACGATGTCGGCGATGGTTACGCCGGTGGCTTCGGATGGCCCGCCGTTGGCGACGGTGATGGTGAACGTGTTCCCGGTGGAACCGGCCACGGCGGTAGCCGAGCCGAAGACCTTGTCGGCGGTAAGAGCCGATTCGGCGATCACCGATGTCGAAGCGCTCGCCTCGATCGGGGTTGCAACCTCATCGGAGGTAACGGAGGCCGTATTGGTCAACGTGACCGGAACCGATACTGACGGGTCGACGGTGAAGGTAACGGTGACCGTCATCGTTTGTCCCGTACCGAGCGTTGCGGCCGCGCACTCGATGCTCTGGCCCGCGGAAGCGGCACAATCGCCGACGGGGCTGGCGGCCACGCCGGTCACGGTGAAGGCCGGATCGACGATGTCGCTGATGATCACATTGTCGGCATCGGACAACCCGGTGTTCGTCACCTGAAGAGTGAACGTGTAGCCGCCGATTCCAGCGGTCACCGGATCGGCGCCGAAGGCCTTGGCGATCTCGAGCGTCACATCTTCGACCACGTCGACGGTTGCATCGGCCTCGATCGGCGTTGTCACTTCGTCGGACACAACCGACGCTGTATTGGCGACCGATGTCGGGTCGACCGACGCATCGACGTCGTAGCCAACGAGCACGGTCGCGGTCTCACCGGCGGCCAGCGAGAGGATCGTACAGTCAACGGTCTGACCAGCCGAGGCCGAACAATCACCGGCCGGACTGATCGACACACTGGTCACAGCCAGGGTCGCATCGACCAGGTCCGAGATGTGGACGCCCTCTGCGCTGGATAGGCCGGTGTTGGCCACCGCAATGGTGAACGAGTTGCCCGTCGAGCCGGCGACCACCGGGTCAGCGGTGAACTGTTTGACCACGACGAGGCTGACGTCCTCCACCACATCGACGTCGGCGGTGCCAACGACCGGGGTGGTCACCTC
>CAKZXA010000043.1 GCA_937922045.1 uncultured Acidimicrobiales bacterium | reverse complement strand
CGAAACCCGCTACGCCCTCATGATCCGAGAAAACAGTGATGCGGAACGGGCCTGGTGGATCTTCCACATCGTCAACACCAACAACTTCCAAAGCGCCTTCGACCAAATGCTCGACAACCACCCCACGCCTCAGATCCTGATCGGCGACAAAACCATCCACCACAAAGTCCGGCCCCAAACCAATTTCACCCCAACCCGGCAACAAGAAACACCCGACCCGAACACCCCCTAATCTGAGATAGCGTTCTTCAACAACCACAAACACAGGGCTGATCACCTTGAACCAACGGCGAAATCCAAACAACATGAAACGAACTTTCACGCGCTTCTACGTCCTTGTACTGCTTCTCAGCGCGCTCATTGCCTGCAGCCCCGAAACCGGCCCCGGCAATGCAACCGAACTAGCCTCCGACACCGTCACCACCGCTAGTCCACCAACGACCTCAACAACAAAACCGACCACCACATCAACAACCGAACCAGAGTCAACCACCACCACAATCAATGATGAAACCGCCGTCCTCGAGCTTCACGCGTACTTCACAACGGAGTTCTTGGCAGGCGACTCACGGGATCACATCCCCGAGGAACGAAATGCCGAATTAGCGGAACTGGCGGTCGATCCGTTGCTTACGCGCAGCACCGACAGCTACAACGCAATGCTTGCGGCAAACGAATACTCAGTTGGCAAGGGATATGTTTCACATCCCACTGAAGTACGAATAACTGGCGATAGCGCAGTCGTCATCGACTGCAGCCAAGGCACTGGCGCCCGATACAACAACAACGGAACGCTCATCACCCCTGCAGACGACTTCTACAAGTTTCGCGAATTCAGATACCAACGAGTCAACGGTAAGTGGATGATCCAGGACATTTTCTCGGGAGGTGACCTGAGGTGCGATCCACAAGATGTCTAGCGGTGCTGTCGCTCTCAATACTGTTTGTCGCTTCGACCGCTCCATCGGCTCTCGCTGATGACAACGACAACACGCAGACCAACCCGTACCTGACGCCGTCGTTGCGTGACGATAGTTACCGGGTCGATATCGCTGTGGGCCAGGCCCGGCAATCGGTCACCGGGCCCGGGACTCCGACCTGGCTACGGGAATGCCGCTGGGATGCTTACACCGTTCACTACGTCACCTCTTTCCTCTGGGAACCAGCATCAAACGGCGGCAACCAAACACCACCAACTGAAGACGAACTCCGCGCCCAAGGCATCGACCCCGACGAACCCTGGACTCTCGTCACCTGCCCATCAACACCCGAATCGATCGCAGCCGCACCCCAAATACAGTTCCGCAACGTCCTGGCCACGTGGCGTATCGGCGAACGCCCGCCCCAGCTCATGCTCGACTACCTCATCGCCCGCGCCTACGCCTCCGTCGAACTCCCCACCACCACCGGCACCTCAAGCCCACCCGGCGACACCACAATCCCCATGATCACCCAACTCCCCACCTGGCTCTGGGTTAGCGACACCACCTGGAACGCCAACTACACCGCCACCACCCCACCCCTCTACGGCACAACCGCCACCGTCACCGCCACCCCCATCAACGTCACCTTCGAAGCCGACAACCAAACCATCGACTGCGCAAACAACACCGGCACCCCCTACGACCTCACCAAAGACGAAGACGACCAAACCACCAACTGCTCACTCACCTACAACCACGCATCAGTCCCTGCCGATCACTACCTCCAAGCCACCATCACCTGGACCGCCACCTACACATGCAACCAATACTGCGGCACCGGCACCCTCCCCAACTACACCATCACCACCCGCCGCCCCGTCACCGTCGAACAACGGCAAGTCATCAACAGCTACAACAACTCGAATCAGTGAGCGGGCATTGGGATCATGCGGTGTCTCCTGTTGCCAAAACGTCGCCGCACCTTGAGTAGGAGTCCGGCACTCAAGAGCCCTACCAGATACAACCGCGGGCCGACCGTTTTGAACCCTTCCCACGGGGTGTTGCAGGTTGGCGGCGCAGAATCTTGAACGGCCAGAATCAAGGGGCCTTCACAGGTAGGCGCGCCGAAGCTCGACACGGCTGCAATCGTCATCAACGACATCCACAGCACCGTGACCAGAATGAGAGTTCCCACGTATCGACCCACCTCGTTCTCGTCGGCCGACACCACCTACGATGTGATGTCTATGGAAATCTTTGACCCAGCGGCCAAAGAGGCCGAGCTCGTCGCCGAAGCCAACACTTGGGATACGACCTCACCAGTGCCCGCCGAGCCGGGCGATATCCCCATCGTCGACATCGGCGCGTGGAGACGAGGAGACGCTGACGCTCTGCCGGTAGCTGCCGCCCAGCTTCGGGATGCCTGCGAAAAGGTCGGGTTCTTCCAACTCACCGGCCATGAGCTTGCGCCCGGCCTCGTCGACGAGATTTTCGCGGCAGCCCGCCGCTTCCATGATTTGCCGCTGGCCACGAAGCAGCAGATCAACATCGACAACCCGGCCCACCCCTTGACCGGCGTTGGCTACCTTCCGATGAGAGAGCGTCGCTTGCCAAGGCGGGAGAAAGGCAATCTCAACGAGGCGTTCCTTCTCAAGTCTGATCAAGACATCGCCCTCGACGACAACCAATGGCTTCCGGAATCGGCGCTGCCTGGGTTTCGTGAAACCGTCGAGCGGTACGCCGAGGCAATCGAGGCGGTGGCGCTGCAACTTGTCGAGGTTTATGCCGTCGCCCTCGACCTCGACCGAGCCTGGTTTGAGGAAGCATTCGCCGACCCGTTCTGGCGACTCCGCCTCACCCACTACCCACCAGAGGTCGACGATGACGGCGCCTACGGCATCGCCCCCCATGTCGACACCACCTTCTTTACCTTGCTCCTCCAAGACGGACCCGGGCTCACGATCTACAGCACCCTGCGCGACGCCTGGCTCCAGGTACCCGTCGTTCCCGACGCTATCGTGGTCAACACGGGCGAGCTCCTGCGCCAATGGTCCAACGATCGCTTCCTCAGCGTCCGGCATTTCGCCAACAACGATGCGACCATTCCGCGCTATTCGATCCCGCTGTTCTTCAACGCCTCGGGCGACTGGCCTATGGAATGCCTACCGACCTGCTGCAGCCCAGACAACCCGGCCAAGTACCCAACGATCAGCTACAACCAGAGCCAGGCCGTGGCCCAGGGTGAATAGACAGCGATAGTGCAGAGAGAATGAACAACATGCCTATCGCCCGCTCGGCTACACGGTTGCGGCGCTCGCAGCCTTCGCCGTTCTCTTCGTCGTGGGCGGCCTAATCGGGTGGTGGGACCCGGCGGCCTACGAGCCAGCGATCGGCGACGTCTCGCGATGGTGTGAGCGGGTGAGCGGGTGAGCGGCGGCATCATGCGCGAACCGATCAACACGCTCGGCAACCTCGGGTTCGTTCTTTCCGGGCTGACCATGTTCGCCGTGCTGGCCAGAGACACTCCAAACGCCAACCGATTCGTCGGCAATCAGCCGATCGCCCTTACCTACGCCGCGGCCACCCTCCCACCCTGCCAACGCCGTTCTGTGCGCCTCAGCCCTCGTTTCTGGGGCGTGAGGCGCACAGAACAAAGGGGTGGGGTGGGACGGGAGCCGAGTGGTGGAGTCGGGGGAGCAGCTGCCAGACTCGTTGCTATGACCGGACTCATCGATCGCCATCGCAGCGTCATGGGCAGCGACGCTCCCCTGTTCTACAACGAACCAATCGAGCTGGCCCGGGGTGAAGGCGTGTGGCTTTACGACACCGATGGCAACCGCTACCTCGACCTCTATAACAATGTGCCCTGCGTCGGCCATGCCAACCCTCGGGTCGCCACCGCCATCGCCGAACAGGTCGCCACACTCAACGTGCACAGCCGCTACCTGCACGAGAACGTCGTCGCCTACCTGGAACGGCTGCTCAGCCTGCACCACGACGGCATCGAGTCGGCCATCATCGGTTGCAGCGGCAGCGAAGCAACCGAGATGGCGCTCACCCTGGCTCGCACCGTCACCGGCAAACGCGGCCTGATCTGCACCGACGCCACCTATCACGGCAACACCTCATTGGTGGCGCGTCTCACCGCCTTACCGGTTGGCACCGACCGCAGCGGGGTGCGCTCGATTTCGACTCCACAAACCTTCCGTCCCCTCGAACCCGGACGCAGCGACGACGAGCTCTGCCAGCTCCATCTCGATCAACTGGCGGCAACCATCGAACAGTTCGAAACCGACGGCGACGGCTTGGCGGGGATCATGTTGTGCTCCATCCTGGCCAACGAAGGGCTGCCCACCGTTCCCGGCGATTGGTTCGACCAGGCGGTAGCCATGGTGCGTGAAGCTGGCGGGCTCATTATCGCCGATGAAGTACAGGCCGGGTTTGGTCGCAGCGGGCGATGGTGGGGCTATGACACGATGGGGTTCGTTCCCGACATCGTCTGCATGGGCAAGCCGATGGGCAACGGCATGCCAATCTCCGCCATGGCCGCCAGCAACGACCTGATCACCGCCTTCCGTCGGCGCCACCGCTACTTCAACACCTTTGCTTCCAGCCCGCTCCAGGCCGCGGCGGGTATGGCCGTGTTGGACGAGATCACCGATCGAGGGCTCGTCGATCAGGTCGCCTCTGTCGGCGCCTTCCTTCTCAAAGGCCTCCAAGAGCTACAAACCGCCAACCCTCGCATGGGCGATGTGCGAGGTCACGGCCTGTTCATCGGCATCGACTGGGTGCATCCCGGCACCACCGATCCCGATGTCGACGGCGCAGCCGCCATGGTGGAAGCGCTCAAGGCCCGAGGCATCTTGCTGGGCAAGGCTGGCCAGCATGGGAACGTGCTCAAGCTTCGGCCGCCCCTCGTTTTCGAACGTCAACACGCCGAGCTCATGCTCGACGCCTTTTCTTCGGCGGTCACCAATGCCAACCACTGAAGACTTCATCAGCGCAGCAACCGCTCTGGCCCCTGCCTTTGGCCTCGAACCTCGTGGTGTCACCCTGCTCTCGCGCAGCGAGAACGTTGTCTGCGAAATCGATCTCGGCCGCGAACGGGCCGTGATGCGCTTTCACCGGCCCGGCTACAACTCGCTCGCTGAGCTGCGATCAGAGATCGCCTTTGTCGGTTCCCTCGCCGACGCGGGCATCCCCGTGTCCCGCGCTCGACCAACGATCGGCGATGGCTACTACGTTGAGGCCGACGTCGCAGGGATCGTTCATCACGTCGGCGTCGTGGCGTGGGTTGAGGGCGCACCGCTCGGCAGCCCAGTCCATGCTGGCGACGCCAACGTCGTCGAACAGTACACCCAGATCGGTGTGCTTGCGGCCCAGATCCGCAACCATTCGCTTACCTGGCAGCCACCGGCAGGCTTCGTTCGGCGCCGATGGGATGCAGAACATCTCGTCGGTGAAGCTCCCCTCTGGGGACGGTTCTGGGAGGTCTCCACCCTGTCCGATGATCAGCGGCTCCTCTTCACCGAAGCGAGACACGAGCTACAAAAAGTGCTCGGCTCGCTGTCGACCGAGCCCGATCGGTTCGGCCTCATTCACGCCGACCTTCACCTCGGAAACGTAATGGCGAATGGCGGCCACCTGACCGTCATCGATTTCGACGACGCTGGCTATGGGTGGTTCGTGCATGAGCTTGCGGTCGCCCTGCACCCGGTCGTCGAAGAGCCGTTCTTCCCCGAGGCCCGTCGGGCAATGATCGAAGGCTACCGGTCTGTGCATTCGATCGAATCCGCCGAAGAGAACCTCATCGATACCTTCATCACCATCCGCTACCTGATGCTGATCGGCTGGTTCGACGATCGCCGCGATCTTCCCAATTATTCGTACTTCCCAACCCTCGTCGCAGGAGCTGAGAAGGCGGCCCGTCAATTCCTCCACGCCTAGGGCGTGATCTCGCCCAAGGCATCTTCGATACCCTTGTGGAACGTTGGATAGGCGTAGATCATCGAGCGCAATGTCGAGACTGGCACCTGGGCGTGTACTGCAAGCGACAACAGGCCGAGCACCTCGCCGCCTCGCGGCCCAACCGAGGTCGCTCCGACCAGCACGTCGCGGTCGGCGTCGACCACCAACTTGATGAAGCCTTCATTGCCCGACATGTGGAGCCAGCCCCGGGCGGTGTGTGCAACTGGTTTGAAACCGATTTTCACGTTCAATCCGGCGTCGCGAGCCTCAGCTTCGGTCACGCCAACGGCTCCGACCTCGGGATCGGTGAAGGTCACAGCCGAGAGCGCGTCTAGGTTGAGCGGCTCGGTCGGCTCACCCAGAATAACGTTGGCGGCCAATGCGGCTTGACGGGTGGCTAGGTGCGTGAACAGACCATCGCCTGCAATATCACCAACGGCCCACAATCCCGCCACCGGCGCACCGCCTGACAAGACCTGCTGTTGACCGTCGACGGAGAGGAAGCGACTTTCGGGATCGAGTCCTAGGGCCTCGATCCCGAGTTCTTTGAGGAAGGTGCGTCGACCGGTGGCCACAAGCAGTTGCTCGCCGGTGACGACGGTGCCATCCGGCATGGTCACGCTGAACCCGGTTTCCGGGTCGTGGTCAATCCGCTCTGCGAACTGGCCGGTATGCACGGCAATGCCCTCAGCGTCGAAGACGTCAGCCAGGATGTCTCCAGCCTCGGGTTCGTTACGAGGTAAGAGCCGGTCCATGCCTTCGATCACCGACACCTCAACACCGAAGCGAGCGGTCGCCTGGGCTAGCTCGGCGCCGATCGCGCCACCGCCGAGCACCACCATCGAACGGGGTAGCTCGGTGAGCTGCATGATCTCGTGGTTGGTCCAAAACGGGGTGTCGGCGAGCCCCGGAATTGGGGGCACGGCGGCCCGAGTGCCGGTGGCGATCACGATCCCCTTCGACGCGGCATAGGTGGTGCCGTTCACCTCGACCCGACCCGGGCCAACAATCGAGGCATAGCCGCGAACGAAAGTGCCACCCTTGCCGACGAATCGGTCGACGGCCACGGTGTCGTCCCAGTTGTCAGTGGCCTGATCTCGGATGCGTTGTGCTACCGGCGCCCAGTCGGGGGTCACGGTGGAGGTGCCAGCCAGGCCTTCGACACGGCGGGCCTCAGCCAGCACATCGGCGGCTCGGATCATCATCTTCGAGGGCACGCAACCCCAGTAGGGACACTCCCCGCCGACCAGGCCGCCTTCGATGCCGACGACGTGGAGACCGGTTTCGGCCAGATTGCCGCCGACGGTCTCTCCGGCCGGGCCGAGCCCGATGACGATCACATCGGTTGGGATGTCCGGAGTGGTTGAAGAATCATTCATGGCACGATCAACACGTCGAGCTTCGAAAAAAATTCCCGAGCTGGACGCTACCGGTCGAACGCAGACCGATGCAGATAGTTGCGCGAAATATTCATCGGACGATGCCGGTTTCGTAGTGGGCGACGCGACTAACCACCAGTGCAGAACCATGGAGCAACGATGACCAATCCGGTGACCACCGCCCCCAGCACCACCGATTCGCCGATCAACGACTGCGGGCAAGCAGGTCTGCGACCTCCTCGAATCGAGGCGTCATCTCTACCCTGGCTTACCGAGGCAGAAATGGTCGAGGTCGATCGGGTCATGACCGAGGATCTCACCATCCTCCTGATCCAGATGATGGAGAACGCTGGCCGCAACCTGGCCATGCTGGCGATGCAGCGGTACGAGCCTACATCGGTGGTGGTGCTGGCCGGTGGCGGCGGCAACGGGGGCGGTGGGCTCGTAGCGGCCCGCCACTTGGCCAATCGGGGTCTGAACGTCGCCGTCGTCGCAGCAAAACCGTTCCGTGAACCGTCGGTACCCGCCCACCAGTTCGAGATCCTTAAGCGCATGGGCGTGCCGATCATGTCGGCCGATCAGAGCGATCGGCCTCCGTCCGCTGACCTCGTGATCGATGCCTTGATCGGTTACAGCCTGCGCGGGACCCCTACGGGGAGAGCGGCCGAACTCATCGGGTGGGCAAACGACCAACGCTCACCAATCCTGTCGCTCGATACCCCCTCGGGTTTGAACGTAACCGATGGGAGCGGCACCTCATCAACCGTGAAAGCCGACGCAACCATGACTCTGGCCGCGCCCAAGATCGGCCTGGCCGATTCAGCCCATGTTGGCGATCTTTACGTGGCCGACATCTCCGTGCCAGCGTCGGTTTATGCCCGCCTAGGGCTCGATCTCGCGCCCGACTTCTCGGCGGGGCCCATCGTGGCTGTCGACTAACGTTGACTGCCAGCTTTATCGTCGATCCTGCTCACAGGTTGAAGGTGTGAGGTAGATCGTCATGGGCGGGGCGTTGTAAGTCGACGCCGTACTCCGAGCATGAGCAATCCGAGGAGAATGCTCGCCAGCGCAAGCAAGGCAAACATCGACGATCGAGCACCGGTGAAGGCCAGGTTCGTCGGAGTAAGTGCCGCCTCGAGATGATCGGACACACCGTTTCCGTCGGCGTCACGCGCCTCGTCGGCGTCGAGGAGGCCGTCACCATCGGAATCGGTATCCAGATAGTCAGCTATGCCATCATCGTCGGTGTCGATCTCGCCTTCCTGCTGGTCGAGGAGGCCGTCACCGTCGGAGTCATTGACAACGTCGGCGTCGTCTTCAGCGGTCGGGGGCTCAACCCCGGCGTACGCAGTTCCGTCTCCAGCCGCTGGTGTGCCGGCCACAGTAGCGGTACCAACGTAAGGGGCGAGCAACGTCGACACATCGATATCGAAGGTGACCTGGATCGACTCGCCCGGAGCCAGAGGACCAAGAAGCAGAGGAGACACCGAAGCGTCGATCACGATGTCGTCCGACGGGTCGTTGGGGGTGCCGCCATCGTCGATGATCACAAGATCGACGAGCGTCGTCCCACCAGTATTGGTGATGGTGTAGGTGAAGGTCGTTGGACCTTCCTGGCCGATATGCGTTTCACCGTTGTCGGCGGTTCCCGCCGTGACGACGATGTCGATGGCGGGGAAGAGACTGATGGCGTCGTCCCCGGCGAATGGCGGATCGAACAACTCCTCACCGTCAGCATCCACAATCGGGTTGCCGTCGGCGTCTGTCGGCGATCCGGTAACACCGGCGGTGTTGAGATGGCGTCCGTCGTCGACCTGAATCTCCGCGGTACACGTAACCGAAGCGCCAGGAGCGAGCGGACCGGCAAGCTCGGGGCAATCGGTCGCGGTGAGCAGAACGTCGTCGGCGGTGTCGGCGGTTCCGGCGTCGTCGGCGATGGTGAGATCGGTCAGGTAGGTGCCGCCAGTATTCTCAACCGTGTAGGTGAACAGTACGAGACCGGGTCCATCGGTCACAAGCTCGTCGCCGTCAGCAGCGCTACCTGCGGTCTTCGTAATGGCGACCGCCGGCGGCAACACCACCATCGACGAATCATCATCAACAGGGGGATCAATACCGGAGAACGGCGCCCCGGAGGCGTCAAGGTAATCGTCACCGTTGCTATCGGTTGGCGCTGCGGTAACGCTGGCGTTGTTGGTGTAGGGACTCGTCACCAAATCAACCGGCAACGCAACCTCACACACA
>CAKZXA010000042.1 GCA_937922045.1 uncultured Acidimicrobiales bacterium | reverse complement strand
GTTCGACGTGCTCGGCCCTTGGGGCTCCGTGGCTTTGCCATTGTTCGACGATAGCTGCCACTCCCCTCTCAACGGGTCTGCCTTCGCCGACCCCTACTCCTAACCTCTAGGGTTGCCCCATGACCGTGCAGGTGCTCCACGCCACGACTCCGGAACAACTCAGCGACGTCAGCCGTCGAGGACAGCAGCTGATGGCTCGAGCCCTCGAACCGACGCTGCACGATGATCGATTTGATCAGTTGTCGACCCAGTCGTCCTACATTCTCGCTCTCAAGACCGAAGGCGACGAGGCTGTCGGGTTCGTAGGCGGCGCACTCGATGGGCCTGAGGTCAATCTTGAATGCTTGGTCGTCGACGGTTCTACCGAAGGAGAGAGCACACTCGTCGCTCTCTATAACGCCCTCAAGGGCGATATAGATCGCTCAGCAAGGCCGGTTGAAACGCTCATTTCTTGGGCCAAACCGACCACCGACGCCCACGAGGCTTTCGCCTCGGCTCTCGGCCTCACCCCGCACCGCCAGCTTCACCAGCTTAGGTGTCGTCTCCCGATCGATGAGTCGCTCGCATTCTCTCCATTGCTAACGCGAGACTTCGAGCCAGGTCGAGACGATGAAGATCTGCTTCGAGTCAACAATCGGGCGTTCGCCAACCACCCCGACCAGGGTCGACACACACGAGCCACCCTGCGTCAGATCTTCGCTGAGCCATGGTTCCGGCCCGAAGGTGTACGCCTCTATCACGACGAATCCACCGGAGAGCTCGCCGGGTTTTGCTGGACAAAGATCCACGAATCCACCGGCGGCGCTGAGTCGTTGGGAGAGATCTTCGTCATCGGCGTCGATCCCGACTATCACGGACGAGGGCTCGGTGTTCCGATGACGGCAGCTGGCCTATCATGGCTGGCAAGCCAGGGCCTCACGACAGGCATGCTCTACGTCGAAGCCGACAACGCCCCCGCCCTTCGCACCTACGACAAGCTCGGATTCTCCCTCCATCGCACCGACCGTTCGTGGCTGGAACGACTCGTTTAGGCCGATCGAGGTTTGTCGTCAGATCGTCCCTGCGTCCAACCCCACGATTACGACCCTACGATTAGTGGCATGTCCGACCCGAGCGAGCGGCTCGTTTCGCCACCGTCAACCGACGTGGCTTCGCCTGATCCAACGACCGCCACATCTGTCCAACCGTCACCATGGACCCTCGACCGGGACGAATGGGCTGACCTGCTCGGCGATGAACCAAACTATCGGGCCCGTCAGATTTGGGACGGCCTCTACCAGAACGGGAAGCCTCCCTGGGAGCTGACCTCGCTTCCCAAGGATCTTCGCGGTCGCCTTCAAGACGCCACAGCCCCGTCGTTAACCAGGGTCGAGCAGCAGGTAACACCGGACGGGAAGACGAGCAAGTCGCTCTGGCGCTCGCCCGATGGCTCAACGATCGAGACGGTGCTCATGCACTATCCGCGTCGGTCAACGGTGTGCATCTCCAGCCAGGCGGGTTGTGCGATGGCCTGCGGTTTCTGCGCAACGGGCCAGGTCGGGTTCGAACGCAATCTCAGCGTGGGTGAAATCGTCGAGCAGGTGATCGCGGCTCGTCATGATGCCCTCACGGGCCCCGGTGGTCCCCGACGGCTTTCGAATGTCGTCTATATGGGCATGGGCGAGCCTCTGGCCAACTACAACCGGGTCCTCGCCTCACTTCGCCGCCTGCTCGAAGACGTTGGCCTCGGCGCTCGCAAGATCACCGTTTCCACGGTTGGCCTCGCGCCCCAGATGAAACGGTTTGCCGATGAAGGACTACAAGTGGGCCTCGCCCTTTCCTTGCACGCCGCCAACGACGAGCTGCGAAGCGAGCTGGTGCCGATCAACCGACGGCATCCCATCGCTGACCTCGTCGATGCCTGCCGCTACTTTCGCGACAAGACCGGGCGCCGGGTGTCTCTTGAGTGGGCCATGATGGACGGCGTCAACGATGCCGACCGGGACGCGTCCGAGCTGGTGGAGGTGGCCAAGGCCGCTCGAGCCCACGTCAACCTCATCCCACTCAACCCAACCCCTGGTTGGCCCACGGTTGGAACGCCGAAGCAACGTATCGACCAGTTCGCCGCCATGCTCGAACGTCGAGGCGTCAACGTGACCGTCCGGGCGAACCGAGGGACAGATATCGATGCGGCCTGTGGCCAATTGGCAGCGAACAGACCCCAGAAGGCGCAAGCGGTTCAACTCACCCAACGGAAGAGTTCAACCTCATCCTGATAGGCCGCCGCTTTTGGCTTCTCTGCGCCCATACTGGAGGGGCTATGAACCAGTGGATCAACCACTCCCACCCCATGACCCTTCGAGGCGCCGTCATCCTCGGCTATATCACGTCGTTCTTTTCCCTCTTGTTCGGCGGCATCGCCCCGATCGGAGGGTTCCTTGTCGCACTGCTCACGGCTATCGGCGTCGGGCTCGGAGCGTTTGCCAGTGCCAACAACAAGAAGTGGGGCTATCTGCTCCTCGGGGTCTGTGCCACGATCACGGCGATACAGCATCTGTTGTTCTTTCTTGGCCAGCGTTGGTCTCCGGTCGGCATGCTGTTTGCCTTCAACAATTCGATCTTCGCCTTCGCCTTGATCGCGGCGGTCTTGCATGTGCAGTCTCGTGAATACCAGAAGATCTGGTTCGAGTAGTACCTTCCTCTGCCTTTGCCTAACGGTTCTCGGCGTACTCATCGGGTGTACGGATGCGTCCGAGGTCGGTTCGGCGCCTACCCCGACGACAACGGCCGAGTCGGTCCGTTCGACAACCCCGAACACCGATCTCGAATCGACCAGAACATCCGCAAGCCCCGACATCAGCACTACGCCAACGCTTGTGTGGCAGGCGTGCGGGCCGTCGTTCGAGTGCGCCGACCTCTCTGTGCCTCTCGATCACGACGAGCCGACCGGTTCCACCCTCTCGCTGGCGCTGGTTCGGGTGCCCGCCCAGTCGACCGAACCTCGCGGCTCCATCGTCGTCAACCCTGGAGGGCCCGGCGGGTCTGGCATTGCCTTCGTCGAGCGTGGTTTCAGGTTTGACGATGAAACGATGGATAACTATCACCTTGTTGGCTTCGATCCTCGCGGCATTGGCGCCAGCTCACCGCTGACATGTGCGATCGATAGGACCGCCGGACCGCTCGTCGACTTTGCCCCCGACTCCGACGAGGAGGCCGTCCAGCTCGACCGTGATGCCCAACGGCTAGCCCGGCAATGCCAGGAAGCCGACGGCGAACGGCTCGCACATCAGTCGACCACCGATTCGGCTCGTGACCTCGAGCTCGTACGACAATCCCTGGGCGATGAGATGCTCAACTTCGTTGGCTTCAGCTACGGAACACATCTCGGACTCACCTACGCACAGCTCTTCCCCGATCGGGTTGGCCACCTCGTGCTCGATGGTGTCGTCGATCCAGCACAAGGCTTGAGCGGCCTTCTTCGCCAACAAGCGATAGGGTTCGACCGCTCCTTCGATCGCCTCGTCGCCGCCTGTGCTCCCTCCCCCACAGCCCCTGCTACATGTCCCGACGGTGGCGTGGAGGCCGCCTACGACGATCTTCTCCAACGCCTGGAGGTAGAGGTTGATGCTGGTCTCGGCCCAACCGAGTTCGTGCTGGCGACGCTGGCGGCTTTGTATGACGAGGACTCGTTCGGCGGCTACCTGGATGCCCTTTTACAGGGCCTTCGGGGCGACACCGGCGCGTTGGAGGCAATCAGCGACCGATTTGCGTCGGCCGCCGACGTCGCCGCCTACCTTTCGGTCCTCTGTGTCGATTCGGTCTTCCCGCGAGGCGGCGAAGCCTGGGACGCGCTCGCTGATGACCTGGCTGATCGTTCCAGCAGATTCGGCCCAACGATCGCGAATGAGGTGCGGGCTTGTGCCCATTGGACGGTTGATCCAGCCAGCGCAGCCGAACTCGGGGTTCTCGTCGAAGACCCCCTGACGCAAGCGCCAATCTTGGTGATCGGAGCAACGGGAGACCCGGCGACCCCGCTAGCCAACGCCCAAGCCGTGTCGGCCTCTCTAGCCAACGGGCGACTCGTCATCGTTGAAGCGGCAGAACACACGTCATATCGGCCAGGAGGCTGCGTTGGTAGGCTCGTGCAGGAGTATCTCAATCGCGACATCCTGCCCGAGACAGTCGTGCGTTGCAGCCAGAACTGAGCACTCGAAGCATCTCGAGCACGGTCTTTGGAATCAAGCCTCTTGACCATGGTGAGATGTGTCGGCTTCGGCCTCTATTCGACCTAGCGTGAAACCATGGCCATGCCGACCGACAAGCTCCCGCAGGGCGACGACAAGCGACAGGCGGTGCGATCGATGTTCGACACCATCGCTCCCCGCTACGACATGGTCAATCGAATCATGACCTTCCGCATGGATGTGGGATGGCGTCGCCAAGCGGTGTCGTCATTGCGCCTAGATCCATCCTCAACCGTTGTCGATCTTGCCTGCGGAACCGGCGACTTCTGCGTCTCCCTCGATGAGGGCGGCCACGAAGCGATCGGCGTTGATCTGTCGCTCGGCATGTTGAGATCTGCCCGATGCTCCTCGCCGTTGCTCCAGGGCGACCTTCTCGCCCTTCCACTAGCCGACAACTCGGTTGACGCTGCAGTTTGTGGCTATGCCCTTCGAAACCTGGTCGAGCTTCGGCCCTTTTTTGGCGAGCTAGCCAGAGTTGTCAGACCTGGAGGCCGGATCGCTCTCCTCGACGTCTCGGAGCCAGACAACCCCGTCGTGCGGTTTGGGCACTCGATCTACTTCAACAAGGTGGTCCCCTTCATCGGCGGGCTGCTATCGGACAAGAACGCCTACGCCTATCTCCCGCGATCGGTGTCTTACCTGCCGGCGCCAGCCGAAATGACCCGGTGGTTGACCGAAGCTGGCATGGTCGATGTGGAGCGTAGGCAGCTGACTGGCGGCCTCTCTCAGCTCCTCAGCGCCACCGTTAGCTCCTAACCACCCCAGGCCGCTAAGGAACGGGCGTCCCACACCGATCTGAGAGGTGTGAATCGTAGGCAGATACCAGCCCTCACGCCGACGCCGACACTGGCCGACGAGTCGCGCCTTCGACCCGACGGCGAGAGTCCAGGTCGCTCCGCTCGCTACGACCGCCGTCGCAACTCCACCCCGCTCGTTTCGGTCGTATTGCCGACCTACAACGAGGCCACGAATCTCCCGCTGGTTGTCGAAGGTATAGAGAGGGCTCTCGTCGACTTCGACTACGAGATCATCGTTGTCGACGACGATTCACCCGATCTGACCTGGAAGAAAGCAGAACAGCTCGCCCAGGACGGTCATCGGGTCCGAGCCGTTCGGCGCACAACGGAGAGAGGGCTGTCATCAGCGGTGGTAACCGGCATGAACATCGCCTCTGGCTCGGTCTTCATCGTGATGGACGCTGACTTACAGCACGATCCGGTGATCCTCCCCGATCTCGTCTCGGCCATTCTCGACGATCACGCTGACATCTGCCTCGGGAGTCGAGAAGCGGTTGGAGGAAGCTACGGAGACTTCGGGCGAAAGCGGCGATTCATCTCGTGGGTGGGGGCGCAGGCGGCGCGCTCGCTCCTCAGACTCTCGATCGGCGATCCGATGAGTGGCTACTTCGCCGTTTCTCGCCAACGGTTTGAACAGGTTGTGCGAGAGGTTAACCCTCGAGGCTTCAAGATTCTGCTTGAGCTGATTGCCCGCGGCGCCCAACCCAACGTCGCCGAGGTCGGCTACACCTTCGGACGCAGGCAGCATGGCGCCACCAAGCTGACCGGCTCAATCATCGTGTCGTACTGCCTTGCCCTGCTCGCTCTCACCGTTGGTCGACGAGTACCGGTTGCGGTCGCCGCCTACGCTCTCGTTGGTGCGTCAGGGCTGCTCGTGCGGGGCGTAGGTTTGGTGGCTGGCGGTGCTCTTGGGCTCGCCAACCCCGTCTTGCTAGCCGTCGAAGCCAGTGTGCTCTCAAACTACCTGCTCAACAACCGGCTGACGTTCGTCGATCGCCCGAACCATGGTCTGCGTCATGTTCGCGGGCTGGCCCTCTTTCACTGCATCAGCGCCTACGGCCTGCTCGTGCAAGCCGGAGTGGCCGAGTGGCTTCGCTTACCGGGCCGGTTGCCGGATTGGGTCACAGCCGATGCCGGGTGGCTAGCTTCACCATTGCCTGCGCTCGTCGGACTTCTGGCCTCGGCCGCCGGCGGCTACTTTCTCAACTCACTGTTGACATGGCCAGCGCACAAGGCAGCCATCAAGCCACCTAGGTCAAACGGCTGAAGACGGAGCGAATGAGCTCGTCGATCTCAGCTACGGCTTGACGGTAGCCCTTCACACGTCCGCCATAGGGATCATCGACATCCCATCGAGTGTCGAGATACGTCCGTGGATCGCGGTCGGTGTTGAGCCGCGTGAGCAGCTCTTCGACCGCCATCGTACCGGACGGGTACTGTTCCAGCAGCGACGCCGCCTCTTTCAAAGGAAGGGCCTTGAGGAACCCATCCCGATCGACGCTCGTGAGTTTCTGGATGTGAGCGCCTTCCATCGTGAGGATGAGATCGGCGGCACGAATGCTCGCCTCGTCGATCTGATAGCTGTGATGCGCCGATCCATCGATGCCAGCGCCTCGCAAGACCGTGACGATCTCATCTGCGCATGCCCTGCCCGGTCGCAGGAAACCAGCAGAGCGGAACACAAACCGCTCCTCACCAAAGTGATGCCGGGCAAGATATTCAGCAGTTGGGCTCCGGCAGATATTGGCCGTGCAAACGAAGAGGATTCGCCGCCTCGGCGCTGGGTTCAACTCTTCAGCTTGGCGAGCACTACGACCGTCTTGGCCAGGATCCAGAGGTCGGAGCGCAAGCGGATATCTGCAACATAGGCAATGTCGAGATGGAGGCCAGCCGAGATCTGGTTCTTGGCTCGAAGCTCAGAGACTTGGAAGACCCCTGTTATGCCAGGCCGGGTCATGTGTCGCGGGTGAGCGACGAAACCATCGCGGCGCGCCACCTCAACCAGCTCTGGGCGGGGCCCCACGATGCTCATGTCCCCCTTCAGCACGTTGACTAGCTGAGGGAGTTCGTCGAGGCTGCTAGCCCGCAGCAGTCGACCGAAGCCGGTGTGGCGGGGGTCGTTGTTCGATTTGTGCTGCTGACGGCGATCGATCCCTATATAGGAAGTTGTCGACGGTTGGCGGCGGTCTGGAAGCATCGACCGGAACTTGTAGATCGTAAACGGGAGGCCATCGAGGCCGACCCGTTGCTGTCGATAGATAATGCCTCCGGGGCCGAGATTCAGACGGACCAGACCAGCGAGGACAACGAAGAGCGGAATGGACACAATGAGGCCAACCAGAGCGAATGCGATGTCGACGGCACGCTTCCCAAAGCGGGCGTACTGCGTGCGCTCGACGTTGAGAATGGCAGCGGACGGCACGATCGACCCGTCAGGATCTTCAATGTGCCAGTGCCGACTAGGTTGAACTACCTGTGCTTCAGCGTTAACCACATTCACCTACTGCCACCAACTCCCCAGCTCGCAGCTTTCGTACCTCAGGCTGCATAGAATAACTTGCCCGGTGACCCAAACAACGGATATCCGAGGCGGGCAAAATACCTTGTTGACTTGTCACTCAAGTTGAACTAACACGTGCCCTTCGTAGACAAACAGCGGGATCTAGGGAAGCCATGGACCCATTGACCGAAACCGAAGAACCCCAGGGTGATCGCATCGTTACCATCGCTGTTCTGACCTATTGCCGAATCTTTGAACTTCGCCGATGTCTTGACAGCATCACCCGGCACCTCGATCGACCACAGGTCACCGAAAGCAAGGGATGGCGAATCCTTGAGGTGCTGGTTGTCGACAACGATCCCGGAGGATCAGCCGAAGATCTTGTAGCTAACTACCGGCCCAAGCGAATGGCCTCCGACCACCACCTTCCCCGGTATCTCCACGCCAAGACGCCGGGGGTGGCTGCGGCTCGCAACCACGCTCTCGATAATGCGAAGGGCGATGTCCTACTCTTCATCGACGATGACGAGATAGCGGCCGACCATTGGCCCGAGGGGCTCATCAAGTCGATGATCAGTACCGGAGCAGCGCTCGTCGGTGGTCCAGTCGATACCGAGTTCATCAAGCCACCACCTGAGTGGATCGTCGATGGTCGCTTCTTCGACAGGCCGAATCCCCCTGACGGCGCCCCGCAGACCTGGCTTCGAAGCGGAAATCTTGCCATCGATCTCAAGCAGATCAACCAGGCTCGTCTCCGCTTTGACGAATCGTATGCCCAGGGTGAAGACGTCAACTTCTCTCGCCGGGCCGCGGCAGCTGGCCTCGACCTTCGCTGGTCCCGCCGGGGCCGAATCGTCGAGTTCGTCGACGAAGACCGATTCACGCCAGAGTGGCGGCTCAAACGTGAACGGTTGGCGACCTATGGCTGGGCTCGCACAGAATTAGCCTTGGATCCGTCGCCGCGATCGTTCCTTGCCGGCGCTCTACGAGCAACGGCCCGTACGGTGACCGGTGTATCACTCTATATATGCGGCGTCTGCAGTGGGAACGAGATCACGAGGATACGAGGGCGAAGCCAGGTAGCTAGCGCCCGCGGGCGCCTCGACGCTCTACGCTCCCACGTCGGTTTGTGAGCGGGCCGAGAGACGAGAATCACGACCCAGCGGTAGCGCACAATACGTCCGCTTTCCAAAAGATCTTGTAACATTACGATTCAATGATGTACCAGCCGAACAGTGCAGCGACGGAGACGGCGCGGCTCGAGGACTACATAAGCGCTGTGCGCCTGCGCAAGTGGCTCGTGGCATCTACTGTGCTGCTCGGGCTGATCGGTGCTCTGCTCTATGTTGGACAGCGCACACCGGTTTATACCGCCGACACCACGGTGCTCTTGCGGCCTAGCCCCGAGAACTCAAACGATCCCAACCGCGAGGCCGACCCGAACCTTGAGCGGGAGCGGGAGATCGTCACCTCCGATGTGACGGCCGAAGCGGTCATAGCTCGCCTGGGCGCCCAGACGACTCCAGCAGCCCTACTCAAGAACCTTGAGGTCTCATTTCGGCCGGATTCGGACGTGCTGAATCTTGCCTACACCTCGACTGACCCTGGGGTAGCCGCAGCGACCGCCGACGCCTTCGCCGAGATCTATGCCGCTGGGCGTGAAGGTCGAGCCGGCGGCTCCTACGAGGGACAGCTGGCGACGGCTCAGGCCGAGAAGACAGCCGTTGAAACTGCATTAGGCGACCTGGCCGCAGACGTGCTCCAGAAAGAGTCCGAGCGGGCCACGACAGCCTCGGAGGGCCTCAAAGCCCAGCTGCAGGCCGAGATCAACGAGTTGAAATCGCAGCAGAACAACTTCAATTCACAGTTGCGCGATATCAACCGAACCATAAGCGGCCTCCTACAGAAGCTTGAGAACCGGTCCCCTGCAGCCGAGGTGCTCCGCACCGGGGCGCTGCCCGAAGATCCAGATGGCATCGGGAACTCCCTCATCCTGCTCGCCGGACTATTCGGCGGCCTAGTGCTCGGCATCGTGAGTGCCTTCCTTCTGGAGCGGCTCGATACCACGGCCCGCGATGACGAAGACGTCGCCCTGGCTCTGGGGACGAGCGTTATGGGAGCAATTCCCACACTCGGCATCGGTCACCGGAGTGGAGCGAGCAGTCTTGTGATGCTGAGTTCGGGTGGATCGGCCAGGATTGCGGCAGCCCGCGAAGCCTTCCGCCGCCTGCGGAGTTCTATTCAGTTCCTGAACTCGTCCAGCGGTGTCAGCTCGATCATTGTCACCAGCTCGGCGCCTTCCGAAGGTAAGAGCACGACTTCCTCGAACCTCTCCATCGCGCTAGCCCAGAACGGCTCCCGCACGGTTCTCGTCAGCGCTGATCTACGTCGCCCGACCTTGGAGCGGCTCTTCGGCATGGAAGCCAACCGACCCGGCCTCTCCGAATACCTCGCCCAAACAGCTGAACTTAATGCCGAGAAGGTTCCGGGAATCGAAAACCTTTGGCTGATCCGGGCTGGAGCACCGCCGCAAAACCCGGGTGAGCTTCTGAGCTCCGATCGGTTTGAGCAGATGGTGAAGGAACTCGAGCGTGAGAACGTCGATTACATCGTCATCGACACCCCACCGGTCTTGAGCACAGCGGACGCCGTTTCCGCCGCACGCTACGTCGACGGTGTAATCGTCGTCGTCGATACCGAACGCACAGAGACCTCAGACCTTCTCCAGGTGCGAGCCGACCTGGAACGAAGCGGCTCAAAGCTGCTCGGAGCGGTAATGAACCGCCAGAAGTTCGAAGGCAACAGCCTCTTCAAGCGCGATCGTTACGCCTACTACAAATCGTAGATTCGCTAAACAGGATCCCGATCGGCCTGCCGGTTCTTGTCTCGCACAATGAACCATGCAGCGAGTGCAGCGAGCAGCACCACCATCAGGATCTCGCTGACAAAGGTGGTGGCCACCGCTGTACGCCACGTTCCTCCCGGCAGGTACACGAGGTTCAGTCCAACATTCGTCACCAGGGCCGCCACGATCACCCCGAAGCGCCACCATTGCAGACGGGCTGCGGTGAAGCTATTGCCCAACAGGTACTGCACCGATCGAATCATCGGAAGCGGCGCAAGCATTCGGATCACCGATGCGGCGTCCTCCCACTTTGATCCCAGCAGCATTGGCACGATGGGCGCACCAAGCCAGAGTCCGATCGAGGCCACTCCAGCGAGAGCGAGACCGGCCGGGGCCATTCGTTTCGTTACGACCAGGGCCGAGCTGAGTCCCTCGCCGCCAGCCCGGAAGAGGTCAGCGTCAAACGAGCGCATCAACATTCGCAGCGGTAGATAGCCGAACTGAACGATCCTGCCGCCCGCGCCATAAACTCCAGCATCGTAACTGTGGCCGAAGGATTCGAGCATCCAGCGGTCGGATTGGTCCACCGTGCTCTCTGAGCCTCCGCTCACGCCATAGGGTGCCCCTTCGCGGGCGTCGCCTAGCCGCATCTGACGGAATGACGGCCACACGCCAAAGATCCGGCCGACGAAAAAGATCGACGCCAGAGCCCCTAAGCCGAAGGATGTTGTGCTCAGCCAAGCCCAAGCTCGCAAAGACTGTGTTGTGAAAACAACGAAGTAGGCAAGAGCCCCGATCCGCAGCACAGCCAGGATGGCGCGAAGACCTGCTGCTCGCTTCATCTGCTGGGTGCCAACGGAAAGAAAGACAGCGAGCTCGGAGACCCAGTAGAACACGAGGTTTCCAACCACCAGCACATAGAAGATTTCGTTGTCGATACCGGGGGCTAGCCAGGTCTTGACCACGAACAACCCGACCATCGCCACCAAGGTGCTGAGAACACCGAGCGTAAGAGACCGTGACCAGGCTTCCCCGACGTCGTCGCCACCAGAGGTCCGGGACAGCAGGAGCAGATGCGTACCGAGGCTGGCCACGCTCAAGGTATTCATCGACAATGCTTGCACCGCTCCGAGCTGACCCAGAATCGTGGGCTCCCAGACGCGTGCCAGCAGTAGGAAAAGCAGGACCGATGAAACGAGTTGGAGCATTTCGACGACGATCGACCACCCAAAGGCGGCGCCGAGAAACCGTACGATTCGATCTTGAAGGCGCCCTGACGCAATCATCGTTCAGGGTCAAATCTACACACCGCAACCACCGTAGCTTCCGCGGCCGCGACTACTCGCTAGCGAGAGAAGACTAGAGAGATTCGACGTTGTCGCCGTCGAGCAGCTTGCGGGTATCAAAGATGTAGTCACCATGGGAGATGACCATGTCGTAGTCGACACCGAGGTGATCGGTGACCAAAACGATGGCATCGGCCTGCTCGACCTGGTCGACGGTCAGGTCGACTCGGGTGATCTCGTCATCGAGCTCGTAGTGCTGGACGTAAGGGTCGTGGGCACGGACGTCCGCCCTCATAGCGAGCAACTCACGGATAAGTTCGGTGGCCGGTGTCTCGCGGGCGTCACCCGTGCCTCGCTTGTAGGCAAGGCCGAGGACCAAGACCTTCGAGCCCTTCACCGGCTTCATGCGGTCGTTGAGCCCGGCTTGCAACCGGCGAGCAACATAGGCAGGCATGTTGTTGTTGATGTCGTTGGCGATCTTGACGAAACGAGACACGGTCCCGAGACGCCGCTCGAACTGCCACGAAAGGTAGGAAGGATCGACCGGTAGGCAATGTCCACCAACCCCAGGCCCCGGGTAGAACGGCATGAATCCAAACGGCTTGGTGTCTGCGGCTCGAATCACGTCCCAGATGTCGATGCCAAGTCCCTTGGCGTGAATTGCAAGCTCGTTGACCAGAGCGATGTTGACATGCCGGAACGTGTTCTCAAGCAACTTCGTGAGTTCAGCTTCGCGGGTGCCCTTGGTCAGGACGACCTCGGCCACCAGATCCCCGAAGAAGGCAGCGACCCGCTGTGTCGATGCGTCGTCGATGCCCGACACCACCTTCGGTGTGGAAGCAAAGTCCCAAACCTTGTTGCCCGGGTCGATGCGCTCCGGTGAATAGCCCAGTCCGAAATCGGTACCCGCCGTGAGACCTGAGTGCGTTTCGAGTAGTGGAAGCACAACCTCTTCGGTGGTGCCTGGGTAGGTCGTCGACTCCAGGATGACGAGCGCCCCTCCTCGCATGAAGCGAGCCACGGTCTCGGCCGCTGATTCGATATAGGAGATGTCAGGTGCCCCGTCACGTAGCGGGGTTGGAACCGAGATGACCGCTATGTCGAAGCCAGCGAGATCGCTCTCGCTCTCGGTCGGGAGATAGCGGCCCGAGTCCAAGGCCATCTGGAGTTCAGCGTCGGTTATGTCCTCGATATGCGAGGCGCCGGCCGCGAGGCCAGAGATCTTGTCCTTGTCGAGGTCATAGCCGACGACGTCATAGCCAGCAGCGACGGCGCGAATCGCTACCGGAAGGCCGACATAGCCCTGTCCGACAACGACCAGTCGTTGGATCGGAACTCCACCGATTCCCCCAGAATTCTGCGTCTTTTCCACCCGTACAACCGTATCTGGGTCGAACCGATGCGGCGTGAGCAACTCACCCCGCTTTCGTCACCAAATCGCTTCCGTCGCACCGACCCGGTGCTCAGCTCCCCATTCACCCACCCTGGGTGGCCACACACATCAGATCTGTGGTCGGACGGGGACTACGGCTCACGCGCGCTAGGCAGATCATCCCAGCCCATAAGCGTTGCCGCGGGTCAGTGTTCCAGGCCTGGTAGAAATGGAACCTCCGGTCAGGCGAATGTAGCCGGGCAGGCGAATGCGACGAGGCGAATGCAAGGCAGAGGGTGGCAGGATTGGCTGAAATCTCGAAAGCTCCAAGGTTGCCGACGCCGGCTTCCATCCAGTTCGGAACCGATGCCTTCGTCGTTGGCATCGGGTGGGTGATCGCCCTCCTCCTCACCAATATCACGATTCTCGACGCCCGATCGAATGGCCGCTCGGCCGTACTGTGCCTCGTCGCCGTGACGACGACGCTGGCCGTCATGAAAAGACGTGGCCTCTACGAGGGAAGGCCGACACTTCCGCGCACCGAAGAGATATCGCGCGTCTTCGTCGCTGTGCTCGCTGGCGCTGGCGCTATTGCCCTGGCCGCCAACTTCCTCGACTGGCACACCGGAGCGTGGGAAATCCTTGTCGGTGGGTTCATCGTCTTTACGGCCCGCACCCTGGTCCGAGGCTTGATCCGATCACTAGGGACCGAATTCCAGGGCGCGACCGTTCCAACCCGCGTCGTCATCGTTGGAACCGGTCACGAGGCCAAAGAGCTTGCCGAACTCATCGGCGATCACCCTGAGGCTCGTTTCGCCCTAGCCGGGGTCGTCGGCAACCTCGGGGTGGCCGAGCGAAACGGTCTAGCCGATCATTGGATCGGCCCCACCGGTCGACTCATCGAACTCATGCACCAGCACGAGGTAACGGCCACCATCGTGACCGCAACCGGGTTCAGAGGCGAACAGTTCCGCAACATCACCAAGGAGCTCTTCGGCTCCGGTTACGACGTTCACCTCACCACCGGTGTGAGCCGGATGTGGGAAGGACGCTTTGACGTGCGCTCACTGTCTCATGAGCCGCTCATCGTCATGGGGCGCAACGAACCGGCTCGATGGCAGTTTGTCGCTAAACGATTCGTCGACATTGTCGGCGCATCGTTGGCCCTCATCCTCGCCTCCCCCATCATGGCGTTCACCGCCGCAGCAATTTGGCTCGAAGACCGAGGGCCGATCACCTACTCAGCTCGCCGGGCCGGTCAGCGTGGATCTTTCTTTGAAATGCACAAGTTCCGCTCCATGGTCAAGGACGCAGACAAGCTTAAAGAGGCCATGGCTGAGCAGAATGAGCGCAGCGGGCCGCTTTTCAAGGTCTCGAATGATCCGCGCATAACCCACGTCGGCCGTATCATTCGCGAAACGTCGATCGACGAACTCCCCCAGCTGTTCAACGTGCTGAGGGGCGATATGAGCCTCGTCGGCCCCCGCCCCGCCCTCCCAGAAGAGGAAGCGGTCTTCGACGATGAGCTCCGCGAACGCTTCAAGGTACGGCCCGGGATCACCGGGCTCTGGCAGGTGGAAGCCCGCTCAAATGCCGCCTTTAACGCCTATCGGCGGCTCGACCTGCACTATGTCGAGAACTGGAATATCGGACTCGACCTCCGTATCCTGCTGGCGACAGCAGAGCAGGTTGTCGTCACATTCGCCTTGCTGCCCCTGAGATTTCTACGTCGCCGCGATGGCATCGATGGCATCGCAGTGGCTCCGGCCGACGAACCGAGCGACGAGTCAGAGGTCGTCATCGACCTTCGGGACCGTACCCGCGCTCGTCTGGCTGCGGCCGAGGCTCCCCCAGCAATGCCGTCCGATCGTGATAAAGGCCAGTCCGATCAGGATCGATCGTCGCCTGCCGGCTAGCGAGATCATCGGCTGATCGAGCTATACGCCTTCCATTCGTCCCCTTTGTGATGACCGACCTAGACTGATTTCTTATGGCCACTATCAACGGCTACGAGAATGAGCTTGAGCTGAGCGACTACGTCAAGATTCTTCGACGTCGCTGGCCTTGGATTCTCCTTCCACTTCTGCTCATCATGGCGGCAGCAGCCGCTTACACCCTCAGTCAGACCCTCACCTATCGAGCGAGGGCCAGTGTTCTCCTCGCCGATTCGGCCGCTCAGGACGCCTACTTCGGCGCCGGAAACGTCAACGCCGAGAACCGTGACCTCGCGAATGAGATCAACATCGCGTTGAGCGACGTGGTCCGAGACGAAGTGGAGCGACGTTCCGGTGGCCCGGTCAATGTCACGATCGAACGAAGCTTCGAGTCCGACCTCCTCCTCTTCAACGCCGCCGCATCCACCCCGACGGCGGCGGCCGATGCCGCCAACACCTGGGCCAATGTCTACGTCGAGGCGAAACAGGAGCAGGCCGCCAGCAGCCTAGCCACGACGATCACCGCCTTTGAGAAAGACATCGTCGACCTGCGCACACAGCGCCAGGAGCTCAGACTGCCGCTAGACCGGCTCGAAGACGATTTGGCAGCAGCGAGGGCCGAAGACGATAGGGCGCGCTTACAGACCCAGGTAGACCGTCTGAAGGCCGATCTACAGGTAGAACTCAGCCTGATCGACAATGAGCTCCGCGGTCTCGGTACCAACGTCACCAATCTCCAGATTGCGTCACAGCTGGCCCGCACCGGCACGGCTCAGGTCACCCAGGAGGCGTTTCCACCGCAGAATCCGTCGAATGCACCGCTCTCGCGGAATCTCATACTCGGTGGCGTCGTTGGTCTGATTCTCGGCGTTGGTTTGGCATTGATGATCGACAACCTTGATCGCTCGATCAAGTCGTCACAGGACTTGGCGGGCCTCGGCCTCCCCGTTCTCGGCCTCATTCCGAAGCCAGGCCGCGATCTCCCCATCTCCCAGCTTCCCCTGGCCACGATGAACCACACGGGGACCTCGGTAGCCGACGGCTACCAGAAGGTGCGAACCGCGGTTGAATTCGCTCTGCTCGGGCGCAAGATCAAGTCTCTACTGATCACGAGCGCAAACCCTTCAGAAGGCAAGACCAGCACCTCGTGCAATCTTTCCTGGGCCATGAGCGCTGTCGATCATCGTGTGGTCTTGGCCGATGTCGATTTCCGTCGGCCCCGTATCCACGATGTTTTTGCGTGCGCCCCCGAGCCCGGGCTGTCAGACAATCTCCTTCACGGCACGCCCCTCAATCAGCTTGCGCTCAGGGTTGACGATGAGCGCAGCAACATGGTCATCATCCCCACCGGTGCACAGCCGCCCAGCCCTGGCGACTTCGTTGCCTCCCCCGCCTTCAGCGATCTGCTTCGCAACCTCGAGGCTGAAGCCGACCTTGTCATTTTGGATGCACCACCGGTGCTACCCGTCTCTGACGCCTTGTCGATCGCTCGGCACGTCGATGCCGTCCTAGTCGTGGCCAAGGCAGGTGAGACGTCGAAACAGGACCTCTCAACTGCGGTTGAAGGCCTTCGACGAGTTGGTGCCGACGTCCTCGGCGTTTGCCTGATCGGGGCCAAGCCCGAAACGACGAGTTACGGGTACGAGGCGATACCTGCTCCTCGCAAGAGTCGCCGCAGCCGAACGACGCTGGCCGATATCGAGATCGACGACGACCCGTTGTACGACGGAGACTGGAATCCGGTCGACGACATCCCCGTCGGCCGAGAGCCCCAACGCTTCTAGGTTCCGACGCTCACAGGCCTCGGCTTACCAGACCTTCCACGGAGCTTGTCCGCTGGCCCAGAGGTCATTCAGTGCTGTGTATTCCCTGAACGTGTCCATACCCATCCAGAAACCGGTGTGAGGGAAAAGGCCGAGGCTGCCCCGTTTGGCTAGTTCCTGTACCGGGGCCTGTTCAAAGAAATGCTCGGGCTCGTCCCGTGGTACGAAGTCGAGGAACTCACGTCGAAAGGCAAAGAAGCCACCCGACACCCAACCCTCCGATGGCGGCTTCTCAGCGAAGCTGGTGACGACGCCATCCACGACGTCGAGCTCGCCATAGCGAGATGTCGGGTGAACGCCGGTGACCGAACCCAACATTGGGGATTCGGCCAAGGCCTGCAGCTGTCGGGAAACGTCAACGTCACCAACGCCATCCCCGTAGGTCAGCATGAAGTACGGCTCGTTGAGCAAATCGACGATGGCTGCGAGCCGTCCTCCGGTACCGGTGTCCATACCGGTGTCGATCAGCGAGACCTCCCAGTCGTCCATCGTGGCCCGCTGGAGGTAGCTACGCCGCCCCTCGCCCATGTTCAGGGTCAGGTCCGACGTCATGTCCTCGTATTGGAGGAAGAACTGCTTGATGTCCCAGGCCTTGTAGCCGAGGCAGAGCACGAATCGCCTGAACCCATGGTGGCCGTAGAGCTTCATGATGTGCCAAAGCACGGGCTGCTGGCCGATATTGATCAAAGGCTTTGGCAGCTTCTCCGATGCTTCGCGAATCCGCGTCCCTTGTCCACCGCAAAGTATGACGACAGGGATGTCCGCCGGGCTCACATTCTCCATTGCTGTTCCTTCTCTCTACCTGCTCCTGTGAGAGGCCCGGCGCCCACGCCCGGCCGAGTATCGGCGTCGGGATTTGCGAACCTAGACCGGCCCATTCGGGGGTGCGGCCGAGCCGGCGTTAGCGGCTTGGGCACCAAACACCATCGCTTCACGTTCTGCGTCTGGCACTCGATCGGCCAGATCGATCTGTGGTGCTGGCCGGTCCGTGGTCGCAAACCGGCCATCTGAGCCGACGATGTCGCCCTTGGCTGGACGTCGCGCTGGCGAGGTGATGACGGGCAGCAGCTTGTCGTTCGCGTGTCCCAACTGCCGGGCCATGTCGTCGAGATCGTCGTTCTTCTGCTTGGCCAGCGGCAAAGCCAGCACAACGGCATCCGACAAGGCAGTCAGCTGCAGCGTCGAGGCTAGGTCGAGCGCCGGGCCGCCGTCGACCACGACGATCTGGGCTTTGCGGCGTGCCGCTTCCAGAACCGAGCCAACGGTGTCACGTCGAAGTGATGCGGCACCACGATTAGATCCGAGGCCAAGAACGCTTACCTCGGGATCCATCGTGCGGGTGAACACCGAACGGCCTCTATTGTCGATCAGGGCGCCATCGTTGGCCACGACGGCAGGAACACCACCGTCGAAGGCGGCGTTAAAGATAGCCGTGATCCGAGGATCACGAACATCAGCATCGACCACAACAACCGATGAGCCGCCGCTGGCGAATCGTTCGGCCATGGCCAAGGCGAGCGTTGTCGCTCCGGCCCCGCGCTGGGTACCGACGACCACAACGCTGAGCGGGTCGTCGAGGCCTGCCTTCGCCTCAGCCCGTACGCACAGCTGGTCAATGATAGGAATCGCTGAGCGGGGCAATGATTGGAAGGCGGCGAGCGGCTGGCGAGCCAGCGAACGGTAGTAAGGGAACTCCGAGACGACCGGTACACCGAGGATCTCCGAGGCTGTGTCCTCGTCGAGGACCTTGGTCGAGAACCGGGCCCATGCCATAGCGGCCACAACGCCAGCCATTGCGCCAGCGAACAGGCCGCCAGCCAGCAGGAACTGCCCACCGGCAGGAAGGGGCTCTGTCGGCTGCGTAGCGTCCTGAATGATGTGTGAATTGACCCGAAGGCGCGAGTTGGCGATCTGGTTATTTCGCCGGGTAGCAAGGTCGGTCAGCTCTGAACGGAGAAGATCACGCTCAGAGGCTCTGGCCGGGTCGACGTCGTTGATCGACGGCACATTCACCGGGTTCGTTCGCCGGGTCGCCAACTCAAGGTAGGTCCCCATCTGGTCGGCGATCTGCTTGTTGGTTACGTCGAGCTCGTTCTTCTTGGCCTGAATCTCAGTATCGAGTGAGTCAAGATAGATTTCGTCGCCGCGTTCTGTCTCCAACGTGGCCCAATAGGCATCGACGTAGGATTGGGCTAGCTGGCGTACCTTTTCGGGTGTCGAGATCGCATCGCCGGCGAGTGTGGCGCCAACCTCGACGATGTCAACCTCAGGCTGTTGTTCGACGGTGATAGCTTCGCTCACATCGCGAACAGACATGTTGTTGTCGACGGCGACCTTGTTCACCAAGGCCGCACTTTCAAGAATGGCGAGCTGGCCGAGCACGTAGCGATCGGGGTCGCCCGAATTGCCGAAGAACTGGTCCGCCTGTGTCGGCTCACGAACCATGATCAGAGCCGTCGACCGGTATTCGTTACCGGCCGGGGGGTCGACCAGAAGTCCGGGCAGGGCGCCAAGAAGAAAGAACAGCAGCACGATCCAAAAACGACGTCTCAACGCTGACAGTACGAATGACAGTTCCATGGTGAACCCTTCTAGCTGGCGGTCTGCCAGTAGTTACAAGCGGCCTCGGATATTCTACTCGTTGCGAGCAGCGTTATCGGTCAGCACGCTCAGCTACTAGACCTACCACACGACCGGCCGCAATCGAACCTCGCCTGAGGTAATACGGGAGAGTTTTCCTAGCAACCGCCTGCCCGTTTGGCCGTAACGACCCAAGTCCGGTAGTGCCTTTCGCCTCGCCAGGAAGGCCCTTTCGAGCCAAGATCTGGCTGAAGCCACGACCGTACAGATAATGCTGTTGCATCATTGCTTTGAGACCCTTGCGATGACGGTAGTGCACAATCGCCGTCGGGCAATATCTCACCTCGACGCCGAGGGCCAACAGATCCCAAGAGAACGCTATATCTTCGCCTCTGATGAGGCCGGTATCAAACCCGCCCACCTTCTCGAAATCATCACGGAAGAGGCCCATGTTGGCCGAGACGAGAAAAGGGTGACCGAGAAAGCTTGGCAGGTCGCCTGGCGTCGCTGGCGGCCTCCAGTCATGCTGACCAGGCACCGCCAACAGCTCCTCTTCCAAATGCCCACCAACGGCCCGACCGGGCTCAAGGGCCGACACCATCTCGACCATCCAGTCTCGGTCGGCGATGTCGTCTCCGTCGCAGAAGAGGAGCAGCTCGCCCGAGGCGGCGGCCGCCCCAACATTACGGGCGTGCGAGGCACTCCGGACCGCAGATGAGTCGACAACGCGAGCTACCGGCCCTTCGATGGTGGCGAGCAACTGCTCAAGCCGGCGACGCTCGGCCGGGTCGCCACTGTTCAGCGACACAACCAGCTCCCACCGCTCGGTGTAGGTCTGCCGGTCCAAGGCCTCGAACTGAAGCCGCAGGTCGTCGTCGACGCGACCGACCGGCATCACGACCGAGACGCGACACAGCTCGCGAGCTAGCTCGTCAGTGCTGGCATCGGATTCACCTGTCATACAACGTTCCTCTCATCGATGTGGCCGCCTTGAGTCCTGCGTCTAGGACTACTTTGACTTCCACGCCCGCCACACGATTCCGAAGAAGGCGGTATCTCGCACAAAGTATCGATAGAAGAGTCGACGAGGCTCCTGAGCGAATCGATAGAACCACTCCATGCCTACGCGCTGCACCCACTCCGGGGCGCGCTTGGCATGGCCAAGGTACATGGCGAACGAGGCCCCGAGCGCCAGGCATAAAGGCTTCGGACCCAGATCGCTTGGCCACTGGCGCAGGATCTGATCGATGATGCGTGCGTCCTTGGGATTGCCGATACCGACGAAGACCAGGCGAGGACAGTCCTGCCTAGCCCTCTCGATTACTTCTGCCGCCAGTGCGGCCTGGGTCTCGGTGTCGTCCACGGTGAACATGGGAGCGACGATCGTTTGGGTCCGAGGATACTCGGCCGCCAAACCTTCAGCGATCTGGTCGGAAGAAGCAACGACGGTCACCGGGACATCCTCGGTGCAGACCCTCGGCCACAACTTTTCGAATAAGCCGCTACCTGGCAACCTCGCCGGCAACGGGCTGGCGAGAAGACGAGAAGCGATCACGATCGGCTGGCCGTCGGGAAGACAGAACTGAGCGTCGTGAAACACCTTCGTTTCAACGCTCGTCTCGTTGCGTTCAAGATGCACGAGGATGTCGACGTTGGGTGTGACGACCGCCGGGAGACGGTCGGACAAGTAGGGGCCATCAAGAATGGCGTCGACAACCGCTTCGAGGCCCTCGGCAGCCACGAAGTCCAAACCGAAGACTCGACGACGAGGAAGGTCATCGACAACTCGAAGATCGTCGGCCAAGGGCGCAACGGCGGGCTCGATGGCAGTGTTCTGAACGCCCGTGTTCTGCGCGTCAGCGTCCTGAGCGCCTGCGGTCGGGACAACACTGCGAGGCGGAGTCACTTCTGCAGGAGGTCGAGAAACGGTCTCTGCCACACCAAGCTGCGTTCTTTCACCCTTGTTGGCATCAGCCACGCTAACGTTCCTCCACAGAACGTCCCCACCATCGCCCGGCAGGTATCAGATTTGAGCTTCGGTGTTTCCGACTAGCACCGCTTAGCGACCGTACGTCGATCGAATCTCTATCGTAGCGCCCCGAACATGACCTGACGGGGTCACCCCCCATTCTGGACAAGTCTTTGCCGGATTACCCAGAGCTGTACAACAGCATTGCCCAAGACTTCATGTTCAGACGGCGGACAGGGTTGCTTCTGCCTTGTTATCTTCGCCAACCATCGGCTGGCTACAACAACGTTCGCGTGACCGCAAACCTGCCCGTATCCCTCAATCCACCAACCAGTAGACTGCCCTCATCATGGAACAATCCAACGCGGGAAGCCCACGATCCGGCGGGGCGCAACGAATGCTTCGGGCAGCAGTTGTCGGCTCCGGAGGCATTTCGAAAGAACATCTTTCCTTCCTCTCGGGCCAAAGCCACCTAACCGGCACTTCTGTCCACCACGCTCAGCTCGTCGGGGTCTGCGACCTCTCACCGGTCTCGGCTCAGTACGCGGCGCGCACCTACGGCGAAGCCGAAGCCTTCACCAACCTCAACACGATGCTCGCCGAGGCCAAGCCCGAGGTCGTTCATATTCTCACCCCGCCAACGAGTCATGTACCGCTTGCCACGGCCTGTCTGCAGGCTGGAAGCCACGTGATCTGTGAGAAGCCCATCACGACGACGAGCGCCGAGCTCGACGCCCTGCTCGACATCGCCGCTGGCGCCGATCGACGGGTGATGGAAAGCCACAACTATCGATTCAACGCAGGAACCGAAGAACTAGCCGAAGCGCTCAGCTCCGGAAAGCTCGGCACGCTTCGCGAGGTCGAGGTACGCATCGCTCTCCCGGTAACCGATCCAGCCGGCCGGTTTGGTGACCCAAACCTTCCGAGCCCGATCCACCAACTCCCCGCTGGGGTCATTCATGACTTCACGACCCACTTCGCCTATCTGCTCCTTCACTTCGCCAAAGGTGTGCACTTCGATCGCATCGCCGCGGCCTGGAGCAATCACGATGAGAATCCCCTTTTTCGCTATGACAACCTCGATGCTCTCCTGATCGGAACCGGTCCAGAGGGACCGGTTCATGGCCGACTCCGATTCGATGCCGGCGCCGGACCAGACCAGTTCTCGCTGCGGGTATACGGTTCCGATGGCTGGGCCGAGACCGACCTCTTTCAGCCAAACATCCGAGTCGTCATGCCCCGTTCCGGCGGCGGACAGCTCTCGCCGATCGTCAATCACGTGGTCAACGGAGCCAGCCTCTTCCGCGACGGTGTGGCCAACGTTGGTCGCAAAATCATGCAACGCACCCCCTACGAAGGGCTGCATCGCATGCTCGCCATGACCTACGAAGCGCTAGCAACCGGTGGAGAACTCCCGGTGACCGTCTCAGACATGCGGGCCACCTCACGGCTGGTCGACTCGATCATTGCCGACAAGGTTCGGATCTAAGGGGCCTACCAATGAAGATCTACATAACCGGCGCGACTGGATTCGTTGGTTCAGCCGTCGTCCACCAAGCTCTGCAGGCGGGCCACGAGGTTTGCGCCGTCGTGAGGCCTGCCAGCAAACACCAGCTCGATGATCACGGCACGGGCCGGATCAGCGAGGCTCGCGTCGATCTGAGATCGATAGATGGCCTGGCCGACTCCCTAGAAGATGTCGACATCGTCATCCACCTTGCCGCGGCCAAGGCCGGAGACTTCGCCACCCAGTTCGCCGGCACGGTCGTGGCCACGGAAAACCTGCTGGCAGCGATGGAAACGGCCGGCGTCAAACGATTGATCGGGATCAGCACGTTCTCTGTCTATGACTACCTCGCCCTCAAGCCGGGAGACCTGGTCGACGAATCGTCACCGACCGACCAAACGCCGAAGCTTCGAGACGAGTACGCCCAGACAAAACTGATCCAAGAAGATCTCTATCGAGCGTTCGCGGAAAAAGACGACAATCAGCTGGTAATTCTGCGGCCAGGCATGATCTATGGCCGCGACAACCTCTGGCATGCCCTGCTCGGTGCCGAGATGGGCCCAAGGTTCCTCAAAATCGGGTCAAAGGCCACCCTCCCTCTGACCTTCGTTGACAACTGTGCCGACGCCATCGTTCTGGCGGCCGAGGTCTTGCACGATGCACCTCACCGTGTAAACGGTGAAGTGATTAACATCGTCGACGACAACCTGCCAACTCAAAGCGACTACGCAACCAAGGTTGCCGCTCGGATCGACGTGCCTCAATCGATCCAGGTGCCGTGGCCGGCGATGAACGCGGCAGCATCCGCCCTGAAGAAGGGCAATCAAGTCCTACTGAACGGCCGAGCCAAGTTCCCAGGAATCGCCGTTCCCGATCGGCTGCATGCACGGTTCAAACCGCTGAACTACACAAACGCCAAGGCGAAAGACCTCTTGGGATGGGTGCCTCGCCGCTCCCTCGACGAAGCAATCGAGCTGAGCTCGACCGAGGTGACAACGTGATCGGAGACTCTCCAATCCAAGCCTCCAAATCGAAATCACAGCTTCCTACCATCGGCTACCTGACGGGCGAGTTTCCGAGGGCGACCGATACTTGGATCCAGCGAGAAATCGCCGGTCTACGCCAGCAAGGTTTCGAGGTCGTCACCTTTTCGGTTCGGCGACCCGGCGAAGAGCATCTTGTTGGCGTCGAGCAGCGAGAGGGCCAAGCCACGACCTCCTACCTGCTCGAACAAGCGAAATCGCCGGCGCTGGTCGGGGCCCACCTCCGCACGCTGTTTCGCTCCCCTGGTCGCTATTTGTCAGCCGCCCGTCTCGCCTGGCGAACACGACGACCAGGTGTTCGGGGCTCCGTCTACCAAGTCGTCTACTTCGTGGAAGCCGTGCTCCTCGCCGATCAGGTTCGAGCCCGAGGCATCGATCATCTTCACAACCACTTCGGAGATTCGAGCTGCAGTGTGGCCATGCTGGCCGCTAAGGCCGGTGGGTTCCCCTTCTCCTTCACGTTGCACGGGGCCGCCATCTTCTTCGAGGCCCACACCTGGGACGTCGCCGAGAAGATTCGGCAAGCGGCCTTCGTCAACACGATCAGCTACTTCGCTCGGAGCCAGGCCGCGTACCTGGCCGACACCACCGATCACAACAAGCTCCACATCGTTCATTGCGGCGTGGAACCCGCCCGTATCCAGCCGGTCGAACACAAAGGGCAGGGCACGCGTCTGCTCTTCGTCGGCCGGATTGTCGAAAGCAAGGGCATTGGCGTGTTGTTCGATGCGCTGGTCCAGCTCAACAAACGGCACACCAATCTGTCGCTAACGATCGTCGGCGATGGGCCCGACCGCGCCTCCTTCGAGGCTCAAGCGGTCAAGCTCGGCCTTGGCGAGACCGTGACCTTCGTTGGCGCCCGATCACAGGACGAGGTGTCTGCCCATCTCGCCGAGTCCGACGTCTTCGTTCTCGCCAGCTTCGCCGAGGGGCTCCCGGTCGTCTTGATGGAAGCGTTAGCCGCGGAGCTTGCAGCCGTGGCGACCCGGGTTGGCGGAGTACAAGAGCTCGTGGTTGACGGCGTCAGCGGTCTCGTCGTTCCTCCTGGCCATCTCGACGCGCTTGTAGAGGCGCTCGATCGACTTATCGTCGATCCCGAACTCCGTTCGAGCTTGGGCCAGGCCGGACGCAAGATGGTGCTCGACGAATTCGATTCAGCCAACGAATCTGCTCGCCTCGGCCAACTCTTCGTCGATTCGCTGGGCTCGCTACCCTCACCAACCCGACCGGCTGCGCTCTCCCCTGGTGAGGGAAAGCTCGAAAGCGCCTAAGCGGGTAGATTCGCCTCAGCGATTGACTCCCCGGCTGGGCCCGCATCAGCCTCGATCGGCCCGCCGCCCGGCGGGTCGGGATCAACCGATCGGTCTTCCCGATCGGAGATGCGCTGGTAGTGAACCATCGCCATCCAGCTAGCGATGGCGAGGTAGGCCTCGCTGCCTAAGGTGGCGGCGACCGCTCCCTGCCAACCCCGGGTTGGGATGAGAAGCAGGTAGAGGGCAACCGAGAGGATGGCGGCCGAGATGAAGACTGCGGCCCGCTCCTTATCGCGTCCAAGCCCGAGAAGTCCGTTCATCGGTGTGCCGCTGAGAGCCAGCATCGGCAGCGAAAGTAGCAGCCAGGGCAACATGCTCTTTGCCTCGCTGAACTCATCTTCGAGAACCATGTCAATCAGGGGGGTGGCAGCGATGATGGCGATCGCCCCAGACGTGATCAGAGCGACCAGGAACATGAAGGCCGATAGCTTTGCCGCCTTCCTCAGCTGCCCTGCGGCGCCGTCCTCATCATCAGCCAGAAAGCGGTGGAAGGCGGCCTGTCCGATGACGCGTATGGGTAGAGCGCCAAAATGCACCACGCGATAGGCAGCGCCGTAGAGCCCGGCCTGAGTCTGAAAGCCCATGCTATTCAGGGCCAGCTTGTCGCCATCGAGCTGCAGGTTGGCGGCTGCGATCGGCAGGGCGAACGTCGCACTGGTCTTTACCGCAGTCTCGGTCGGACGGCCTAGACGGACCGGACACCCGATGCTCGGCAGGTAGCGGAACAGGAGCCAGAGAGCGTAGGCACCGTAAAAGATCACATAGCCAAGCGCCATGTTTCGAATGGTGAGATTTCCCGATGTGAACAGGGCCACCAAAACGATCAGCTTGAGGGCCACAACGACCAGCCGAACTCGGATCATCGCCGGGTAGCTGACAGCTGCCTGCGTCAACATCGAGCACACAAAGATCATCGAGTTGGCAAAAAGCTCACTGATGACGATGAGCACGATCTCAAGATTGGTGAGCTGGTCGATCTTCCAGAAAGCAAAGGCGACAGCGAAAGAGGCGGTGGCGATGCCGAGCAGCAGGCTCACCGACATGAACGACCGCACGATGTCGTCGAGGGAATCGTTGAACCGAATTCTGCGCTGGAGAAGGGCAAGCCCAGGGCCAGCGAATGTCAAGGAGCTCAACGGGCCGACAAGGGCATAGATCGCGTAGACACCGCCCATGGTTTGGGGCGAGAACACACGGATCAGCATCATGAATGACGTGAAGGCCACAACCATGGCCAGGAGATCGTGCACCAGGGTCCAGGCGGTGTCCGCACCGAGGCCATCGAAGGCGCGCCAAAGCCGAGACATCAACCCCCTCGGACCTTGGTCATTAGACGTCGTCATGTTCCAGTCTCGGACTTACAGCCACTCAGGTGGTGTCGACGGGACAGAACTCGATGGATTCAGCTTCAACGCACTCCGATTGTTCGCCCAACTACTTCGTGTCCCAACCAAAGGCCGAGAATGCGGTTGCCGATTCGCTCCCAGCGTCATGTTGGATCCACCATTCTGCTCGGTCGGGCTCAGCTTGACTCGCCTGCACGAGTCTATCGTCAGGACGTCCAGTGTGAGGTTCAGGAGTTCGTCGACACCCTCTGACGTGCAATTGGGCGGTTCGAATTCGTATGCTGCCTTGTGCCTACAGCCAGCGGCCTGCCCCAACCATCCGAACGTACAAGCGTGGACCCACCTACGCCTGCCACGCCGAAAAGCGTCGCCGTCTACGTGTGTACGTACCAGCGAAATGAGGCCTTGGCCAGGATGCTGGAATCACTTTCGGTATCCGCTCACAACGCGATGCCCGAGATCGAACTTGCTGTTGTCGTCGTCGACGACAATGCCGATGGGTCAGCTCGTTCCGTCGTCGACAACTCGACGCTCGACTTCCCCCTCGGCCTGCATTACCGACGAAGCTCATCCGGCAATATCGCCATCGCGAGAAATACCGGTGTCGAGGCAGCCATGGAGCTCGCCGATTGGGTGGCGATGGTCGACGACGACCAGATCGTCGTCGTCGAGTGGCTAACCGAACTTATGCGAGTCCAGGCCGAGCAGGACGCCGACGCCGTGACCGCCCCCGTTTACGCTCGCTTTCCCGAAGACTCTCCAGCCTGGCTCTTCGATCAGCCCTTCTCCGAGCTCTGGGGCACACCGGAAAAGCCAGACGGACAACAGGTCGAAGACCTCCAGACCGCCAATTCGGTCATCAGTACCAAGTTCCTACGTGAGCATCCAGACGTCCGCTTCTCTACCGATCTCGGAGCATCCGGCGGCGAGGACATGGTGTTTTACCGAACCGCTCTGTCATCTGGCCTCAAAGCCCACTACAGCCACCATGCGGTGAACTGGGAGCTCGAACCACCATCGCGAGCCACCTATAGCTACCAGCTCCGACGCTGTCTCTGGCATGGCAATACCGAAGCTGTCACCAACCTTCGCTCCGGTCGGGACGGAAGGGGTCGTCTCGTGGCCCGGGCCGCCAAACGAGGACTCTCAGCCGTTGGCCGCCCGTTCGGGCGCCTTGCACGTCGTGAACCGCCCCAGTTTCGCTATGCCCTGGCCTACGGGCTGCAGTCGGTCGGCATGGTTCTGGGAGCGCTCGGCAAGAAGCTCAACCATAACTAGGCGGAGCGTTTGCTCACGAGGAGCGACGCTCCCTACCCCGCGACGTTTACACCAGGACGTTTACACCACGACGCAGTGTTCGCCGAGCAGCACTCGCAGCTCAGGCACAAGGCCGTTTGAGGTGTCGACGCAATAGGCATCAGACAGCTTGATCGCCTTGGAGTCGCTCAGGTGGATGAACACTGGCGACTCGCCTTCGTGGTCGACCAAGATCGTTTTGAGCTTGCCGATCAGAGCGTCCGACAACTGATCGGGACGAACCTCAAGGCGGAGCGGTGGCGCCGATCCCAGTAACTCAGCTTCGAACACCTCGATCGACTGAGCCATGAGTTTCGGTGAGTCGTCGCGTTTGTCTACTCGACCCCGTATTACCACGATGCGATCGTCCTCAAGCAGGTGACCGTAGTCAGCGAAGGTCCGCGGAAAGATCATGGTTTCGACCCCATCGGTGAGGTCTTCAAGCGTGAGTACCGCCATCAAATCTCCCTTGCGCGTCCATTTCTTCTGCAGCCCCGTGACCACGCCGCCGACGGCGACCATTTGCCCGTCTTCTCCTTCGCCGAGGTCCGCTATCGAGGTGTCAGCCTTGCGGCTCAGGGCCCCGTCGAGACCCATGAGTGGGTGATCGGAGACGTAGAGGCCGAGCATCTCCTTCTCGAAGGCCAACCGCTGGCTCTTCTCGAAGGTCTCCTCAGCGATCTGGGGACGATCATCAAAGCTCGGCCCGGTGTCATCATCGCCCATGGCGCCAAACAGCGTCTGCACGCCCATGTCGTGTTGCCGGCGAGCCGACACGGTGTGGTCGATGATGGCCTCATAAACCAGGAGCAGGCCTTTGCGTGGATGACCGAGGGAGTCGAAAGCTCCAGCCTTGATCAGCGACTCGATCGTTCGCTTGTTCAAAACCTGGTAGTCAACCCGTTCGCAGAAATCGATGAACGAGGTGAACGCTCCGTTGGCTGTCCGCTCCTGGAGAATCAGCTCGACCAGGCCCTCCCCCACGTTCCGCACAGCCGATAGACCAAACGCTATCGAGTTGAGCTCTCCACCCTCTGGGTCAGGAATGGAGGTGAAGTCCATGTCGGACCGGTTCACGTCCGGGACGAGAACGGTGATCTTCATCTGACGACATTCGTTCAGATAGATGCCGGCCTTATCGAGATTGTGCTTGACGCTCGTGAGCAGGCAGGCCAGATACTCGACCGGATAGTTCGCCTTGAGAAAGGCGGTCTGGAAACTGACGAAGCCGTAGCCATAGGAGTGGCTCTTGTTAAAGGCATAGTCAGCGAAGCCTTCGATAATGGTGAACAGCTTCTCGCCAAACTCGACGCCATAGCCCGACGTCTCGCAACCCTCGACGAACTTCGTCTTCTCCTTGGCCATAAGCTCGCGGATCTTCTTGCCCGCCGCCTTACGCAAGTTGTCGGCATCCGCCAGCGAGTAGTCGGCGAACTTCTGGCTCATCCGCATCATCTGTTCCTGATAGATCATCAGGCCATAGGTGTCGCCAAGGATCTCTTCGGCGTCAGGATGCAGTTGTTCGATCGGCTTGCGCCCGTTCTTGCGATCGGCGTAGTCGTTGTGCATGTTGGCCGCCATCGGACCAGGCCGGTAGAGGGCGACCAGGGCGGCGACGTCTTCGAAGTCGGTCGGCGCCATGGAGCGCATCAGGGCTCGCATGGGCGACGATTCGAGCTGGAAGACGCCGATGGTCTGGCCATCGCACAGAAGCTCAAAGGTCTTCTCATCGGCGAGATCGACCCGATCGATGTCGACCTCGATCCCATGAACCTCCTTGATGAGGGCTAAGGCGTCGGAGATCACATCGAGGTTCCGCAGCCCGAGGAAGTCCATCTTTAGCAGGCCTAGATCCTCCACCCCATGCATCTCGTACTGGGTGACGACCGGCGCTTCGGAGATATCTTTGCCCGCCTCCGGCTTGCGCTGGATGGGCAGATAGTCGGTTAGCGGATCCTTGGTAATTACCACTGCCGCTGCGTGGATGCCGTCTTGACGGCGGAGACCTTCGAGACCACGGGCCACGCGAACCACGTCGGCAACGGTCGGATCGGTATCGACCATCGACCTGAGTTCGGCTGCGGCCTTGTAGCCATCCGCGTACTTCTCGCTCTCCTCAAGGCAGTACTTGAGGGGCGTGTCTCGACCCATGACCAGCGGCGGCATGGCCTTGGCCACCTTGTCGCCGACCGCGTAAGGAAAGCCAAGAACCCGCGCCGCATCACGCACCGCGGCCCGAGCCTTGATCTGGGAGAACGTTACGATCTGGGCAACGTGATCGCGGCCATAGCGCTCGGCTGCATAGCGAATCATCTCGTCCCGATAGCGGGAGTCGAAGTCCATGTCGATGTCGGGCATCGAGATACGGGACGGATTCAGGAAACGCTCGAACAGAAGGTCGTATTCGATCGGGTCGAGATCGGTGATCCACAGACAATACGCAACGGCGCAGCCAGCAGCGGACCCACGGCCAGGACCAACCCGGATATTGGCGTCGCGGGCGTGTCGGATCAGATCCCAGGTGATCAGGAAGTAGGAGCTGAACCCCATGTTCTTTATGACGTCGAGCTCGTAGACAAGGCGTTCGGTAACGCGATCGTCGAGCTTGGAACCCCACCGCTTCTTTGCCCCTTCCATCGTGAGATGGAGCAGGTAGTCGTCGGAGCCTTCGAAGCCTTCCGGAATGGGGAACTCGGGCAGCAGGGGCTGACCGAACTCGATCTCAACGTTGGCCCGCTCGGCGATCCACAGGGTGTTGTCACAGGCTTCAGGGAGTTCAGCCCACTGATGGCGCATCTCCTGTGCAGTCTTCAGGTAATGCTGGTTGCCTTCGAACTTGAAGCGATCAGGATCGCTCATCAACGAACCGGTTTGGACGCACAACAGGGCGTCGTGGGCGTCGTGATCGGCCTCGTCGGTGTAGTGGGAATCGTTGGTGACGATGATCGGCGCCTTGATCTTGCGAGCGATCTCCAAGAGCTGGGGGTTGGTCTCAAGCTGGGCCGGAATGCCGTGGTCCTGTAGCTCAACAAACATGTTGTCGCGGCCGAAGATATCTTGCAGCCGAGCTGCCTTCTCCAAGGCCTCACGCTTGTTGCCATTCATCAGCGACTGGAGCACATGGCCGCCGAGACAGCCGGTGGTCACCATCACGCCCTCGCTGTGGTCGGCCAACACCTCCCAATCGACCCGAGGCTTGTAGTAGTACCCCTCCATGTAAGCCCGGGACGCTAGCTGAATAAGATTCTTGTAGCCGGTGTTGTTCTCAGCCAGGGCGATCAAGTGGTAGTAGAGCTTCTTACCACCGTCGGTGCTGCCGCCCGAATCGTCGAGTCGGCCGCGCCGACTGGGGCGCTCCTCGCGCGACTCGTCGGCCTGATAGAGCTCGCAGCCGATAACCGGGTTGATCTCATGCTTCTTACACGCCCGGTAAAAATCGAGCACGCCGTACATGTTGCCGTGATCGGTGATGCCGAGTGCTGGCATGCCATCTGCGGCTGCCTTCGCCACCAATTCGTCCAAACGAGAGGCGCCGTCGAGCATCGAGTACTCGGTGTGGACGTGAAGGTGGGTGAACGAAGAACTCACGCGATACCAAACCCTTGCTCTGGCTACTCCAAGCTACAGCGTCGGATCCCGTACGCTGGGCTATCGAACGAAACTGCCCGGCCGTTTACCATCCCGCCACCGTCCTAGGCACGGTTGGGTTGGTGCTCGACCTACGCGGAACGGCCGCGTCAAATAACACTACTGTTGTTTGGCCTCGTGTTCCACCGCCAAAACAACCACGCTTCGGTGGGTGCTGCTACAGGTAGACACCGCCGGCCTGCTGGCCTGGCTTCGGCGCTCCTGGGGGCAGCACCTGGGCGTGCTGTTGCATTTGCTCAAGTTGCTGGCGCGCAGCAGCCTGTTGGGCGAACAGGGTCGCCTGAATGCCGTGGAAGAGTCCTTCAAGCCAGCCGACCAATTGGGCCTGAGCCACCCGTAGCTCGGGTCCGCTCGGCGTATCATCTTCGTCGAAGGGCAGGGCGAGACGTTCGAGTTCAGCCCTCAAATCTGGCGACAGGGATGAGGCCAGTTCCTCGACCGAAGTCTCGTAGATCTCCTTGAGTCGGTCACGACCCGGTTCATCGAGCTCGGTCGCCTTCACCTCTTCGAGAAGCTGCTTAATCATCGTTCCGATGCGCATAACCTTCGCCGGTTCGGAAACACTTCCCGGTTGCATCTCCGCGGGTTCGGACTCAGCAGCTGGTGGGTCTACTATTTCAGGCGTTTCAGGAACAGGTTGATCGGTCATAGGATTTTCGCCACCTTCCTCGTGGGTCTACGTCTAGCTCGGATCACACCGTCGCTACGATGCACGGTACCAACATCTCTTCGGCCGTCAGCGAACCGTGACGACCAATAAGCTCGAATGGACCGGTGTCAGCCGGGTCGGCAAACCCTCCGGTGTCGTTCGACAGGAGCGCAACGTCGCCAAGGCGTCGCTCGGCTTCGGCCGAAACAACGGGGCCGAACCACTTCTCTTCAATCATCTGCTCGCGACCGACGACCCAGGCTTGCGACCCGTGATAATGCTTGGTCGTAGCGATCAGCTCGTCTTGGTCGGCCTCACTATGCAGCCATCGGAAACGAGCCTCGCCCGACAGTCGATCCGTCATCGCCATGACATCAGGGTGAAGCGACACATTGCCAACACCACAATCGACCTGGCCATGGTCGGCGGTAACCATAACCGACGTTCCCGATGGAAGGCTTTCCAAAAGATCCTCCACCAAGCGATCCACAAACCGCAATTCACTGCAGTACTCGCTGCGTAGGCCGTATTCGTGGGCCACCTTGTCAATGCCGTCGTAGTAGGCGTAGACGATCTCTTCGCCTTCTTCGATCAGCCGAGCGACCTCGTGCACAAGCACTGCGGTCGTTCGATAGCCAACGAGGTTACCGCCACGCAAGTGGGCTTGTGAGAAACCCGACGAGCGGAAGTCAGCCTTGGTCACAAGACTGATGCCACGACCCATGAACGGCTGGTAGGGCTGGATCAGCTGAGGCGGGATCGTGCGTCGACAATCCGGGCGGTCCGAGGTGCCCCATCGAAGGCAGTTGAAGATGTCATCGTCTACCAGCATGCGATACCCGACGATGCCATGCTCACCGGGCGGCAGAGCGGTCGTTATCGACGTGAGTGCCGCCGCTGTTGTCGAAGGAGCAACGGTGGTGATCGATGAACCTTCGAACGTCGACACCACCGGCATCAGGTCGCTAAACCGCTGCAGCTGGTGCCAGCCCAAGCCATCGAGCACCAACAACACACGGGGTCCTGACCCAAACTGCGCTGGTAGCTGATTGCCCGGATCAAGACCGAGGGCTGCACCAAGGAGATCGGTAATGCATCCGCGGCCATACGCCGGGAGAACAAAGTCGAAGGCTAAGTCGGATTCTGGCGTGGTCTGGATGTCCATCAGTGGAAATGGAACGGTGAGCGTCCCATCGTGTCCTCATTCGGATCGGGGTAACAGTTGGGTGACCAGCCAATGCAGCGTCGCCATCAACCGTCGCCCAGGATGATAGCTACCCTCATCTCTCTCTCCACCGATGATTCACGAAGCCACGGGTCATCATCGGCGAGGAAGATCCGCCCGAACATCGGATCCGCTACCGTTGGGCGTGTGAAGGTGTCTACCAGAGGAGACTATGCGAGTAGAGCTCTCCTCTCATTGGCTCTGCACGGCGACGCGACGGGGCCAACGACCGTTCGCGACCTCGCCGAACGTACAGGGCTGCCGCAGCCCTATCTCGAACAAATCTTGCTGCTGCTAAAGAGCGCTGGCATCGTCCGCTCCAAACGAGGTGTGGGCGGCGGTTACGTTCTCGCCCACTCGCCCGCCGACATCAGTCTCGCTCAAATCGTTCGAGCGGTGGACGGGCCGATCTCGCTCGGCGACTTCGGGGAACCGCATACCGATGGCGCCTGCGACCACGAGGGCCAATGCGTTTTATTGTCGATCTGGAGCAAGGTCGGCGATGAGATGCGCGAACGTCTTGAAAACTTCAACCTCGCCGACCTGTCCCTGATGGCCAACGGCAACAAGCCGTGGCCAGAGGCATTGTCCTAGCCGAAGGCGCTCCATCACCGTGGAACTGACATCTGCCCTCCGTGGCCGAAAGATGGTGCGGTCGTTTACCCACCAGGCCTTGCCTGAAAGCGAGCTGCTCGACGTGCTCGACCTCGCCCGCAGGGCGCCATCAGCTGGCAACAGTCAGGGGGTCGGCTTCGTTCTGCTCCACGGAGCCGACGAGGTCGCTCGCTACTGGAACATAACCATGCCGGTAGAACGGCGTTCTGGCTTTCGCTGGCAAGGATTACTCAAGGCCCCAGCTCTCGTGCTCATTACCGTCTCGCCCGATGAGTACGTTCGGCGCTACGGGGAGCAGGACAAGGCTTCAACCGGTCTGGGCCAGGCCGCTGAGTCCTGGCCGGTCCCCTACTGGTGGGTCGACGCTGGCGCAGTGGCCCAAAATCTACTCCTGCTCGCAGTCGACCGTGGCTGGGGGGCATGCCTCTTTGGACCGTTCGACCACGAGCCAGCGCTGGCCAAGACGTTCGCCCTTCCTGACGACCGTCGAATCGCGGCCACCATCGCGCTTGGCATTCCTCGGCCTGAAGCCGACGAGCCCGGCCGATCAGTGGCAAGACCCCGACGCCCAATCAACGAGATCACGGTGCGACCGCCGAACATCGACTAGGCACCACGCTGCTTCGACCGGCCCTGCTCGCAAGGCTGCGAAGCTACAACCTGATCAGGCGTTAGGTGAGCGACGCTAGGTGTTCAAACCGTCGAGCACGCCACTCAGGTCATCGGGCAAGGGCGACTTGAACTCCATCTCGTCGCCCGTCGATGGGTGACGGAAACCGAGGCTTTTCGCATGCAGGAACGGTCGCTTGAGGCCAAAGCTTTCGGTCGGAGCGCCGTAGCGGTGATCGCCGATAACCGGATGACCGATGGCAGACATGTGTACCCGAATCTGATGGGTCCGACCGGTCTCTAGGCGGCACTCGACGAGGCAACAGTCAGCATCCGGAAATCGGGCCATGACCCGATAATGGGTGCGAGCGGGGCGACCATCGGCCACAACAGCGCGGAGCGTCGCTTGCCGGGGCGAACGCCCGAGCGGAGCGTCGACGACGCCTTCCTCGGAATCCACCGACCCCGCAACGAGTGTGCTGTACCGACGGCCGACGGTGCGGGCAACGAGCTGGGCGGTGAGGTCGTCATAGGCGGCAGTCGTACGGGCCACCATCAGCAGACCCGAGGTTCCCTTGTCGAGGCGATGCACGATGCCGGGGCGCTCCGGCTCCCCTACACCGACCAGATCCGGATACCGAGCCAGCAGGCCGTGAACCAGGGTGCCGCTATCGACACCCGATCCAGGATGCACGATGAGCTGGGCTGGCTTGTCGACCACGAGAACGTGATCGTCCTCATGAACGATGCTGACCTCGATCTTGACATCAGGGGTTAGAGCGGTCGAGCGGATCGGGACCATGACCTCAACGTGGTCGCCCTCGCCCACCCGTTGCGATGACTTCGACGGAACCGAACCGTTTACGCGGACTCGACCCTCGGCTAGAAGTTCAGCCGCTTCACTTCGCGAAATGTCGGCCACAAGCGAGACGAGTCGGTCGATGCGTTCACCGGCCAGGACAGCAGGCACGACCTCACGAACGAGATCCTGGTCTTCGGGGTCATCGCCAGCCGAATTGGCCTGGCTCAGCGGTTTGGGGCCCACGTACCCTCAGGCTCTGGTTTCACCGTCGAGTGAAGAAGAGGTCATCGATGACGACGGATCCTGCCCCTCGACGATGATGTCGTCGGCTTGCACCGCGTCGTCCGCAAACAGGGCTACCGCCATGAGGCCGGCAACGCCACCAACGATCGCGGCGTCGGCGATGTTGAAGACCGGCCACCAACCGAGGTCGATGAAATCGATCACCGCTCCGGAGAGCAGGCCCTCATCGGCCCTCGTCAGGCGATCAAAGACGTTTCCAAACGCTCCACCAATCACACCGCCGAGTAGAACAGCCTGCAGCCGATCGGTGGTTCGCCACACCATCACAACGAGGAAGAGGCAGATTCCGATGGCGAGAAGCCCAAGAACGGGGCCAAAGCCTGTCCCCTTGGCAAAGGCGGCACCGGTGTTGAAGACCAGACGCAGCGTGACGCCAGGAAGATCGACGCACGAATCCTCTGCTCCGCCGCAGCGCGATGTCAGGTTCGTCACCGCCCATCGCTTCGTCACCTGGTCCAGCACGAAAACGACTATCGCTACAGCGGCGGCAAAAAGTCGTCCTCGACGGGATACGGCTGGCATATGACTTCGTCGACCTAGAACATCGATGTCTTGTGTTGGACGCAGACCGAGGCCTCAGGAATCGCCTCAAGCCGTTCCTTGGGGATCACGTCATCACCAGCAACGCAAAGACCGTAGGTGTTCTTCTCCAGCCGTTCGAGGGCAGCGTCGATCTCTGCCACCGACTGCAAAGCAGCCGCCGACAGGGCGAGATCTCGATCGCGTTCAACGGCGATCGTGTCGCCCTCGCCTGACTCCTCGTCGAACTGCACGTCGCCGGGTTCGCGATCGGCCATCAAGGCCGCGGCCTCGGCGGCCAACCGTTCAGCGCTGTTGGTGTAGTTCTCACGCTCGCGCTCCAGCGATGCCTTCTGGTCGGCCAACCACTTTTTGTCGAAGAGGAACTTGGCTGACTTGGGGATTACGCGTTCGGATGGCGGCGTGATCTTTGTGTTCGCCGACCTGTAGCCGCTCGATTTCCTTGCTGGCGCTGCCGTTTCAGCGGATGGGGCCTTCTTAGCCGCTGCCTTCTTGGTCGTCTTTGCCGCAGCCTTCTTGGCTGGTGCCTTCTTGGTCGTCTTCTTGACCGACTTGGCAGCCGACTTTTTTGTGGTTGATTTTTTGGCGGCCATTTCGTACTTCACCGTGCCTTTGTGTTGGTACTTGACCTACGAATAGATGCCCTAGGCCGTCTCGCGGACGCGAAACCGCGTGGGCCAAAGGTCGGCGTAGTGTAGGGCGCTCTCACACCGGTTACAACAATTCGTGAGCAGTTGGTTTCCTCGCGCCAACAGCTAGGGACATCGTACCGCAACGCAAAACGTCTCCGCCACCCGAAAATCGCCCCTCTGACCGACCCTATTGAAGGTATCGTGGCCGAATGCGCGAAACGAGGCCAACACCTTATCCATCGGTTCCATCCCGCCCGGATTATCCTGCCATCGAACGCGCCATTTTGGAAAAGTGGGAGGCTGGAAACACATTCCAATCCTCGATCGATGCCCGCCCCGGCGACACCCAGGGCGGCTCCGAGTTCGTATTCAACGACGGACCCCCCTTCGCCAACGGCCTCCCCCACTACGGCCATCTCCTCACCGGCTACGTCAAGGACGTGATCCCGCGATTCCAGACAATGCGAGGAAATCGTGTCGAGCGGCGCTTCGGTTGGGATTGCCACGGCCTGCCAGCCGAAATGGAGACCGAGAAGGAGCTCTCGATCGGTGGGCGACGGGCCATCGTCGACTACGGCATCGACCGCTTCAACGATGCGTGTCGGACGTCGGTGCTTCGCTACACCAAAGAGTGGCGGCAGTATGTTACCCGTCAAGCCCGTTGGGTGGATTTCGACAACGACTACAAGACGATGGATCTCGACTACATGGAGTCAGTGATCTGGGCCTTCAAGCAGCTTTGGGACCAAGACCTCGTCTATCAGGCCTACCGGGTCATGCCCTACTCATGGGGTGCCGAGACACCCCTGTCGAACTTTGAGATCCGCCTCGACGACGCAACGCGGCCGCGCCAAGACCCAGCCCTCACCGTGGCCTTCGATCTGGAGCCTCGAGAGGGCGACCCCGGGCCGCTGCAGATCATGGCGTGGACCACGACCCCCTGGACCCTGCCGTCGAACCTCGCCCTCGCTGTTGGGCCGACGGTCGACTACGCCATCGTCCAACGAGCTGACGGGCCCCTAGTCGTCATGGGCGCCGATGCCGTGGAGCGCTACGAAGCCGAACTCGGCGAATCATCGATCGTTGGCACCTTGACCGGCGCCGATCTCGAAGGACGCACGTACAAGCCACTGTTCCCCTACTTCGCCGACCACGCGCATTCATTTCGAGTGCTCGCCGCCGACTTTGTCGACACCAGCGAAGGAACCGGTGTTGTGCATATGGCTCCGGGATTCGGTGAAGACGACCAGCGGGTTTGCGAAGCGGAAGGTATCGAACTGGTCGTCCCCGTCGATGACGAGGGAAAGTTCACCGACGAAGTCCCCGACTATGCCGGTGTCAATGTCTTCGATGCAAACGCTGATATCGCACGCCATTTGAAGGCCGAACAACGAGTCCTTCGCCACGAAACCTACGATCACAACTATCCACACTGCTGGCGTACCGACACACCGATCATCTACCGTGCCATCAACTCCTGGTACGTGAAGGTCAGCGCGATCCAGGATCGCCTCCTCGCCGCCAACCAGAAGATCAACTGGATCCCCGACCATGTCCGCGACGGCCAGTTCGGTAAATGGTTGGAGGGGGCTAGAGATTGGTCGATCAGCCGCAACCGGTTCTGGGGAGCCCCTATCCCCATCTGGATGAGCGACAACCCGGCCTTCCCACGCATCGATGTCTACGGCAGCCTCGACGAGCTCGAGGCTGACTTCGGCGTCCGTCCCGACGATCTTCATCGCCCCTTTATCGATAATTTGGTCCGCCCGAATCCCGACGACCCGTCCGGCCAATCGATGATGCGGCGTGTCCCGGAGGTCCTCGACTGCTGGTTCGAGTCCGGCTCGATGCCCTACGCCCAACTTCACTATCCGTTCGAAAACACGGAGCGATTCGAGAATCACAATCCAGCCGACTTCATCGTGGAATACGTGGCCCAAACCCGTGGCTGGTTCTACACCATGCATGTGCTGTCCGTTGCCTTGTTCGACAAGCCTGCTTTCGCCAACGTCATCTGCCACGGTGTCGTGCTCGACGCAGAGGGCCGCAAGCTGTCAAAAAAGCTCCGCAACTACCCAGATCCTCTCGAACTGTTCGAGACGACCGGGTCGGATGCCTTGCGCTGGTACCTGATGAGTTCACCGATCTTGCGCGGCCTCGATCTTCGTATCGAACGAGATGGTTCCGACGTGCGCGAGGTCGTGCGCCAGGTCCTCAACCCGATCTGGAACACCTACAGCTTCTTCACGCTGTATTCGAACGCCGACGGCTACCGGGCGCAGCATCGAGTCGATTCGCCGGACCTGCTCGACCGCTACATTTTGGCCAAGACCCGAGAGCTTGTCGAGGCTGTTACCGCCCAACTCGCTGCCTACGACCTAGCCAACGCCTCGGCGTCGGTTCAGGCATATCTCGACGCCCTCACAAATTGGTACATCAGGCGTAGCCGCGAACGGTTCTGGAATGCCGGCGGCGACGAGGCCACGGTCGACACCAACGCCCTCGACACGCTCTATACCGTGCTCACAACGCTCTCGAGGACGCTGGCACCGCTTTTGCCGTTCGTGGCCGAAGAGATCTGGACCGGGCTGACCGACGGTGAATCGAGCGTTCACCTCCAAGACTGGCCGACCGTCGACGAGCTGCCAGCCGACCCAGAGCTTGTGCGCCGAATGGACCGCGTTCGAGAGGCAGCCTCGGCCGCGCTCTCCCTGCGAGATGCCCGCGGTCTTCGCATCCGCCTGCCGCTGGCAACCGCAACCGTTGCTGGCTCTGCTGCTGCCGACATCGAGCCATTCTCCGACCTGCTCGCCGACGAAATCAACGTCAAGGCGGTCACCTTTACCGACGCTGTCGACACCTTCGGCTCGTTCCACCTCCAACCCAACGGCCGGGTGCTCGGCCCTCGGCTTGGGCCAGAGGTTCAGACCGTCATCAAGGCCGCCAAGGCCGGAGATTGGACGACCAACGAGGGAGGCTCCGTAACCGTTGCCGGCCACGTGCTCGCTCACGACGAGTACACGCTGAATCTTCAACCTTTCGACGGGGTCGCGGCCGCCGCTCTACCGGGCAACGATGCGGTGATCGTGCTCGATGAGCACGTGACACCAGAGCTTGAGGCCGAAGGCCAGGCCCGCGATCTGGTGCGCATGATTCAGCAGGCCCGTAAGGACAGAGACTTGAAGGTGACGGATCGGATCCGGCTGACCATCGCTGCGCCGAGCGACCTGCTATCGGCTCTCGATCCCCATCTGCCATGGATCGCTGGCCAGGTACTGGCCGAAGCCATGGAAACCACAAGTACCGAGACACCTGACCTAGCCGATTCGGCTACGATCGGATCGCACCCGGTCGGCTACGACTTCACGGTGGTCGGGTAATCGGAACGCTCGAAGGCGGGGCCGTGATGGCCCCGCCTTCGAATCTTCATCGCTCGTTGTTCAATCGGTGCCAGGGACACCCGAAGGGGCCTAGCTAGCGGCGTCGGCCGAACCAGCCGCCTCCGCCGCGCTCCGGGCCTTCGTTGTCATCGAAAAAGTCCGAAATGGCTTCGTCCTCTGGCATAACATCATCGGTGGTCGCTCGGAGTAACTCTTCGGCGTAGGGATCGCCCGTGCCATTCACATCGGTGGCGGTTTGCACGTCGCCTTCGAGCACCCCGGTGGCGTCTTCTTCCTCAACCGCAATCGGCGGAGGAGGAACAATCTGCGTCTGCACGCCGAGCTGAGGATCGTCGGTGACGTAATCGTCCGATACCGCCGCAAGACCGTTATCGGTCAGATCGAGTTCGGCATCTGCTACCTGGGCTGTGGCCGCACTTTCTGTGAGGTCGAGATCAGCTGCGTCGATCGGCTCGTTGAGAGGCGCTGCGGTGACCTTGGCTGCCTCGGACTCGTTCTCAAGCTCCACCAGCGAAACGACTTCGACCGCTATCGGGGGATAGTCCTCCGGCTCGAACTCATCGAGTTCTGCCGGTTCGATACCGCCTTCAGGACGGAGTCGATTGGGATCGTCGAGTACCGAAGTGATCTCGGCCAAGGCACTGCGCACCTCGGCGCTGCGATTGGCGAGGTGCTGCTCAAAGCGGTCGACATCACCCTGGAGGAGGCGATGCTTGTCGGTCAGATCAGCGATCTGACTGATGAGGTCGCCGCGTTCCTTCTCGTGGGCCTCGGCCAGCTCAGACTCGACAGCCTCGACCCGGCTGCGGGCCTCGCCCGAGGCCTCTTCGAGAAGTCGGGCCCGTTCGGCTGCCGCTTCGGCCATGAGGCGCTCGCGATAGGCCACCGCCTCGGTGGTCATTTCAGCCGATTGATCTCGAGCATCCGCCAGGAGTGCGTTGGACTGGAACTCAGCCTCGGTGCGAAGCCGTTCGGCTTCTTCCCTCGACTCCCGCACCGTTGTATCGGCTTGCCGCTGTGCCGATACAAGGGTGTTGCGCAAGGTCTCGTCAAAATCGGGCTGGGGGGCCGGAGGCATATCCGGAGCACCCATCGCCGACGGGCTGCGAGCCTCAACGAGGCGGGCCTCAGCCGACGCAGCTCGGGTCTCCGCCTCCGACAGACGGGCTTGCAAGCGTTCAATCTCGTCGGCGAGAGGCGCAAGATTGGCCAACACACGGTCGACCTGGTCCTTGCTGTAACCTCGCGCTTCCTCTTCGAAACGAATATCAGGAATCCTGCGGAGCAGGCGCAGCTTTTCGCTTTGCAACGGCATGGCCCTAGGTTAACCCACAGATCCCGAAGCGCCCACCGCTTGGAACAACCAGCGACATGAGCACCTGTCCGAATGGCCCAGCGCTCTGCGATGATCTACCTAGCGAAAACCGTTGGGCGAGAACGGGCAGACCGCTGGACTCCGTCGCTAGATGCTGGTGAGGATACGCAGCAAGATCGACAAGGCGATGAGCACCACCAGCTCGGCCAAGCCAAAGCCGCCCGCCGAGCCTGGTAGGGGCGGAAGTGAGCGTCGCAGGGGCACGACGACCGGGTCAGTTATCCGGAAAGAAAGCGATCTTACGGCGGTTACCGGCGAAGCGTCTGGCGTCGGGAACAGGGGCAACACGAGGCGGAGAAGCATGAAAGTCTGGAAGACCAGAAGCAGCAAAATCAGTACATAGGTCACGGTCATCGCGCATACCCTCGCTGCTTAATCTTGTCACGGTCCTCATCGTCAATCGCAATGCCGTCGGGAGTAACCAGGAAGACTTGGGAGGCAATCTTCTCCATGCTCCCATCCAGTGCGTAACAGAGCCCCGACGTGAAATCGATGAGGCGACGGGCTAGTTCACGATCGCTACCTTGAAGGTTCAGGACGACCGGAACGTTCAATTTGAACTCATCGGCCACCAGCTTTGCGTCAGAGAACGTTTCTGGAACGATCGTCTTGGGCTTGGTTCGAATCGAATCGAGGGAGTGCACCACGGCGTGTCCTTGCTGTTGGTCCGCGTCTTGTTGGTTATCTACCGAGGTCTGCTGCTCATCAGCGAATTCAGCACGAAGCTCGGCCTCCGTGGCTTCAGCTCGATGCTCTTCGGCACGGTGAGCGTCGGCTGCTCGCTTTACGTGGGCACCATTTCCCACTCCATTGGACGGCTTCTCGATGCGATCGAACCCCAGTCGAGCGAGCTCGTCGGCTGAGGCCGCCTTGTAGGCGTTGTTGCCCGGCCGAGACGATCCAGCTGATCCTGACCTCGAGGTTGGGGTAGAGGATTCCGTAAGATCGATGGTCGGTTCCGCCGGGTCAAGGTCGCGCAGATACTCGCCTTCGTACCCATCATCAGGGCCGAGGCCCACATACGCGCGCAACGCTCGCAACAGCGACATCTCAACTCTCCTTGTTGTGAAGTCTAGTTACTGACACCGCAAGGATGGCTCATGGTTCACAAGTTCGTACGAGCGGGTCGGTCGCCAATCTAACCCCGTGGGCCGAACAGTACTGATCCGAGACGAACGACCGTCGCCCCGCAAGCAACCGCTGTCTCGTAGTCACCGCTCATTCCCATCGACAACCCACCGACACCATGTTGCTCCGCCAGCGACCTCAAACGCTCAAAACTCGGTCGCGGGTCTTCACCTGAGGTCGGTCCAATCGTCATCAATCCATCGATCTGAAGGCCAGCGGCTCTCGCCTCATCCACGATCTGAGCGCTTTCGGCCTCTGAACAACCGGCTTTCTGCGGCTCGTCAGTTGTATTGACCTGGACGTAGATATGGGCTCCCGGCGCCCGCTTTTCCAGCTCAGAGACGATCGACGACCGATCCACGGTATGCCACACGTCAACGATCCCTGCCAGTCGCTTGATCTTGTTCCTTTGAAGCTGCCCGATGAAATGCCATTGAGGGGCGGGATCAAGGCCGGCGAGCTCGGCCGCTTTCGCCTCGAGATCCTGTCCGTAGTTCTCACCGATAAGAACCAGACCGGCGGCCAGAGCGCGTCGTATCAAGACAGCCGGAAACGTCTTGGTCACCCCGACGATAGCAACCGTCGCTCCGTCGGTTGAGGCAGCCGAAATACGGTCTTGCACCTCAAAGAGCCTGCTCTGCAATTCTTCGATCGACGGCAGCGACCGATCCGTCAATCCGTCATCTCCCACCGTTGGAGCTACCTCAGAAACGATGGGACGTCGAACTCGTCATCAGGATCGTCGAGATCCTCATCGTCGAAGAGTTCAAAAGACTCGCGTCGAGGCTCCTGGCGGCCAGAACGGCCCGCAGGCTGCTGGTCTTCACGCTCCGAGGATTCCCTCGTCGTAAAGGCTGGACCCTGAGATTCGAGCAGGGGTGAGTCCTCGTCGTAGCGGTCGAACCCAGCGGCGATAACCGTGACTTGGATCTCATCATCCAATGTTTCATCGACAACCGTGCCGAAGATTATGTTAGCATCGGGATGAGCGACATCATGGATAATCTCCGCCGCCTCGTTGACTTCGAACAGGCCGAGCTCGCTCGACCCAGCAATCGTCAACAGGATGCCGCGTGCGCCTTCGATCGATGCCTCCAGCAGTGGGCTCGCGATAGCGGCCCGAGCCGCAGCCACAGAGCGGTTCTCGCCCTGCGCTCGCCCGATCCCCATCAGGGCGCTGCCAGCCTCGTGCATGATCATGCGTACATCGGCGAAGTCGGTGTTGATCAGGCCAGGTGTGGTGATCAGGTCGGCGATACCGGAGACACCCTGCAGAAGGATCTCGTCGGCCATCCGGAAGGCGGCCACCATCGAAGTATCATCATCGGCGATCGAGAGCAATCGGTCGTTCGGGATAACGATCTGGGTATCGACCTTGTCCCGGAGCTTCTTGATGCCGTCATCGGCCTGGGCCGCTCGGCGGCGCCCCTCGAACCTGAAGGGACGAGTGATCACAGCGATCGTTAGCGCCCCTTGGCTCTTGGCGATCTCAGCGATGACCGGGGCAGCACCGGTTCCGGTTCCTCCGCCCTCACCCGCGGTGATGAAGACCATGTCGGCCCCGGAGAGGGCTTCGCTGATCTCATCGCGGTGTTCTTCGGCCGCCTGCTCACCGACCGCAGGATCACTACCGGCCCCGAGACCTCGTGTGAGTTCCCGGCCGATATGGATCTTGACCTCGGCGTCGCTCATTAGCAGCGCCTGGGCATCGGTATTGACCGCGACGAATTCGACGCCTCGCAACCCGGCGTCAATCATTCGATTTACTGCGTTGCACCCGCCGCCGCCGACACCGACGACTTTGACGACGGCCACATAGTTCTGGCTGCTCATTGACTACCCAGGCTAGCAGTCGTTGATGGCGGCATTAGGTTCTTGTTCACCATCATTTTCGCTGCTATCGCCAACGGGCTCTTCACCATCGTCGCCGAGCCTGACATCTGCTGAGGTATTCTCATCGATTCTCCTGACCGAAGGAGCGGACGGCACACTGACATCGATCATGGCCAAGCACCGAAGATCTACCCGTTCGAGTAGGGTCTCCAGCGATTGAACCTTGAGCTCGATGTCGGTTGCATCGCCGAACCGCGCTTGCCCACCCACTGCCAAATCTACTACCACTTGGTTGTCGATCAGGCTGATAACGTCGATCTGTCTCTCGACCGACGGCACCAGAGCCTGAACCAGGTGTATCACCTGGGCCGACTCGGCCGGAGCCAGCTCGCCAGGAACTCCCGACGCCTGCACACCACTGATCGCGATGAAGCCCTCGCCTGGCGCCTCGACAACCTCGAGCTGACGGCCCCAATGGTCGACCATGGCGTAGCCACCGGGCGCCGGAAGAGCAGCGACGGGGCCCCGTTCCACGATCGCAATTTCGACACGGCCATTCCACGAGCGTCGAACGTCGGCCGTGCCAACCCAGGGAACCTGCTCCACCCTGCGACTTGCGGCTTCCGCATCCACATCGAGAAGGCCCAGGCCAACCGAGATGGCCGAGGCCTCAATGATGTCGAGCGAGTTGGAACGCTCTGAACCAACAACCAGAACTTCATCGACCGCGAACCATGAGCTGTTGACGAAGCCGATCGCCATGATGAACAGCGTCGACAGAGCACTCAGTGCAGCAACTATTCGCAAACGGCGGGCTCCTGCTTGGCGTTCAGCCTCCATCCGGCGGCTGCTGAAGCGATCGTCCATCGCTCGCCGCTGACCCTTAGGAGCGGTACGGGCCCGAGGCGGTCGAGACGGAGGGTTCGGGCGAGCCGACGGACGGCTGCTCTTGGTGGACTTGGGCATCCGGTCCGGGCGGGTGGCCGACTGTTTCACGAGTGCTCACCGCCATCTGGGTCAAAACCGATCAGAAGGTTTTCCGGCCGCAGCTCAATGCCGGTGCGGTCAAAAACCCTTTGCTGAACGTCACGCACCAGGGTGAAGACGTCGTCGGCGGACCCTGCGGGATCGGCCTGAATGAAATTGGCATGCTTATCGGAGACCGAGGCCGTCCCCACCCTGAGCCCCTTGAGACCCAGGCCATCGATGATGCGCCCCGCCGAATCCCCTTCAGGATTCGCAAAGACACTCCCGGCGTTTTGTCCACCGGGTTGATTCTTTCGACGCCAGCGAACAATCTCGCTGATCTCGGCTTCGGATTCCGAACGCTCACCGGATCGAAGCTGGAGTTCGGCGAAGAGAACGATCTGATGCGACGCCAGGTTGGAGTGGCGATACCCAAGTTCGAGCTCGGCGGTCTCACGTTCGGACGGGCCACCCTCTCGTAGGTCAAAGACTGACACGCGCACCAGCGAAGCCGCCATGTCGGAGCCGTGGCCACCGGCGTTCATACGAACGGCGCCACCGATCGAGCCCGGAACGCCCACCGCCCATTCGAACCCGGTCAACGAGGCAGCAGCACTGCGACGGGCGACGACAGGGAGGAAGGCAGCAGCCCCCGCCCTGACCTGCTGGCGACCCTCATCTATATCGATCTCGGCGAAGGCATCGCCCAGGGTGACGACCAGCCCAGCCACACCCCGATCGGCCACCAGAAGATTCGATCCCTTCCCAATCACCAGGACCGGACATTGGCTGTCCGGATCGGGATAGACGTGGAGCAAAGCGGAGCGAACGGCCTCGAGATCAGCGGTCGACGAGGCTTCGACAAAGACGCTGGCTGCTCCACCTACCTTGTAGGTGCAGAGCGGTCCTAGCGCCACATCTCGTTGGACGGTTGTCCCGATCGCGTCCGCCAAGGCGTCCAGTCTGTTCACGTCAGGCCTTTGTCTCCAGCGCGGCCAAGACACGATCAGGGATAAGGGTAAGGTCTCCCGCTCCCAAGGTCATACAGAGATCGCCAGACCCGAGTTCGGCGGCGAGCGCAGGAACAAGATCGTCGAGTAATTCGACATACCGTACGTCCTGATCGGGGTGGGCTTCGGAGACGACCTTCGCTATCAGGTCGCCGGTGATGTTCTCCCGAGGGGCCTCACCAGAGGCGTAGATCCCCGTGACGAAGAGGACGTCGGCATCGACGAAGGAGTCGCCGAAGGTCGACCAAAGCTGCTCGGTCCGGCTGTAACGATGGGGCTGAAAGGCCACGACGAGTCGCTCGGGTCCCAGGGAACGAGCCGCGGACAAGGCGGCCTCAACCTCGGTCGGGAGGTGGGCGTAATCGTCTACTAACGTCACGCCCGCCGCCTTACCTCGATGCTCGAAGCGGCGGCCTACCCCGCCGAAGTTCGACAGAGCGTCGGCCGCACGCGCCAGGTCGGCCCCAAGAGCTATAGCGGTCACAAGAGCGGCGGTGGCATTGCGCGCATTGTGCATGCCGGGCTGACCCAGGTTCAGCTTGGCTTCGCCGCCTGGGCCAACGACCTTAAAACTGACGCCCGAAGGGGTCGGCACAGGTTCGACGATGCGCCACGTTGCCGAAGGGTCGGTGCCGTAGGTGATGAGCGAGGGAGTGCCTTCCAAGAGCTCGGCCAAGGCCGCCGAGCCTGGGTCGTCGGCGCACAGCACCTTGGGGCCGGTAGCCTGCCGTACGAAGCGGACGAAGGCCTCTCGCAGCGGCTCGAAGCCGCCGTAATGCTCCAGGTGGTCGGGTTCGACGTTGGTGACGATGACGGCATGAGAATCAAGTTCGACAAAGGTGCCGTCACTCTCGTCGGCCTCGACGACGAGCAGCTCCCCAGATCCGACCGCCGCTCCCCTATCGAGATCGCGGAGATCACCGCCGACGATGTAGGCCGGGTCGAAACCCGATCCCTTCAAGGCGATCGTCAGCATCGCTGAGGTCGTGGTTTTGCCATGGGTGCCAGCGACCGAGACCGTCGACCACGTTCTGGTGATGGCGGCCAAAATGTCGGCTCGCCTTAGAACCGGTAGACCGCCTTCGACCGCGGCGACGAGCTCGGGATTGGTTGCCGGGATTGCGGTCGAGTGAGCCACAACTTCAGCATCTCCAAGGTTCGCTGCATCGTGGCCGACAGCCACCATGATTCCGCGCTCCCGTAGCCGCTCGACGACGGCTGATCCATTCAGGTCTGAGCCGCTCACCTCATGGCCTGTACCTACGAGGATTTCAGCGATGGCACTCATGCCAGCGCCCCCTATGCCAACGATGTGAACCGTCGTTGGTGTCGACAGATCGACAGTGTTCGCCGGTGGAGTGTTCTTCGGGGGGAGACCCACGGGTCATATCCTCTTCTCAAAATCAAACGGTGGTTCGGCGTTGGACGAGGTGATCAGGCCGGTAGCGCCAGCAGCTTCCAGCAGGAGGCAGGCGACGGCGTCGGCAGCTTGAGGGCGAGCGGTGGATGCAGCCGCCTCGGCCATGGTTTGCCGCTTCCGAGCATCGGTTAGCAGCGGCGCAAGAAGGAGATCCAGCCGGTCGGCAGAGACATCAGCATCATCGAGCACATGAGCGCCCCCTGCGGCTTCGAGCTCGGCGGTGTTGGCCCGCTGATGATCTCGGGGAGCGTTCGGCAGGGGGACGAGAAGCGATGGCAATCCTGCAACGGCCAGTTCAGCCACGGTCGAGGCGCCGGCCCGGCACAGCGCCAGATCTGCGCCAACAAGCACATCGGCCATGTGGTTTTCGTAGTCGACCGTGAGGTAGAGCAGGCCATCGGTCTCAGTCGCTGGTGGTGCTTCGAATCGGGACCAGTCCCGTCGGCCCACAATGTGATAGATCGCCACATCGCTGCGGTCAGCCCAGACCTTCGCCAGCTCAGCGACACCATTGTTGACGCGGGTGGCTCCCAGCGATCCTGCCCACACCGCCAGCAACACTCTGCCATCGAGGGCTGTGTCGGCCACGTCGCTTTCAGGGTTGGCCTGGCGATAGCGGGTCACGATGTCGGTGCGGGATCGTTGCCGGTCCGCTTGCTGAACCGACGTCACGACCTCAGCTCGAATCGGATTGCCGGTGAGCTCACCGTTTGGCAAATCGGTATCGGGGAAAGGCAGTGCACAGCGACGGGCTCGGGGCCCGAAGAGGCGATTGACTGCGCTGGCTCGTGCGTTTTGTTCGGTCACGATGAGCGGAATACGAAGCACGACAGCGGCAGCTGAAGCTGCAAATGCGGCATACCCCCCAAGGCAAAGAACGGCCTTGGGCCGCCGCTTTGCCACGATGGCAAGACCTTTGAACATGCCGCCGATGAGCCCGGTGACCGCGCCGATGTTGGCTCTGGTCAGCCGTCGTTGCACCCCGCGTCCAGGAAGCAAATCGATCGAGAAGCCGGCCGCTGACACCAGCTTGCCCTCGTTGCCTCGTTTCGCTCCAACAAAGTGGACCTGGTGTTGCGGCACACCGCGGGCGACGAGCGCTTGAGCTACCGCAATCCCGGGGTTGGTGTGTCCAGCGGTGCCACCTCCAGTAATGATGAAGCTGGCGTCGGTCGGGACATCAGCGGTCAGATCAGTCATCGTCTACTCCTCGCCGGGCCACGTTCGTTAAAAGTCCTGCTGCTGTCAGCATCGTCACAAGGCTCGATCCTCCGGCGGAGATGAAGGGCAACGTCTCACCCGTGACCGGCAAGACTCCAATCACCATGCCGATGTTGAGAAATGCCTGAAAGACAAGCCAGAGTGTGATGCCTGCAGCGAGCAGCATGCCAAATCGGTCTGGTGCACGGCCTGAGGCTCGAATACCCAGCCACGCCACGAGAACGAAGGCCGCAATCAGCGAGACGGCGCCGATGAATCCAAGCTCCTCAGCCACGATGGCGAAGATGAAGTCGGTGTGGGCGAATGGCAGAAATCCCCATTTGGCCTTGCTGCCGCCAAGTCCGACACCAAAGAGGCCACCATCGACAACGCCGATCTGGCTTTGGATCAGCTGGAAACCATCGCCCTGTTTGAACTGCCAGGGATCCTGGAACGACAACAGGCGGCTTCGCCGTTCCTCATCGATCCATGCAGCGCCAGCAGCAGCGATAACAAGAAAGGTCGTCCACCCGGCCAAGGACGTTAGGCGAGCCCCTGATACGAAGAGCAGAAGGAGGGCGACGGCAGCGAGGATAATCGGCGTTCCGAGCTTGGGTTGCAGCAGGATCAGGGCCGAGAGGCCCAGCACCGTCAGCATGATCGGTCGAACCGTAAGCTCAGGTCGATCCATGCGGCGCTCGCGTCGGGCCAACAGATCGGCAGCAAAGATGACGAGAGCAAGCTTCGCCAACTCACCGGGCTGGATGACGAAGGATCCAACGCCGATCCATCGCTGGGCCCCGTTGACCTCTCGCCCGACACCAGGGATCAATACGACGACCAGAAGCGCAAAGGTAACAATCATCCCTGGCGCAGCGAAGCGGCGCAGCTGCCGATAGTCGATCTTGGCCGCCACCACGAAAGCAATCAATCCGATCGCGGCCCACTGGGCTTGCGACTTGAACTGGAAAAAGGGAGAGGCGGCCTCTGAATGGAGGCTTGTTACCGACGCTGCCGACAGCACCATCACAAGGCCAAAGAGGCTGAGCCCAAGGAAGGTGAGCGACAGGTAGGCGGCGTAGCGTTCGCCGACCTCGGTAATGCGCAGCGATCGCTTTCGGCGCGACCGTTCGTTCGACGAGGTCTTCGGTTTCGCTCGTGGTTTTCGGGTCCGCTGTGTCTGTGATGCAGGCCGACTCCGGCCGACCGATCGTCCAACAGCGTTGCGGCGGGCCACGTCGATTACCCCGGGGGTCGCCGATACGAGCTCACCGCGTTCCGCAGCGCGCCGACGTTCGGCCGCAGAGCGGGCGCTCGTCTTGCCCTGAATTGATTTGTTACCTGTTGTTTTACGACCTGTCGATCTACGGCTCGTGGCCTTCCGGGCAGCAGGTTTCCGAGCAGTCGACTTCTTGGCCGTCGCCTTCTTGGCCGAAGGCTTACGCGATGCGGCCTTCTTGGCTGTGGTCCTCTTGGCCGTCGCCTTCTTTGCGACAGGTTTTCGAGCAGTCGACCTTTTCGCCGCAGGCTTACGCGATGCTGTTTTCTTGGTTGCTGTCTTCTTGGTTGCTGTCTTCTTGGCTGTGGTCCGCTTAGCTGTGGCCTTCTTGGCCACAGGCTTACGCGATGCAGTCTTCTTGGCTGTCTTCTTCGTCGAACGCTGCGTGGAACCAGCTCGAGACGGTTGGGAGGTTCGACGAGCGGAGCTTCGTTTCGTCGCCGTCGTTCCATTTCTACGTTGTGGTGGCCTACTCATCTCGTCGTCTCCTTTCTTCGGTCGTCGTTGTCTTGATTTTTCGTAGTTCGAGGTGACTGTTCGTACTATTCGAGCTGAACAGCCGCTACGTAGTCGGCGTAGAAGATCCCAAGTGCGAACAGTGTCAGGGCACCACCGATCAGCCAGAAGCGGATGATGACCTTGGTCTCAGCCCATCCTCGGAGCTCGAAATGGTGATGAATCGGAGCCATGCGAAACAAGCGCTTGCCGCCGGTGATCTTGAAGTAGCCGACCTGCAGCATGACCGAGGCCGCCTCGACCACATAGATGCCACCAATGACGGGCAACAGCAGGTGAGTGTTGGTCACAAGCGCCAGTGTGGCGAGACCTGTTCCGATCGCAAGCGAACCGGTGTCACCCATGAAGATGTCGGCCGGTGCTGCGTTAAACCAGAGAAAGCCCGCGCAACCAGCCAACATGCAAACGGCCACGACCGAAAGGTCGAGAGCGTGTGGCACATCATAAATGTCGTTGAAATCGTCTCCGTCGCTGAGCTGACGGAAGATCCAGAAGCCGATCAAGGTGTAGGCGGCGTAGGAGAAGATCCCAGAACCGGCGGCAAGACCATCGAGCCCGTCGGTGAGGTTGACCGCATTCGACGTTGCGTAGATCATCAGCACCGACCAAAGCACCCAACCAGCAGACCCAAGTTCGATTCCCAGAAAGTCGTGGCGAAGGAACCCTAGTGAAGTCTCAACGGTGGTGAACTGAAGGGCGAGCAGCGAAAACCCTACGGCAACCGTGAGCAGACCAGCCGTTTTTAGGCGAGCGTTGAGACCAAGGTTGCGCTCGCGAGAAACCTTGATCCAATCATCCATGAAACCGACAAAGGCTGCAGCGCAGATCGTGCCCATCACGAGCAAACCCGAACGCGTGAACGTGCCCTCGCGCGAGGTTGTGAGCGTCAGAATCAGGTGGCTAAACAGGTAGCCGATCGCCGCTCCAAGCACGATGCCTACGCCGCCCATTGTCGGGGTCCCGGCCTTCACCATGTGCCCCTGCGGGCCATCTTCACGAATTGGTTGTCCGATTCGAGAACGTCGCAGCAGATCGATCAACAGTTGGGTAAAGAGAGCAGCCAGCCCAAAGGAGATACCCGCACCGAGCAGCAGTCGAATCATGTGGCAGCCTCCAGCAGTTCAAGGGTGACGGCGCGGTCGTCGAAATCGAGGGTCTGGTCTCCAACTATCTGATAGGTCTCGTGACCCTTGCCCGCGATCAGCACGACGTCGTGGGGTTCGGCCAGCGACAGAGCCCGCTCGATGGCGTCCCGTCGATCAGCGAGGACGATGGCTCGTTCTGGCGCATCGAATCCGGCCAGGACCCCATCGATGATTTGAACCGGATCCTCAGATCGTGGATTGTCTGAGGTTACAACGACCACGTCGGCACCTTTCTCGGCAGCTTGGCCCATCTCAGGTCGCTTCTGGGCATCTCGATCTCCCGCACAGCCAAAAACAACAAGGACGCGACTCTTCCCTGCGACCTGACGAGCAGCAACAAGTGCAGCTTCAAGGGCGTCAGGTGTGTGAGCGTAGTCGACGGCGACGATGAAGGGTTGACCCCCATCAACCATTTCAAACCGACCCCGCACCGGCCTGGTCTGTCCTAGAGCGGTAACGATCGAGTCTTCCGCGATACCAATCGCGGCCGCAGCGGTAGCTGCCCCGAGAGCATTCGACACATTGTACGCACCGGCCAGGCCAAGGGATATGACGTGACCTCGCCAGGTGAACCTTGACCGAGCACCGTCGTAGGCCACGGCACCGGCATCGTCGAGACTGTACGGAACAAGGTCGATCGTCATACGATCAGCCAGCTGGCGGCCGTAGCTGTCGTCGATGTTGACGATGCCCAGCCGAGTCAGAGGCTCATCAAAGAGTTGGGCCTTGGCCTCAAAGTAGTTGTCGACCGTGTGGTGAAAATCGAGATGATCACGACCGAGGTTGGTGAAAATGCCGCAAGCGAACTCGACGCCAGCGACCCGATGGAGTGCAAGGGCGTGGGAGGAGACCTCCATCGCCACCACCTGTACCCCAGCGTCGGCAAACTCGCGTAGGAGACGTTGGAGATCCGTTGACTCTGGTGTCGTCCTCGGACCCTGCAACGTCCCGACCATCTTGCTCGGGCGCCCATCGGTCTCACAGATGTCGACGAGGAGTTGCACGATGGAACTCTTGCCATTGGTTCCGGTCACGCCGACAACGATCAGCTCAGACGACGGAGATCGATGCACGGTGCACGCTACGTGACTCATGGCGAACCGGGCGTCATCAACGACCAACTGGGGGACGCTCAGGTCGAGTTCTCGCTCGACCAAGAGGGCGCTAGCACCCGCTTCGAGCGCCACGGTTGCGAAATCATGGCCATCGACAGCTGCTCCCGGCACGGCGCAAAACATCCAGCCGGCGGTGGCCTGACGCGAATCATGGGTGGCATCGACAATGACAACGTCATCAGCCGGCTGTCCGGAATCGAGTTGAACGAGTTGGCCTCCAACGGCCTGATGGATCTCAGCTAGCGTCGCGCTCACGGCTCGTCAGTCCCATCACTCGAAGGTTTTTCGGTGCTAGCTCCAGCGGTGGCTGCCGCTCCGTTCAATCCTTGGTCCTCGGCTGTTTCTTGGGCTGTTTCTTGGGCTGGCTCTTCGAGCGGAGGCATCGCCTCCACGCCAGCGGTTGGGGCCCTGACTCGTTCGGAGCCGCCGGTGTTTGGCTGTTGGGGAGCAATGCCGAGGATCTGCAGTGCGTAAAGACCCACCTCGGCAAAGATCGGCGCCGCCACGGCCGACGCGGTGGTTGCCGTTTTCGGTTCATCGACCACGATCACCATTGACAAGGCCGGATTCTCCGATGGCACGAAACCGGCGAACGTCACGACATATCGACGATCGAGGTATGTGCCATACGTGTGCTGTCCTGAACCATTGTCAAAGACCTTCCAGGCTGTTCCTGTCTTTCCCGCCACCTGGTAGCCGTCGATCGAGGCGGAACGCCCCGTGCCCTCGTTCACGACGCCGGCGAGGAGTTGGGTCACGTACTCGGCCGTTTGCTCGCTAACCACGGCCTTCGATGGTGGTACCTCAAGCGGGATGGTCGACCCGTCAGAGGTGCGAAGCCCTTCGACGAGCCGGACTGAACGATAATGCCCATCATTGGCAATGGAGTTGTAGAGGGCGACGAGCTGGGTCGCCGTCACGGCGATGCCTTGGCCGATGGGGATAGAACCCGCATCGCTCCCCCACCATTCGTTTGGTTCCTTGACTCGACCACTCGTCTCTCCTGGCCAGTCGAGACCGGTCGGTTGGCCGAGACCGAAACGTCGCTGATAGTTGTAGACCTCGCCTGCCCCAAGCCGTTGCGCCAACGTGATCGTTCCAACGTTCATAGACCGAGACAGGATCTGCGAAAGAGGAAAAGGTGCGGCGGGGTGGGTGGGGTCGTCGGCAAAGGTGGCGCCACCGATCGAAATCGATGGTGGAACCTCGATCATGGTGTCGGGGGTGTAGCCCAACTCCTCGATGGCGGCCGCGGCGGTGACCGTCTTCAACACAGAACCGGGTTCGAACCACTCGACCAGCGCCTTGTTGTAGTTCGGCACGAAACAAGCGCCATCTTCGCCCTCTACGACCGAGGCCATCGCCAGTACGTTGCCGGTCCCAGGCTCGGTGAGAACGGCAGTCGCTCCATTGGCGTCTACCTCCTCACAGTGAGCTTTCAACGCCTCTTCGACCACAAACTGAATGCGATGATCGATGGTGAGGACGACGTCGAGGCCTGCGATGGCCGGGTTCGTCCGCCACTCTCCTGAGCTTATGGAACCGAAGCGACCACCTTCGAACTGTTCGAATCCTGCTACCCCGGTCATGACGTCGTCGAACTGTTTCTCGACGCCAAAGATGCCGACCTCGTCGGGATCGACGCGCCCAACGAGGGGTTTGCCCAGCTCTCCTGCGGGGTAGGTCCGCTTCTCATCTGGCTCGATGAAGATGCCAATCATGAAATCGTCGAGCTCATCATCGTGGCTAAGCGACTCGAGTTTGAGCGCTGTTTCCTGATCGACGCTTCGCGCTACAAGCCCGTACTGGTCGGCATCGTTGGCAGGAAGAACGGCTTCCAGCACATCTTCAACCGGAAGTTTCAGAATCGGCGCCAATAGGTCGGCGGTTCGGTAGGGGTCTTCTTCGGCCAGCATTTTGGGGTTTGCGATCACCTGGTAGCTTGCGCTCGACGAGGCCAGAACGAAGCCGTTGCGATCGACGATCTGCCCTCGATACGCAGCGAGTGGCTCGACGCGAGCCCGCTGCTTGGCGCCCTCTTCGATGTAAATGTTGGGCCGAACAGCCTGGAGCTTGACCAGCTGGGCGGCCAAGACCCCGCCGAACACGAAGAACATCAGGAGAACAGCGAACAACCGGCTCCGCGGATCGGTCGGGTCGGTCGTACGCCGGAAAACTTTCCGCCGGTCCGCTCGCCGCCGTTCATCCCGCGAGAGGGGCTGGCGCCTCGTCATCCGTCGCTAAGCCCAACCACTACCGCTGTTGAACCCGCCAACGGAGAGGCCGTCGATGGGTCGTCCACCGTCAACACAACGACAGGCTTCGCCTCATCTTTTGCCTCGTCACTCTTCGCAGCATTGGCAGACGACATGCTCGGTTGAGGGGAAACCTGGGCCGCGACAAGATCTTCGGCACGGTCGTCGGCCGGGGCCACAAATGCCGGCGTCAAGATTTTCGGGGCTGGTGAGACAGCGGCGAGATAGATCGGCTCAGTGGCTCGAACCATGCCGAGTTCGTGAGCACGGGCGACAATAGCTTCGGGCGCCGAGGCCTGATCGACCTCCTGTGCCAGCTGGGCTCGTTCCTTCTTGATCTCGTCGAGCTGGCTTCGCATCTGGTCGAGATCCTGTTGGCCAGCAACGAGTTGTGCTTGCACAAACGCGATGGAGAAGAATCCGCCAACGATGAGAAGACAAAGAGCGGCCAATCCGCCACGCAAGCGAGCCCGAGCCCGGAGTTCACTCCTTGAAAAAAGACGAAGCCCTCCGAACTGACCGGCAGACTCTGACGTACGACGACCTGGCTGCCGGGCGGTCTGACCGTCCGAACGACGGCCGCGTTGGCCACGTTGGCCGCGCGAACGCCCACCCGAAGGCGGCGCCTTAGCGGCTTTGGCTTTAACAGTGGTGGAACTGCGGCGGCCCACTGCTGCGGTCATTGGATTGGCCTTTCGTTGATTCTGCGGGGAATAAAATTTCTACGATTGATCGACAAGAACAAGCGCCATCAAGCGGCTCGGCGTTCGATGGTGCGGAGGCGTGCGCTCGCCGATCGGCGGTTGGTCGCAACCTCATCGTCCGAAGGCCTGCGGGCCATCGGACGCACGATGCGGTAGTCCGGGGTTGGAGCTTCGACCGGCAGGCCGGGCGGTTGCTCGACCGCCGTCCGATTGCGAAACACGCTCTTCACGATGCGGTCTTCGCCGGAGTGGTAGGTCAAAACCATGCCTCGGCCACCCTCGCTGAGGGCATCCAGCGCCGACTCGAGGGCGGGCGCCAGGATGTTGAGTTCGTCGTTGACCTCGATCCGGATGGCCTGAAAGGTTCGTTTCGCCGGGTGGCCACCGGTTCTTCGGGCTGGCGCCGGGATCGCGGCCACAACCGCCTCGGCCAGTTCGCTCGTCGATGCCAGTGGGCGTCGGGCCACGATGGAAGCGGCAATTCGACCGGCAAACTTTTCATCGGCGTAGCGCCGAATCAATGCCGCCAACTCGCGCTCGTCGTAGTTGTTGACGACCTCGAACGCGCTTAAAGGCATGTCTGGATCCATTCGCATGTCAAGCGGACCATCGTTACGAAAGCTGAAGCCACGGGCGCCAAGATCGAGCTGAGGAGAACTCACGCCAAGGTCGAACAGAAAGCCGGAGAGCGGTATCGAACCGAGCTGATCAAACTCATCGAATCGAAGTCTCTCGATGCGGTAGCGGCCAGCGAACCGGGCCAGGCGTTCGGTCGACGTCATGACTGCAACGGGGTCACGGTCGATGCCGAGGATGTCGAGGTGGGGATGTGCGTCGAGAAGGGCAGCGGCGTGTCCGGCGCCACCCACCGTTGCATCCAGAAAGGTTCCAGAAGGAACCGGCGCGGCCAATGCGACGATCTCGTCGCACATGACGGGGTCGTGAACGAACTCGTCTGCTTCGCTCGCGACCTCGTCGGTCGGCTTGCCTGATGCTGGTGGCCCTGGCTCCGAGCCGGGTTGAGAAGCAACCATCGCTCGTTCGGGGCCTTCCCCTAGCTACGCATCGGCCATCGATAACCCCCCGGACTGCGACGTGCGTCAGGTTGTATCTCCTGGGTGGCACTAAAAGGGGTAGCGGGCGGAGTCGTGGGGCAGAAGCACCCCTCTCCACATCCCGGGAGGTAATCGATGAACGATTTCGATAGGTTTGGGTCGCCCACGCTCCTTTCTTCCTAGCTCTTCCAATCAATCCGGCGGGAGCGATCGGTACGTACGGGCCACTGTTGGCTGATTAAAGCCCGAGTCGGGCTACCGCTTCAGCCAGCTCATCGGCCGCTTCATCAGTATCGAGATCATCGGCATATGTTTCTGCTGGCCAGATCTCAACTCGGTCATACAAGCCGCAGACCACAACCTGCGACTGGAAGTTCAACTGATCGAGTAGTTCTCGAGGGAGGGTGATGCGTCCCGCTGCGTCGAGCTTTACCTCACGCACGCTGTTCATCAGTTTCCGGAACACCCTCATCGAGATTCTCGATGCTGCTGATTCTTCCTTCCATTTCTCTGCGACGAGTCGAAACTCGTCGGCACTCCACAATCCAAGACATCCATCGAGCTGGGTTATGTAGCCACGTTCGGCCACGAAGGCCCGGAACGGTGCGGGCAGGACGACACGGCCTTTTTCATCGACCGCATGCTCGTACTGGCCGACAAACACCGTTTCACCTCACCTCATAACCTCTAGCTTTGCCTCTGGCTGGTAGGCCTTCGGCTCCGCACCGGTTGCTGGGCCGCTCTTTCGACTTCCGTCGGGGCCAGCCGTTTCCGACGAGCCAAATCAAACAAATCTCTGCGCCTTGGCTTTTCGGCCAAGAGCGACGTTCGTGGTGCAAGCACCTTGCCGGTTTCCCGATGGGTGCTCGTCCCACTTCGTGACACATTAACCCACTTCGCCCCCCTTAGCAACACAATTTGTCCGTTTCCGCGCGAAAGTTCTCACGCTGAGTACAAACGATCGTTCGAGTTTGGCGTATCCGCCTCGCACCGACAACGACCGCCAACGGCCCGCTATTCGGCTATTGGCGCCGGTTTCGCCCTCTCTGGTGCTGGGTGGATGACCGAGGCCACCACGGTCGCCATCGCCGGTGGGGCGCAGTGGGGGCCTGGGGGGCGTAAACCGGGCTCGCGCCGGCAGGAGTACAACGCGCCGGTACGTAGCATGACGATGTGCACGTCACCGGCACCACCGAACACGACGCCCACTGGCGACTTCGCCGCTCGTTCGGCAACGCGAACGACTTTCATCGATTCGAGCCAGAGACAGATCTTGACAAGGGCGAGATCTGGATTCACTCACTGCCGGGGCCAGCACTTGTACTCGGAAGCACCCAACCTGAGTCGCTGCTGCTCCCTGCAAGCCAGCGACATCGTGATGAACAACAAGAGGTGACGAGAAGGCGATCAGGCGGAGGCGTCGTTGCTCTGAACCCCGCGATCGACTGTTGGATCGACATTTTCCTCCCCATCAGCCATCCGCGATGGGATCCAGATGTCGGCCGATCCTTTCACTGGGTCGGCCAGGCCTGGCGCCGGGCGCTAAGCGACCGGCTTCTGCCCAGCGATGCTGACGTCCAGGTCGTCGGCCGCCCCGAGCGAAGGTACAAACGCCCGCTGGTCTGCTTCGCCGACCGTGGTCATGGGGAGGTCATCGTCGATGACCGAAAGGTCGTTGGACTCTCCCAGCGTCGAACCCGCTCGTTTGCTCGGATCCAGACCCTCTTCCTCGCCCGCTGGGATCCCTCCCCTATTACCTCGCACATCGACCCTGTCAATGCCGCCAACCATGGCTTCGATGGCCCCCTGACCAGCGGGGCTGGAGGAACCGACGTCGTCGCCGCCGGACTGCCCGCCTATCTAGAGGTGCCAACGGCTGAACTTCTCATCGAAGCGACGGTGAATGAGCTCGTTCGCCCTGCGGGCATCGAGTAGATTTAGTCGCCATGGACCGGGCGTTGGTGTTAAACGCCACGTATGAACCGATTGGCGTTGTCTCAGGGCGGCGCGCCGCCATTCTGGCCTTGGCCGAAAAAGTTGATGTGCTGGAGCGCTCCGAGCATCGCCTCGTCTCAGCCCACATCGAGTTGGAGGTACCGTCGGTCGTGCGGCTCCGGTACTACGTCAAGGTGCCCTATGAGCGAACCGCTCCCCTCAGCAGGCGGTCGGTGTTCGCCCGCGACGGTGGCGTCTGCCAATACTGTGGGCAGCAAGCCGAAAGCATCGACCATGTCATTCCTCGCTCCAAAGGTGGCGCCCACGAGTGGGACAATGTGGTGGCCTGCTGCCGGTCGTGCAACAGCTACAAGGCCGACCGGCTGATCGACGAGACCAGGTTGAGCCTTCGATCAACACCGCGCGCTCCGACACGCCACATCTGGATCCGTGTTTCGGCTGGCCCCGTCCCGACCTCCTGGGATCTTTATCTGGAGCCCGATAAACCGCAGCGGTAACCAAGCTCGACACCGTGGGTGCCGAACGGCCACGACCTTCCACAAGCGGCAGCGGTCTCGATCTCGCCCCGAGAGCAATGCCTGGTCTACGGTGTAGGTCGTTCGTACCCTTCCGCCTGGCCCGCGCTTCCAGCGAGCCGGGCGGCAGAGATCAACAGTGGCTACAAAGACGCATCGAAGGATCGACGTGAAACCTGTCTACCCAGAATCAGCAAGCGACTATCGCAAGAAGATCCAAAGCTTCTTGAGTGAAAACCTTCCAGAGGGTTGGGTTGGCATCGGCGCACTCGATAGCGAAGATGCCGCCGCCTTCGCCGAGTCCTGGCGAGCAACCCTGCGAGACAACAAGCTGCTGGCACCAACCTGGTCGACCGAATACGGGGGAGCTGGCCTGAGCGCGCTCGAGAGCGTCATCATGGCCGAGGAGTTTCAGAAAGCCGGCGTTCCCACCGGCGGGCCGAACGATGTCTTCGGCATCCAGATGGTTGGCAATACCATCATCCATTGGGGCACCGAGGAACAGAAGCAGCATTTCCTGCCACGCATCATTTCGGGCGAAGACCGCTGGTGCCAGGGCTACTCGGAACCGAACGCGGGTTCCGATCTCGGCAACATAGGGTGCCGGGCCGAACTCGACGGCGATGAATGGGTTCTCAATGGCCAGAAGATCTGGACATCGGCCGGACACTTGGCCGACTGGATCTTTGTGCTAACCCGCACAGATTCTGAAGCGGCAAAGCACCGTGGCATAACCTTCCTGCTCTGCCCGATGGATCAGCCTGGCGTCGAAGTCCGACCGATCAAGATGATCTCGGGTGAGTCGGAGTTCAATGAGGTCTTCTTCACCGACGCTCGCGTTCCAAAAGAAAACGTGATCGGTGAGGTCAACGGCGGCTGGGCCGTAGCCATGACGCTTCTGGGCTTCGAACGAGGAGAGGCGGCGGCAACGACACCGGTAGCCTTCCGCGGCGAACTCGACCGTCTGATGGAGCTGGCCAAACATCGTGGCGTCGCTGACGATCCTCGTATCCGCCAGCGGCTGGCGTGGTGCCATTCAAAGGTAGAGATCATGCGCTACCTCGGCATGCGCACGCTCACCCAGTTTCTGGCCGGGGAACACCCGGGTGCCGATGCTTCGGTCTTCAAGTTGTACTGGTCCGAGTATCACCGCAAGGTCACCGAACTAGCGGTCGACATCCTGGGCGCCGATGGAATGCATCTCGTCGGCAATCTGCCAAGCAGCGCCTTTTCGACCGATTCGGCCGGTGCCAAAAACGAGTCCGGTTCATGGATCGGTACCTTCCTCAACGCTCGGGCTGGCACGATCTACGCCGGAACGTCACAGGTGCAACGCAACATCATCGGCGAGATAGTGCTCGGTCTTCCAAAAGAGCCACGGGCTGATCGTGGCCCTTGGAACGAAATCGCCAAGTAAAACCGGTGAGTAAACGGGTGAACAAACGTCTTCCACTGTTGAAGGTGGGGTCCTCCGTGGCGGGCGCGATGCTGCGTCGACCCGACCTGTGGACCACGGCCCTCCGCTCCGGTGGCGGCCTTGTTCCGCGACGATGGTGGCGACGCTCGCCCTTTCTCCCCCTGCCTGATCAGCGCTGGCTGCACTTCCGTTTGGTTACCGCCTACGGCGGCGATGGCCGCTTCGATGGCGATACAACCCCAATGCGGGCCGGAGATCTCATCGTCTGGCTGGAGTGGCGCAAACGCTTTCCGGTCTGACCGACCGACCAGGCATCAAGTACACGAACAGGTATCAGGTAAAGATCCGCCCGCCCATCGGCTGGCCGAGATGCCGTAGACCGACGGCGGCCGCTCCGATGAGGGGGCCCTCATCACCGCAGCCGGCTGGCACGATTCGGGCCCCGAGGCTGTAGTCGAGCTGGCACACACGATCCAGCTCGGCCTGAGCGGCGGCGAAAAATGGCTCGCCAAACCCAAGAGCAACCGATCCGGCGACGGCCACCAACCTCAGATCCAACAGGTTTACCACCGAGGCGGCGACACATCCGACCAGTTTCCCGGTTTCGGCCACGACCGCCGTGTTGGCTTCAGAGGCCGGGTGTCCTGTGTGGGCGGCAATAGCGGTACCCGAAGCCTCAGCTTCGAGGACACCAGTGACGTGCAAGGCGAGCGGCCGACCAGGTCGAGCCGCGATCATTTGTCCGACATGGCCAGCGTTGCCTGTGGCACCTTCGAGGAGACGGCCGTTGAGCACGATGCCACCACCGACACCGGTGGAGACCACCATCCCCATGAAGTTTTCCTCATCTCGGGCGACCCCCATCCAGCCTTCGGCCAACGCCAGGGCTTTTGCGTCGTTATCGACGGCGGTCGGAAGGCCGGTCAACTCGGTGAGACGCTGGACGAGAGGAAAGTTGCGCCAGGCCGGGATATTGAGCGGCGAAACCAGATGACCCCCCGAGGTCATCGGACCGCCACAGCCGACACCGCATACAAGGTAGTCGTCGAACGGGGCATAGGAGGCCAGGAGTTCACAAACCGCTTGAAAGAGGGCTTCCCCATCGCCTCCGGCCGGGGTTGGCTGGGCCTTTCGGTGCAAGAGTCGTCCCGAATCGTCGACGACACCAGCAGCGAGCTTCGTTCCTCCGATGTCGACCGCGAGTGCTGGTTTCATACCTCTACGCTACCTCCACAACGCTCCCCGAGATCTCGACCGTGAGACCGGCCGCCGCTGCACATGACGAATCGGGCATCGGCGCCCTCTTATGACTCCCCATCAACTCCGAAGAGCGATAACCTCAGACGGAAGCCATCAGGAGGACCGTTCGGTAGTGAGCACGACAGAAGCCCCACCGCTTGACGAGACGCGCGCCTATCAGTTCGCGTCGGCATTCAATGCGATCCGTGACAATATTCAACAGGTCATCCGCGGCAAGCAGGAGGTCATCGAACAAGCCTTGCTCTGCCTGCTTTCCGGCGGCCATCTCCTCGTCGAGGACGTGCCTGGCGTCGGCAAGACACTGCTGGCCAAGGCTCTCGGCGCTTCGATAGGGGCCAAGATCGGTCGTATCCAGTTCACCCCCGACCTTCTTCCGGCCGACGTCACCGGCGTAAGCGTTTGGAATCGCAACACCTCGGCATTCGAGTTCCGCCCTGGGCCAATCTTCACCGAGCTGGTGCTCGCCGACGAGATAAACCGTGCCTCGCCAAAAACACAGTCTGCCCTTCTTGAGGCGATGGCCGAGTCGCAGGTCACCGTCGACGGCATCACCCATTCCCTCACTCGTCCCTTCATGGTTTTGGCAACCCAGAACCCGATCGAGCAGGAAGGCACCTACCCGCTGCCCGAATCACAGCTCGACCGATTCCTGATGAAGATCTCCGTCGGCTACCCCGGTCGCGCCGACGAACTCATGATTCTTCAGACGCATGAGACCGACGGCCTTGTCGGTCGTTTGACGCCGGTGGCAAACCTGCAAGACATCGTGGCAATGACCCATATGGTCACCGCGGTCCAGATTGCGCCTGAGTTGCGCGGCTACCTGATCGATCTGGCCGACGCGTCGAGGCGGCATCCGTCCGTCGCCCTGGGGGTCTCACCCCGTGGCACGCTGAGCCTGCAACGGGTGGCGCGAGCGAGAGCCGCTTCGCTGGGCCGAATCTATGTGACCGATGATGATGTCAAGGCCGTCGCTGCTCAGGTTTGCGCTCACCGTATGATCCTTCGACCCGAGGCGGTCATCCAGGGAACCACATCCCACGCCATCATTCAGGAGATCTTGTCCGCGGTTCCCGTACCCTTCAATCGGGTCTGACATGCGACCGACCCGTGCGGGCCTGGGTCTGATCTTCACCTGCATCGGGCTGCTCTTGGCTGGCCGAATCCTCGGTCTGCTCGAGCTTTTCCTGCTGGCCGCGATGCTAGGAGTCGGGCTCCTGCTCGCTGCCTTCTACACCGCTACGTCTCGCCTCGACCTGGTCGTCACTCGAACCGCGACGCCGGCCCGTCTACGAGCTGGTATGTCCGCCAGGATCGATGTCGTACTTCGGAACCGAGGTCGCCGACGCACACCGGTTCTTTCGGCTCAGGATCATCTCCAAGATGGCCGCGGGGCCTCGGTCCTTATCGCTCCAATACGCCCGGACCAGTCTGCTGACATCGCCTACCGACTGCCGGCACAGGAGCGCGGGGAGCTGCTCGTCGGACCACTCGATCTGACGCTCGGCGACCCCCTAGGCCTCTCAAAGTCCAAGGTTCAGGCCGCCGACCGCACGCGGCTGATGGTGCACGCCCAGCTTTTCGAGCTCGACCCGCTGACCGCTGTCGCTGGCAGCGATCCGACCGCTGATCAGCAGCCGATCCGCGCCCTGGCCAGCTCGGGTGATGAGTTCTTCGCACTCCGGCCCTATGTTGTCGGTGACGAGCTCAGACGTGTTCATTGGCGGGCATCGGCTCGCTTTGACGATCTGGTCGTCCGCCAGGAGGAGCGTCCCAAGACAGGCCGGGTCACCGTGCTCCTCGACATTCGCACCGAGACCTACTCCCAACCAGGGTTTGAACGGGCGGTCTCCGCCGCTCTCAGCGCGCTCTATGCGGCCTTTCGTGGTGGGGACTCGCTCCGTTTCACGACCAGCGCCAGCCCCACGCCAACCGAGATCAAGACCCGCTCGGAGCTGGAGGCCATCGATGAGCAGCTCGCCCTCATCCAAACCACGTCGAATGCCTCGCTCATCGGCCGCCTGGAGGAACTCACACGGGCTACTCGCGGCGGCACAATCGTGATCCTGACCGGTCGTGTCACCCATGATGCTGAGGTCGCCATCCAGCGCACACAGCGTTCCTACGGCCAGACCATCACCATTGCCTGCGACGGGGAGCGCGAGCGGACGAGCGACTGGATAAGCGTCTACGATGGAAACACCGACCTACGAGCGATCTGGACCCAGGCGCTCCAACGCCCCAGGGTCGGCTGAATTTCTCAACCGGCAAGCAAGCTAGCTGTACCCCTCCTGCCCTTGGGCACAATCCTAGGATCGCACCGTGCGTCGAATGACCGCTGAAACGCAGCCACCAGTCTGGCTCGAACTCGCCGCCGCCGCCCTCGTGCCCGCTGCCGTCATGGGCTTTGCGCGCGTCTTTGACGGGCTCGCTCCCCTCCTCCCGATCATCGGGGCCGCTCTGCTCTCAACCGCGGTTTCCGTACTGTGTCGACGCCTGGCTGTCCCCCTCTTGCTCACCGCTCCAATTTCGGCTCTGCTGCTGGCGGCGCTGATCATGAACCGTTATGCCCCAGGAACTGCTCAGCTCGGCATCCTGCCAACTGGGGAAACGACCACAGAGCTTACGAAACAGTTCGATGAGCTGGTACGAAATTTCCAAGAGCTACAAACCCCTGTTCCCGCCCTCGAGCCGTTCGTCGCTGCCGCCATGGTCGGCGCCTGGATCATGGCCTTCCTGACCGACTGGGGCGCTATGCGGCTCCGTCTCGCCTTCGAGCCGGTTCTACCGAGTGCTCTCCTTTTTGTCTTTACATCGATTCCTCCGGTTAGCGCTGGCCAGAATCGGATCTTGGCCACCGTGGCCTTTGCCTCGGCCATCGCCTTCTGGGCCGTTGCCCAGCGCATCAATGCAATGCGAGAACGCGGCGTGTGGCTCGCCAACGACCGGCAGCGCGGCCCCGTCTCCCTCGCTCAGGCTGGCGTGGTGATCGCCGCCCTGGCTGTGGCTGCTGGGGCCTACACCGGTGGACGCATCCCCGGTGCCGACGCTGAGGCCGTCTACAGCTTCGCCAACCGCGAAGACTCGACGCGGCTCGTCGTCAGCCCCTACGTCAAGCTTTACAGCAGGCTCGTTGAGCAGACAGATCAGGAGCTGTTTACGGTCGAGGCTGATCGACCCTCCTACTGGCGTATCGCTGGTCTCGACAGCTACGAGCAGAACATCTGGAAGCTCGCAGGCGATTTCTCACGCGAGGACGGCGAGTTGCCGGCCACCACCGAGTTGGGAGGCGAGCGCACCGAGTTGGAACAGACCTTCGAAATCAAGTCTCTCGCCGCCATCTGGCTTCCGGCCGCCTTCCCCCCAACCGAGATCGTTGAAACCACCGCCGACATGACCTGGCACGCCGACACCAGCTCGTTGACCGTGGACGGCAAAACCCCCAACGGTGATGGTGTGAGCTACACGGTGACATCGTCGGTCGGTACCTTCTCAGCTGAGGCGCTACGGGCCGCGCCCGATGTGGTCTCCCCCGAGATCGCCGAACGCTATCTCGACCTTCCGGCCTTACCCTCCGTCTTGTCTGAAACCGCCCGGGAGGTCACGGCCGGTTCGGCTACCCGTTATGACCAGATGCGCGCCCTTCAAGATTTCTTTCAGACCAAGTTCACCTACGAGGTAAAACTCGGCCCGGCTCTGGGAGATCCAATAAGCCAGTTCCTGACGGAGCGTCAAGGGTTCTGTCAGCAGTTCGCTGGCACCTTCGCCCTCATGGCCCGAGAACTCGGAGCACCGGCTCGCGTCGCCACCGGCTTTACCTGGGGCAACAGGATCGGCACCAGCGAAGCGGGGCGCCCCATTTACAGCGTGACCGGCGCCCAAACCCACGCCTGGCCCGAGGTCTACTTCAGCGGACTGGGCTGGGTGCCTTTCGAGCCAACACCGGGTCGAGGCATTCCGGACGCTGCCTACACCGGCTACGAGATGGCTCAGGACGAGGAAACGCCGACTGAGACACCAGAAGATCTAGCAAGCCCCGCTCCGAGTCTGCCCAGTCAGCAAGAGATTCCTGAACCCGAGTTCGAGGACATCGCTCCGGTGGGGCTTGGCGAGGATGAGGGTTTCAGCATTCCATGGCGCACCGTTCTCCCTCTGCTCGCTCTTGTCTTCTACCTGGTGGGCATGCCACTACTACGCAGGCTGATGCGTCTCCGGCGACGATCTCAAGCCGGTCAGGGAGCGCCCCAGGTCGAGGTGGCGTGGGATGAGGCAGCAGAAGCTCTAGACCTCGGCGTCGAGCTACGCCGCAGTCCGGCTGAGACGCGAACCGAATTCGCTGAGCGACTACGGAATGGACGTTCTGTCGGCGCTGATCAGATGGCTGAGCTGGCCACGTTGGCAACCGTTGCCCGGTTCTATCCCTCTGGGATCGATGCAACGGCAGTCGATCGAGCCGACGGCCTAGCGAAACAAATCGAACAAGCGGTACATGACCGAGTTCCAGGCTACGCCAGATATTTCAAGGAGCTCAGCCCCTTCACCGTTCCCGGCGTCAGCCGATCACGACAGTCGAGTCCGTCAGCAGGCGCACTTGTGCTTCCCGCCCACGAGACGGCTGTGGAGACTTCTGACCGCGAACTCGTAAACCACTAGGGCTGGCTATTCGAAGTCGGGCTCGTCGGTGCGATCGCTTGGTCTCTCGCCCGCAGGATAGGCGTTGCGAAACGCCCGTGAGAACTGGTTGATACCAGCGCGGCCCATCATCTTCATATTGCGTTCAAGGCCAAAGGCCCCAGCAAACATAAGCAGTGCGCCTACGAAGGCAGCAAGAAAATGGATCTGAAGAAGCACGATCTCGAGGCCGAGACCGATGATGATCCACAACACCGACCACTTGAGCGATCCCAACGCGTGACGGTAGATGGTGGTTTCACTCACCTCTCGGGCCAGGCGCGGGTCAGACTCGTGGAGGTTCTTCTCGATCTCTGCGAGAATCCTTTGCTCGTCTTCTGACAATGGCATCCGTATATTTTCCCTTTGCCTTCGGGCTGGCAGCTTACTCCACAGATGATCCATGGCCGATGGTAGAGCCCTACTTCAGGGTGGACAACCTACGGCCGTGGCTACCAGTGTCGCGCAAGACTGGACTCCGTACAATGCAGGACGGCTGAAACCTCGAAGTTCTTTATAGAGACTACTCCGAGGAGTTCTGCAAGTCGCTATCAGGACCCCAGGGATTACCTGACCCTGGCGGAGGGCTGCGTTCCTTAAGAACCCGTGCGGGGCCGATGGCATCTGCCCCATACCGATTACGGATGGCGTCGATCGCTTCATCAGTTGCCCTCGTCGACGTTCGGCGATCGGTGCCCCGCAGGCTGCCGTCGTCTCCGAGAAGATCGTCGAACGAGAGCTGATCGGATACCTCCGCACTCAAACCAGCCATACCAACCCCTACAAGCCTGATTCCAGGTGTGAGGACGTCGCGATCGGCGACGAGCACATCGAAAAGCCGCGTTGCGACAGAAGCGATCTCCACACCGCCGTCGGTTGGCCTCGTCAAGGTCTCCGATCGCGACAGAGTTTCGAAGGGAGGTAGTCGGACCTTGAGCTGAACGGTCCGGCCTCGCAGACCGGCTTTGCGTAGTCTGCTGGCCACCGCATCGGCCATGCGCACCAGATGGACCTGCACGTCGTTGCGGTCGTGGAGGTCACGAGAGAAGGTTTCCTCGTGACTGATCGACTTCGTAGGACGGTTCGGCTCGACCACCCGATCGTCGAGCCCGTTGGCGACACGATGCAAATGCATGCCGTTGGCCTCACCAAGCATCGTCACCAGAGTCTGTTGTGGTAGGTCGGCCAGATCGCCAACCTTCTGAATACCGACCCTCGCCAACTTCTCGGCGGTCTTCGGTCCTACTCCCCACATGGCCCGGACCGGCAACGGACGGAGAAATGCTCGCTCGGCTCCGAGATCGATAACTTTCACCCCAAGACCGGGAACCACCTTGCCGCTCTGGGCACTCGGCTTCGCTGCTTCGGAAGCAAGCTTGGCCATCAGCTTGTTGGCGGCGACGCCAACAGAAGCCGTCAGCCGTTCATTTTGATAGATCTGGTCGCGCAACGACCAGGCGATTGCGACCGGCTCGCCGAGGAGCCGTTCAGCTCCACCAACATCGAGAAACGCCTCGTCGAGTGAAAGCGGTTCGACCAAGGGCGTCACCGACTCGAAGAGGTTCATGATCCGAGAGCTCACCTGTCGGTACAGATCGTGGTTTCCGGGCAGAAAGATGGCATTGGGGCAGAGCCGGCGAGCTTGCGTTGACGGCATCGCGGAGCGGACACCATAGACGCGAGCCTCGTACGATGCGGCTGCCACGACACCGCGCTGTCCCGTGCCGCCGACAACGACGGGCTTGCCCGCCAGAGACGGATCTTCCCGAACCTCAACCGAGACGTAGAAGGCGTCCATGTCAACATGGAGAATCCTCGGCCCGGTCACGGCTTCTCAATCACGATCTCGACCACGGCGTAAATTACTGATTCAATCAGTGCGTCAATCACTGGTTCAATCACTGTGGTCGTGAAGTCGGGTTACCTTCCGTTCGCTCCCCCGCGCCCCATCAACCCGGTAGGAGAACAGCCGCCCGTCATCAACACCGTGACGTAGGTGAGCAGACATGGGCTCAACCACCCAAGGTTGTGCCGTGCTCATCCTCTCGAGCGCAGCGTCCAGGGCCAGAAATTCAGCTTCCACTACGATCTCATCTGGATCGTTGAGACTGATCTGGCCGGAAAAGCGACGAGCACGATGAGCCTGTACTCGGAGATAGAAGCCCATATCGGGAGCCGTCACCTCGACGCGATAGAGAACCTCGGACCACTGTGCGACGATGAGGCCCGTCTCCTCGTTGACCTCGCGGGTGAGGCCGTCGAGCGGCGACTCACCAGGGTCCACCACGCCGCCCGGCGTCGTCCAGTCGGTGTCACCGTTCTTTCGCCGGTTCTTGACCATCAGAACGCCGCGATCATCGGCGATAACACCGCCCGCGACCATCCAGTGTCGAAGCCCATCGGGGCCTTTGGGCGGTAGAGGCGCTTGGGCTGACATTCGGCTACCTCCCGATCTCGCTCGTGCCCGGGGTTACGCAGATGATGCAACCAGCTCGGACCTGACAAGTCCTAATGTAGTCGAACCGCCACGCCAACACCCCGAGCGATCGGCCGGTCAGACCTGGCAGATACCCTGGGAGCTGTGGGAACCGAACCCGATGCCGACGCCTCCATCTCCGCCGAGATCGAGGTCGCTGCGGCCAACGCCAAAATCACCCCGTTCCAAGACCTGAACGCGCCCAGTCCTGCCGTCGCCTCACCGCCCACGCGGGCCCGTCTACTCGGCTTCGGCCTGACGCTCGCTGGCGGCTTGCTTAGCGCACTCATCGGCTATGGAGTCGGTGAGCTGCTCGGTGGTTCTCAGCTCTGGGCCGCGATCGGTGGCCTGATCGGTGCCGTCGTCGGCGCCGTCGGTGTTGGCATCCTTTCGAATCTCACGCTTCAGGCCATGGCCGAGTGGAAAGCCGTACACCATCCCGAAGCTGGCGAGGCTAACTCTTCATGACCACCGCATCCATCGCCCCCGGCCCTGACGACCCCGCCGTTCTCCTCGCTGTTGCCGTCGATCTATGTCGACAGGCCGGTCGAGAAATTCTCGCCCTTGGCACTACAGCACCCCAGACCGCGGTAACAAAGTCTTCGCCGACCGACCCGGTGACCATCGCTGATCAGCGGGCTGAGGAACTCATCGTGGAGGGATTGTCGGCCGACCGCCCCAACGATGGAATCATGGGCGAGGAAGGTGCCAACCGAACGGGGACTTCGGGCTACGACTGGCACGTCGATCCGATCGACGGCACCACCAACTTTGTCTACGGGCTGCCCGCCTTCTCGGTGTCGGTCGCTGTCGCCTACCACGATGTCGTAGTCGCCGGCGCGGTCTACAACCCCTCGACCGACGAAATGTTCACGGCGACGCTCGGAGGCGGCGCCTTCCTCAACGAGTCGGCTCTAGCCGTTACAGAAACAGACGATCTAGCTCTAGCCCTTATCGCCACCGGTTTCAGTTACCACGCCGAGCGGCGTGCAAGCCAAGCGGCCACCGTCGCTCAGCTGCTCGGCCAGATCCGAGACATCCGCCGGTTCGGCTCGGCCGCTCTCGATCTGTGCTCGGTCGCTGCTGGCCGCGTCGATGCCTACTACGAAGACGGGCTGAACCGTTGGGACTATGCGGCTGGATTGCTTATCGCCGAAGAGGCAGGCGCCTCTTCCTCTGGCCTCCATCAGACCGATCCCGGTCCGGAGTCGCTGATCGTGGCCACACCCGCAATCATGGCGTCCCTTCTGGAGGTACTTCAGTTGGCCGACAACAGCGGCTAGCGTGAGGAGAGCCAAGGGGTGCCCCGAACAGGTCTGCAAACCAGTGTTTCAGGCCCGGACGTGGCCACTATAGAGTGGCTCCAATAGTGCAGGTCGTCACTGGCGACTTGTTCGTAGCAACTACCATGATGGAACAATCGATCTCCATCCGAGCCCAGGGGTAACTGTGGGAACACGAATTCTTACTGTCGAGGACGATGAGCGAATCCGACAGGCTGTCACCATGGCATTGGAAGAAGAGGGATGGGATGTCACCGAGGCGGCCAATGGTGAGGTTGCGCTCGATTCGTTTTCGACCGACCCGGCCGACGTCGTCCTCATCGACATCATGCTGCCCGGGATCGATGGATTCGAGGTTTGCCGTTCGATCCGCCGGGCCAGCGATGTGCCCATCATCATGGTCACCGCCCGAGCTGACACCCACGATGTTGTCGCCGGACTTGAAGCCGGCGCAGACGACTACCTCACGAAACCCTTTGCCCCTAAAGAACTCTCGGCCCGAATCCGAGCCATGCTACGGCGAGCCCGAAGCTCAGAGCCAGGCGACCTGGAGCGCATCGGCGTCGGCGAGCTTGAGATAAGCCCGGAGGAAGGGCTAGTTCTGAAGAACGGTGAGGAGCTTCATCTCACCAAGACTGAGTTCAAGCTGCTGGTCGAGTTGGCGTCGCAACCTGGAAAGGTATTCAGCCGCGAGGTGCTCCTCGAACGGGTGTGGGGCTACGACTACTTCGGCGACGGTCGCTTGGTCGACGTTCACGTTCGACGGCTGCGGACGAAGGTCGAAGACGACCCGGCCAGCCCACGCTATGTAGTAACCTCCCGCGGACTCGGATACAAGCTCCAGCCCTAGTCGATGCCAAAAGGGCAATGGTGGCGGGGCCTACTCGCACGGGTCACGTTCGCCTACATGGTTGGCGCGCTCCTACTGTCGGCCATCGTGGTTGTGACGAGCTATGCGACCACTCGTACCCGCCTTCTCACCGAGGAAGAATCCAGCGCTCGCAGTCTCTTCGTTAGCAACGCCCGCGAGGTTCGCCGCAAGCTGGCCGCCCTCCCCGCCGATAGTGACGCCGAGGTTCGGCGTACCAAATATGGTGAGGCTGTCGAGGGTTCCCGACGTTCCAACGGCAGTATCCCGCTGCTGGTTTCACCTAGCGGCGAGTCGCACGGCACCTTGAGCCGCGACGAGATCCCAGACGATCTCCGCACCGTCGTTGGCGCCAACGAGATCGCCGAGTTTCGGTATCGGCAGATGAACGATGAACAGGAAATCGAGACCTTCTACGCGGTAGGCGTAGGGCTGGCAGATTTCGGCGCCGAATACTACGAAATCCGTGGCCTTGCCGATCTTGAGAGCACCCTCAACGACCTTCTGCGCATCCTGCTTGCGGCGGCAGCCGCGGCCAGTCTGGCCGGTGCTGGTCTCGGCTACTACTCAGCCCGCCGAGCTCTGGCCCCTGTGACCAGAATCTCGGGAGCAGCGCAGGCCATTGCAGCCGGAGACTTCAAGACCCGGCTCGATCTTCAAGTCGACCCCGATCTCGCTGTGCTCAGTCAATCGTTCAACGGCATGGTCGACGCTCTAGGGGCCCGTATCGAGCGGGATGAGCGATTCGCGTCCGATGTCAGTCACGAACTCCGCTCGCCCCTCATGACGCTTACCGCCTCTCTGGAGGTGCTTGAGCGGCGTATCGTGTCCTTGCCTGAAGTTGCCCAGCGTGCCGTTCACCTACTCCGCGACGATCTCACCCGTTTCGAGCGACTCGTTGAAGACCTGCTTGAGATCTCGCGCATGGATGCAGGCGCTGTTCAGCTTCAGCTGAGCACCTTCGGCTTGGGGGAGTTTCTTATCAACGTCATCACCCAGTCTCACAGCCCTCAGATCAGGCTCGAACACTCGGAACGAAATCGTGATCTCAGGGTCACCGCCGACAAACGACGGCTGGCCCAGGTGATCACCAACCTGATCACCAATGCAAACAAATATGGCGGCGGGGCGACGGAGATCACGTTCAAACGCATCGGTGACGTGGTGCAAATCACGGTGGAAGATGAAGGACCCGGTGTGCCGGAGTCCGAACGCACCAAAATCTTTGACCGCTTCAGCCGCATCAGCAGTGATGCGGGGCGACGCTCCTCAGACTCAGGCGTCGGGCTCGGCCTATCGCTCGTCGCCGAACACGTCCGCCTCCACGATGGTCGGGTTTGGGTTACCGATCGCCTCGACGGCCGTCAGGGCGCCCGCTTTGTCATCGAACTGCCCGAAGGCGAAGATGACGACGCGGATGAGGAGATGGCGATATGAGCTTGCTCCCAACACATCCGGGCACCTTCTCCCGCCGGACGCGAACACTTTGCGCACTGGTCGCCTTCGCCGCCGTTGCGGCCGCATGCTCGCTACCGGTCAGCGACCAGGTGGAAAACCTCGTCGCTGAGGACTACCCGGAAATTTTCGCAGCAACGACAACAACAACATCAGCGGTTCCCGATGAGGACGACCAGGTCAGAACCATCGAGCTCTATTTCGTGGCCGATGGGAGCCTCGAGAAGGTTGAACGACCTTTCTCCCAGCGGCCCAATGTCGGCGATGTCTTAGAGGCCATCGCCAAACCGCCGCTGGATGATGAGGCGGCCCTGTTCGATAATCGGTTGGGAACCGAGCTATCCGATGGGCTGAACCCTTCACCCTTGGAGATCGACCGAGAGACGCTGGTTTACCCAATTTTGCTCAATCCCGAGGTTGGGTTCCGTCAGCTGGCGATTGATGATGCCGAGCTGGCCCGCCTCATCGCCGGCCAGATCGCCTGCACCATGGTGGGCCTGCCTCTCGAACTCGACGGCGCCAGCGATGCTGGGGCGGTCGAGGTAACGGGCATCGAGTTGTTCGACAGTGCAGCTGACGACGCCGAGCCGATCACCGTGACCGACCTTTCGGTCACCCCGATCGACGGGCCGATCATGCCGGTGCATTTCGATGGCTGCAAGACGGGAACAGAGATGCGAGAAGAGCAGCTCAACTCCTCTTCCGCCACGTCTGAACCGACCGACGGTTAGAGCCCACCGAGGAACCCCTCAGGCGAAGAACTGGCGAGCGGTATCCCACAGCTCAGGAGAAACATGCTTGAGATCAGCCACCGCGTCGGCCAGCGGAACGACGACGATCCGATCGTTCACCAAAGCGACCATGTCACCCCAATTCTCGTCGTGAACGGCATCTATCGCCGCTATGCCGAATCGGGTTGACAGCACCCGGTCGAAAGCGGTCGGCGTGCCGCCGCGCTGGACGTGGCCAAGCACGGTGACACGAGTTTCGTAGCCGGTTCGCTTCTCAATCTCGGCCGCGATGTGATAGCTGATGCCACCCAACCGCACGTGGCCGAAATCGTCGAATGTCTCGACCGGAATCTCCATGCTGCCTTCAACCGGCTTTGCCCCTTCGGCAACCACCACCACCGACGCGTAACGGCCACCCTCGTGTCGTCGGGCCAAGCTTTCGCAGACCTCGGCGATGTCGAATGGCTCCTCCGGGATGAGGGTGCGAGTGGCTCCCCCGGCCAGCCCAGCCCACGTGGCGATGTGGCCAACATGACGACCCATTACTTCAACCACCATGATGCGGTTGTGGCTCTCGGCTGTCGTTCTCAGCCGGTCGATTGCCTCGGTTGCGATCGACACTGCCGTGTCGAAACCAAAGGTTCGTTCGGTGGCCCCGATGTCGTTGTCGATTGTTTTCGGGACGCCTACTACCTTGAGGCCGCGCTCGAAGAGTGCGTGGCTACACGACAGGGTGCCCTCTCCCCCAATGGCGATCAGGCCGTCGAGTTCGTTGGCTTTGACGGTTTCGAGAACCGTGGCCACGCCGTCGGTCAGCTTGAAGGGGTTGACCCGGCTCGTGCCGAGGATGGTTCCACCAAGAGGCAGCGTGTGCTGAAGCCGATTGACGTCGAGTAGCTCGAAGTCGTTCTCAAGCAGGCCTCGATACCCGTCATGAAAACCGAGCACCTCGTCGCCGTAATGACGCTTCGCCTTACGAACAACCGCACGGATGACTGCGTTGAGTCCCGGACAGTCACCACCACCTGTGAGTACACCTAGTCGCACGAGCCAAGACTACAGGCAAGAGCGAGCGACGGGGACAGCAAGAGCGAGACAGTCGAGACAGTAGAGTGCATTGCATGAGTATCGTTGTATCGCTCGATGCGGGCACAACTGGGGTCCGAGCTCTTGCCGTCGATGAGGCGGGCACCATACGTGATTTCCGCTATCAGGAGTTCACCCAGTTCTTCCCTCAGCCAGGCTGGGTAGAGCATGATCTCACCGAGATCTGGGAAGCTATCCAGTCCGTCATTGCAGATCTGATGGACGTTGTCGACGAACCTGTCGCCGCTATCGGTATTACCAACCAGCGGGAAACGGTTGCGGCCTGGGATCGTCGAGATGGAGAGCCCCGCCACCGAGGCATCGTCTGGCAAGACAGACGGACCGCCGAGTTTTGCGAACAGCTGACCGAGGCTGGGCATCTCGATCTCGTTCGGTCCCAATCCGGGCTCGTCCTCGATCCTTACTTCTCGGGAACCAAATTCGCGTGGATGTTGAACGAAGGCGGGGTCGTCGCCGACGAGCACCTCGCCTTGGGAACGATCGACACCTGGCTGATGTGGAAGTTGACCGACGGCGCCGTGCATGCCACCGAACCATCAAACGCCTCTCGCACCATGCTCTACGACATTCGCCGTGGGCAGTGGTCCGAGGAGCTGTGCTCGATGCTCGGTGTGCCAATCGAGGCGCTGGCTGAGGTCCGCCCTTCGAGTGGCCGCTTCGGCCTCACCGCCGATACCACAGCTCTCGGTGCCGGCATACCGATTTCGGGGGTCGCCGGCGATCAGCAGGCGGCGCTGTTCGGCCAGGCTTGTTTCGAACCGGGCATGACAAAGAACACCTACGGCACCGGAAGCTTTCTGCTCATGAACGTTGGCACGACCTGCCCTGAACCGGTTGAAGGTCTGCTGACCACCATCGGTTGGCAGCTCGAAGAGAACGGCCCGATGACCTATGCCTATGAAGGCGCCATCTTCGTTACCGGCGCTGCTATCCAATGGCTTCGTGACGGTCTCGGCATTATCGAGGAGGCCGCTGAGGTCGGGCCATTGGCTGCATCGGTCGAGTCGACCGGCGATGTCTACCTTGTACCGGCCTTCACCGGCCTGGGGAGCCCCTGGTGGGATCCCTACGCCCGGGGAACCATTGTTGGTCTAACCCGGGGAACCGGCCGGGCCGAGATGGCTCGGGCCGTCGTTGAAGCTATGGCTTACCAAACCAGAGACGTGGTGGAAGCCATGGCCGCTGGGTCGGGGCAACCGCCGGCAGAGCTTCGGGTCGACGGCGGCGCCTCGGCGATGGAGCTTTTGCTGCACTTGCAGGCCGATCAGCTCGGCGTCCCGGTCACTCGACCCTCCAGCCAAGAGTCGACCGCTCTCGGCGCTGCGTATCTCGCTGGTATCGCCGAATCGATCTGGAACTCGCCGACCGACGTCGCCGACCGCTGGCGGGCAGACGCGACCGTGCAACCAACGGCCGACCGCACCCAGGCAGACACTTTGTATGAGCGTTGGAAACTTGCCGTCGATCGCTCGCGGGGCTGGGCCACGAGCTGAGCCACCCACCTGATGACTGAGGAACGCCGTTTGACCGAACGGGGCAAGGAACGCCGCCAGGCCCTCATTTTCTATGCTGCCCGAGCCTTCGCCGACGCTGGCTATCATCCAACGTCGGTGTCTGACATCGTCGACGGTGTCGGTGTGGGCAAGGGCGTGTTCTATTGGTACTTCGATTCTAAGGAAGCGCTGCTCCGCGAGATCTTGCGCGACGCTCTCCATGAGCTGCGCACCACCCAGGGGCAGGCTCTCGCCGGCTGCGAGACTCCTCTCGACATGCTCGAGGCTGGCATTCGGTCCTCCCTGCATTGGTCTGCGGCCAACCCCGACATTCTGCGTATTACCAGCTTCGGCTGGTCGGAGGAACCCTTCTCAACCGCCCTGCTGCGGGGGCGAGACATTATCGTGGCCGACACTGCGGCCATCATCCAGAAAGCCATCGATGCGGGCCAGATTCATCCCGGATCGGCCACGGTCCTGGCCACAGCGGTGCATGGTGTCACCGACGAGCTGGGGCGTACCTTCCATCAGGATGAAACGGTCGACGCTGACGAACTCGTCGACCTGGCCGTCCGGTTCTGCCTCGACGGCCTTCGGGGATAAGCCGACGCAGGCTGGATGGATCCTTCAGCCGTTGATGACATAGTCGCGTGCCCTGAGGGCGGCGCCAACAGCGCCGGCTTCGGCACCAAACTCAGCGGCCGCAATCGGAACGGCAGGGCGGTACTCACCGCCAACCACGGCTTCGGGGACCTGACTTGCCACCGCGCTGATGAAGCCCTCGCTGATAGCTGAGAGGCCACCGCCGAGTACGACGATGCTGGGATCGAGCAAGGCGATCAGGCTGGCGATGCCCTGGGCTACCCACCAAGAGAATCGATCGAGCACTTCCTGGCCATCGGCGTCACCAGCGTCGTTGGCCGACGATACGTGCTCACCGCGTATCTTGGTCGGGTCCCCACCTGCGGCTGCCAGGATTCCCTGCCCCCGACCTTCCTCCACAAGCTCCCGAGCGATGTTGGCCAAACCAGCGCCAGAAGAGACCGATTCCCAACATCCGCGTTGGCCGCAGGCGCACACGTGACCGAATCGATTGACGAGCATATGGCCTGGCTCACCGGCGAAGCCGTTGGCTCCCCGTAGCACCTGTCCACCCACGACGAGACCGCCGCCGATACCGGTTCCTTGGGTCACGATGATGGCGTGATCATGACCGCGAGCTGCGCCCAGGCGATGCTCGGTTAGGGCGGTGAGATAGCCGTCGTTCTCGGCCACCGCTGGAAGAGCGAATCGTTCGCTGAGGTCGCCAGCGATGTCGAGACCGAGGACCCCCTGAACGTTCGGGCCGTAGTGGAGGACCCCGTTATAGTCGACGAGACCGGGGACACCAACACCAATACCTTTCACCCCTGGTTCCCGTGCGAGTAGGGTCTCGACGACGGCCAGGATGCCATCCGCGAACTTATCGGGATCTTTCGGCGTCGGCATGCGCTCCGATGTGATCACATTGGCCGTGACGCCGTCGGTTACGATGCCGAGGATCTTGGTCCCACCCACATCAATTCCGATGAACCGAGAATCTCGAGACGGTGCCGTGGCGGTGTCACGTCCACCTACGCGTCCTAGCCGACGACTTTTGCGCACCTTCATAGCAACACAAGCATATCCCCCACCACCGGTTCGCCCTGGTTGGCGATTCGGAGGCGGCCAGGATCTCTTGGGCTACAGTGCCGCCTTGACCCCAGCCGACAACCCGGCCCGCTTCAAACCGACCTCATTGGCCCAGCCAGAAGCCTCCGGTCGCGTCGTCGCCACAATTACCTGGACCTGGTCAGAAAGCTTCTCGAGACCAGCCATCAGCTCTTCTATTTCCGGTCCGGGCAGCTCCGACACCTCGCCGGCGATTACGAACGGAATCGGTCCACCGATCTCATTGTGGGCACGATCGGTGAGCGGCCGGATCTGTTTCAGAACATCCTCAGCTGATCGCGGAGATTTCGCCGATGATCGTTCTTCCATCTGCTGTTCGAGCCTGGCTAGACGTTCGGCAGAGGCGACCGCTGCGAGCTCAGCTCGTTCGATTCGGGCCAGGGCTCGACGGTGGCGAATCAGGTACCGTTCGGCGTCGGCGAGATCGTGTCGGATCTTCTCGGTTTCAGCTTCCGATTGGGGACGCATAGAGTCAGCATCGGCGCCCTGAATGTTTTCTTCGGCCCTCAACCAGGCCTTCGTCCAGGCCAACACCTCATCGGGTTCATGACCGTAAGGAGGACGGAGGTCGTTGCTGGCCAGAACATCGCGCAGCTCGTTGAATGCCGACATCCAGGTGGGGTTCTCGGTCTGATCGACCAGTTGAGTGAGAGCCTCACCGATGTCGGACGGGACCAAGGCCCCTAGGTGGACTCTGGCCTCGGCCTTGATCGCCTCGTGCTCGTTTGAGAGCTCAACCGAAATCCGATCGCTGGCAACGGCTTCGGTCGCTCGCTCAAGCTCCTCGCGAGCTTTTGAAAGATCAGAGTTGGCATCATCGACGGCGCGCTGACGCTCTGGAGGTACGGTCGGCGACATACGCATCATGGAGTATTCGGTCCAGCTGTTGGCGCCGACCTTGTTGAGCAATTCCTGGCGCTCGCTCTCCTCACCTGGCGACAATGATTTCTTGAAAAGGCCGCGACGCGAATCGCTTTCGGCATCCGAAAGTTCTTCCAGCCGGGTCTCTTCAGCGCTGGACAGGGTCACGGGGACCGCCGCCTGTTTCGCCGCTGCCAGTCGTTCTTCAGCTTCTTCAACAGCCGAGCTCGCCCGGCTCACACCGTTGGAGAAGGCCGAGAGACGAGATGTGTTCTCATCCAGCAGTTCGCTATACGAATGCCAGCGTTGGAGGAGGCTTGCGACACCAGGATCGACGACATCCACGAAGCGATCCTCACCACTCGCCGCGTCGTAGGCTTTGCGAATTGAGACGTAGCGCAGTCGTTGAACCGATGATCCGCTCGACTCACCGTCCACACCAGCATGCGGATCGAGGATCCGCCGCAGTCCGGCCACCTTGGCCTTTATCGATGGGTCCAGATCAGCCCGGATCTCTTCGACCGCCACCGAGTCGATGTCGGCTTGGCGAGCCCATTGATCGATTTCTGCCTGCAACCCGATAAGTCGGGCCGCGTCAGACCCACCGTCGATATAGATGATCGGGTCAGCGGTTGTCGAGAGTTCATCGAGCGGGTCAGTCAGCTGCCCGTCGAGCTCGATCAGAAGGCCCTGGTGTTGGATAAGGCCTCGCACACCCGCTGTAAGGCCTTGTGACAGCCGCCGCACAGCCTCGAAGAGCTGCAGTTGGTGTTGCGCCGAAAGTCCTGAGACGACGCTCACCAACGGGTGCAGATCGAGACTGTAAAGGTCGTCCCCAAAGTCAAGTCGAAGTAACCGCATGTGGTCCTCATCGACTCGAAAAGTCTTCAACTCAAGGAAGAGATCTCCTCAACCCGATTCTTGAATCGCCGAAGAGCCGCATCGACGATCTTGTCTTCGGCTCGGCGCTTGACAAAGCCAGGCAAAGGCACGGCCAAATCGATTGTCAGTTCGTAGTCAACCGCGGTTGCCGGGGTATCGACATCATTGGTGTCGATATCATCTGCTAGGACATAGCGACCTTCGATCACCCGGGCCAGATCACCGGCCACGAGCGACCAGGCCACGATGTGAGGCGCTTCGGATAGGTCATAGCGCAGGGTATAGCTGGCCTTTCGGCCTAGACCTTCCGCCTCGAACCGCACGTTCAACGGTCGATCTTGGTCATCCCGAGACTCGACCACCACAGAGGCGATACCTTCGACCCACGCAGGGTAGTTTTCGAGGTCGATGACAACGGCATAGCACTGGTCGACGGTGGCCTGCACCGATGTCGTCGCAGTGGCCCGTTGGATCGAGTTAGCATCTGGTGCGCTCATTGACAGGTGATAGTAGGCGCCCAACGCCACCTTGACGAGCCTGGCCATCAATCAGCAACAAAGTTACGTCAGCACGACATCTTGTAGCGAGCGGTGAAGCCGTTGAGCGAGATGGTCATAGCTGAACTCCGCCATGACCCGTTGACGCCCAGCAGCTCCCATCTTGACGCGCAACTCGGGCTCATCGAGCATCTTCTCGATCGCATCGGCCACCAGAGCCACGTTGCGTGGCTCATCGATGACAAGGCCGGATACACCGTCCTCGACCGCCTCGTGGGCGCCCCCGGAGCGTCCACCGATTTGGGGAACCCCGCACGCTGCGGCTTCGAGAAACACAATCCCGAAACCTTCCTGTTCAAGTCCGAACCAGCGCTCGTTGCAAAGCATCGCCATCAGGTCAGCGGCCCCATAGAGATCGACAACCTCGTCGTCGGCGAGGCGACCGAGCAGCCGGACCGGCGCTCCACTGCGCTCGATTAGGCGCCGCAGCTGCGGTTCTTGACGCCCAGTCCCCCCGATGCGAACATCGAGCCGAGGACCTCGCCCAGCCCGCCGTCGCTGGACTTCTGCGGCGGCCTCGATCAGTGTTTCCATGCCTTTGCGGGGTACGAGCCGACTAACCGTCGCCAGCAAGACATCGTCGTGGCCAAGGCCAAGATCAGCTCGCAGACGTGCCTTGTGTTGCCGACTCGGCGGCACGAAGCGAGTGGTATCGACACCGGGCGGAACGACCACCGACGGCAACTCGCGACCTGCGCATCGGTTGGCCTCGGTCAACGGGTACTGCCCGGCGGCAACCACCAACGAAGCGTCCTTGAGGACCTTCGCCATCAGTTGTGAGAGAGCTGGGACCCGGCCGGGGATCGTCATCTCGGCTCCATGAAGAACGACCGCATATGGCACACCCAGCATGGGTGCGAACGCACCGAGGGGCAGGGCCGGATCGATGACGACTAGGTCGGTCTCGGTGCGGCGAGCGAGGCTGCGAATCCGGTTCGGCAGCCACGGGTAGGGCAGCAATACGGGCTCGGGCGACCGGGTGACACCAAACGGTTGCTCGGCGTCGAAGCGAGCAGCCTCCGGATAGGGGGTCGTGTAGACATGGGTGGTTTCAGGTGGGAGTCGACGCCAAAGTTCCCAAAGGTAGTTCTGGATGCCGCCGATCTTCGGCGGAAAATCGTTGGTCACCAGCAGGTGGCGGCGCGTCGGCTGGTCGAGCAGACCTTCTGATTTGTCACCGGTCCTAGCCATCGATAAGACCTTCCCAATCTGAAGGTTCGAAGCGAGCCTCGATCTCGCCCTCCCATTCCCTGCGAACAGCGTCGTCGGTGTCGGTGCGGCTCATTGTCGCCACGGAGGCAAGGCCCAGGCGGCGGCAGGCCCAAACCGCGTGAGCTCGCAAGAGCGGCCGGTCGAGCGCCAGGTAGCGGCGCAAAGTCATCAGCGTCTCGGCTCCGTAGCTAGCCGGCGTTGCCGTGTTACCGAGTACGACGAGGGCGGTGCGACGGATGACGTTCATGTCACGACCAGCTATGTACCAACGGCCGTAGTCAGCCTCAATCTCCTCGTCGCTCAGGGAGAGCAGCGCCAGGATGTCGACCTCGCCACGATCAACATCGCTTGCATCGACCCCACCTGCCGTCGCTTCGGTACGATTCGGAGGGCAAACGATTTGGCACTCATCGCACCCATAGATTCGATTGCCTACTGCCTCCCGGTACTGGACGGGAATCTCGCCAGGACCTTGGACCAGCCAAGCGATACACGCGGTGGCATCCACGATGCCAGGAGCGATGATGGCATCGGTTGGACATCCTTCGATGCATCGGGTGCATCGGCCACAACCATCGGCTAGTGGCCTTCCCGTCGATTCGAGCGGAGCGTCGGTCGCAATGATGCCGAGAACAAACCAGCTCCCTGCATCGGGAAGGAGCAGATTTGAGTTTTTCCCGTACCAACCGATGCCGGCCCGCCAAGCAACATTGCGGTCGACCAGCTTGTTGGTGTCAGCCACGATCTCGGCTCGGTAACCGGCCGCCCGCAGGCTCTCAGCGATCGGCGTGAGTTTCTCCTTCAGCACCGAGTAGTAGTCCCGTCGTGCGTAGCGAGCGATCTCCCCCGAAGGTCGCCCACCCGCATCCGGTGTGTCTTGGACCTCGGCACCCGGATAGCCCAATGCGGCCACAACCCATGATCTGGCGCCATCGAGCGCTGTGTTGGGGTCGGTTGAGCGGTCAGGGTTTCGGTAGGTGAACTGCATTGAGCCTGCCAGGCCCTTGGACTTTCGCAGATGAAGCACCGACCGCGCTGGCTCCAATATCTCAGCGTCGCAGACGCCAACCGCGCTCAACCCGTGACGGTAGCCAAGGCCAACCAGGACTGAGCTTGTCGGAACGGACGGTTCTTGCACTCCCCCAGTATGGTGCGGGCGACAGGCTCAGACTCGCCGGCATCAAGCTGTTTCGGCAGCCTCTTCTTCATAGCGAAGCTCCGGCACGAGGCCAGCGTTCTGTAGACGCCGCAAGGCGAAATATTCCGCAGCCTCGACGACGACAGCATCATCTTTCGACGCTGTCTGCTCTGATTCGTCAGGCCGCGACAGGATGAAGTTGACAACGCAGTCTCCACAGGCAGGGGTGTCCTGCAGGGAGCACGTCCCACAATCAATCGTTAGTGACATGACCGCATCGTAGGTATGCCCTGTGACATCTAAGGTCGGCTTTAGGGTCCACCACTGGTTGGTGGGTTCGTTTATAGGGTGCGTTGTGCCCGGTTTGTTTGGTTCGACTCGGAACTGTGACCGGAGCGGATTTGTCCGACTCCTGACCGCTGATCGTCGTCCAGGCGAACACCACAACGCTCGTGAACACCTGTTGGGAACTCGACGGCCAACCGTTTGTGTTGGACCTCTGTTTCGTGATGTCCGATTCTTCACACCCCTTTTCGGAACGAGCTACCCCGTGCCGGCAACAAGCGACCGGGCCCAGTAGATGATGACTGAGAGGAGAATGTGATGAACGAGGTCCGCGTTGGAATCGATGTGGCCTGCCGGGCTGCTCATCAGGCGTCATTGGCTGATGAGACTGGCCGGTTCTTGTGGCAGGGCTGGAAGTTCCGGACCACCACCACTGACCTGGAAACGTTGTGGGCCAAGATCCCTGACGATGTTCGGGTTGTGGTGGTGATGGAACCAACCCGCAACGCCTGGGTTCCTCTCGCCGCGTGGCTTCAAGCGAAAGGAGCTGTCGTGTCGGTGGTACCACCGGAGCAGTCGGCTGATCTGCGGGACTACTACAACAAGCACACCAAGACCGACCGGCTGGATTCGAAGATGTTGGCTCGTATGCCAATGCTGCATCCTGAAGGGCTGCGCACGGTTGATCATCTCGGCCCGGCCGAACCCTTGAAGCGTGCGGTCCGGCATCGCAGCAGTATCCAAAAACGACGGACCGCATGCGCGATGCGTTGTGATGCTCTGCTGGAGCTTCTCGGGCCTGGTTGGCTTGATCTGTTCGGCACCATCTCCTACGGCAAGGCCGCCGTGGCCGTGCTGGAACGATACGCCAACCCGCACGCTCTGCGGAAACTCGGGCGAAGCCGGCTGACCAAACTGTTGATCCGTTCCAGCCGTGGGAGTTTCCGGGAAGACAAAGCCGACGAGATCCTCGCCGCCGCAGACGAGACCCTTGAATTATGGGCAGCCGGTGGCCTCGATTTTGACGAACTGGCCGACGACATCGCCGTCGAGATCCGCCTCATCAAGCTCCTCGACGCTGAGATCGCAGCGCTAGATGACCGTATCGAAGCACTCTACGAACAAGCCGATCCCGCTGGGATCATCGCTTCAGCGCCAGGCATCGCGGTCACCTCAGCCGCCGGGATCTTGGGACGCACCGGGGACCTGAACAGGTTCGCAAGTCTCGCCGGTGTCCGAGCCTTCACCGGGCTGGTCCCCAAGATCGATCAATCCGGCATCGAGGACCACAACAAAGGACCAACCAAACACGGCGACCCCGGCCTGCGCCAAACCCTGTTCCTCGCCGCTGAGCTAGCCCGCAAGGTCGACCCAACCCTCGCTGCCCGCTATCACCGGCTCTACCTCGACCAAGGCAAACACCACAACTCAGCGATCTGCACCCTCGCCGCGGTATTAATCACCCGGATCGCGGCGTGCTGGCGCAACGGGCAACACTACGAACTACGTGATATCGACGGTCGACTCATCACCGTCGAGGAAGGACGCCAAATCTGTGCTGAACGCTACCGGATCGATCCCGCTACCCGAGCCGCCCGCCGCAACCCGACCACAGCGACCAGACTGAAAAGGGCGGGCCGGGACAAAAAGAAGTCGCAAAGCGCTCCGGTCACCAGCCCACCCCAACCCCAGCCTACAAAAGCCGCCTGAACCCTTGACTCCAGTTAGGAACTCAGCGAGCAGTGCCACAGGGAGTGGTGTGACGGTGAACAGCGTTTACGACAGGGCATGGTGGGTGGCCGAGCTGGTACCGTAGGCCGACGTGAAGGCACTTCGATACAGCCGTAACGAGGCGAGGTTTGTTGCCGCCGCCGTCAGCTCGCGTCTACGACCCGGCAGCGGCGCTGGGATTGGCCCACTCGAGTTCGTGGAGATCGACGCACCGGAGCTTCCCGGCGACGGATGGCATCGGGTACACACTCGGCTCACCGGCATCTGCGGCTCCGACCTAGCCACGGTCGACGGCAAGTCATCGCGTTATTTCGAGCCATGGGTTTCGTTTCCCTTTGTCCCGGGTCATGAGGTCGTCGGCAACCTTGATGACGGACGCCGTGTCGTCCTCGAACCCGTGCTCGGACACGAGGCGCGAGGCTTTGACGCACCCCACCCCAACGCCGCACCTGGAGACGGCGACGACTATCGCCATCTCGTCTCTGGATCACTTGAAGCCGGCATCCAAACCGGCTACTGCGCCTCGACGGGAGGCGGCTGGTCATCGACCTTCGTCGCCCATAAGTCCCAGCTCCACGCCGTCGACGAGTCGTTGAGCGACGAAGGCGCCGTCATGATCGAACCCACCGCTGTTGGTGTGCACGGCGCTTTCAAAGCAAACCCGGCTAAGGGCTCGACGGTCGCCATCATCGGCGCGGGAACAATGGGCCTTACGACCGTGGCCGCCTTGCGTCGCTTCACCGATGTGGAGACCATTATCATCGGCGCCAAGTACCCGGAGCAGCGGAGCCTGGCCACAGAGCTGGGAGCCGACATCGTTGTGGCCCCGAACGAGCTCCAACGGGCGGTGCGTCGAACCAGCGGAAGCTTCCTCATCGGCGACGACCTCTCGGGCGGCGCTGACATCGTCATCGACGCTGTTGGATCCAGCGACTCGATCGATCTCGCCATCGGCACAACTCGACCTCGGGGCAGGGTCGTCCTGCTCGGAATGCCCGGCAAGGTAGGCATCGATCTCACCGCTCTCTGGCATCGAGAGACCGAGCTGGTTGGGGCCTACACCTACGGTACGGAACAGCTCGCCGATGGCAGCACCCGTCGAACCTTCGACCTCGCCCAAGAGCTTGTCGCCGCTGCTGGGCTCGATCGTCTTGTGTCAGCCTGTTACCGTCTTGAGGCCTTCGAAGACGCCTTGGCCCACGCCGCCAGCGCAGGCTCACGAGGCTCGATCAAGGTCTGTTTCGACCTCAGGTAGCGCAAGGCCCACCAGACGCCGCACCGAGCGGCTGTGAGCCGCTATGGTTAAGCCCAGAAGGGCGACGCACACAATATGCACCCTTCGGAAAGGGGTCCACCATGTCGGGACTTATCGAAGGAATACTGGCCCAGCTCGGGCCAGCCGGAGCACGCGAAATCGCAGGCTCTCTTGGGGCGGACGAAAGTCTTGTCACTTCAGCTGTGTCAGCAGCCTTGCCTGCCATCATCGCTGGTTTGGCCAAGAATGCGTCGAACCCTCAGGGCGCTGAATCGCTTTCGAACGCACTGAACGATCACTCACCCTCGATCTTCGATCAGCTAGGGCCCTTGATCAGCGCCGGAGGTGGCGACGGAGCCAAGATTCTCGGCCACGTGCTCGGAAACAGTCGACCACAGGTCGAGCAGAATCTCTCACAGCAGTCGGGCTTGCCCATCGACACAATCATGAAGTTGCTGCCGATCCTCGCCCCGCTCGTGATGGGCTACCTGTCGAAGCAGAAGGCTTCTCAAAGCCTCGACTCCAGCGGTCTGGGTGGTGTATTGAAGGCCGAACGTCAGCAGGTCGAACAACGACAGCCTGGTCTCGGAGGCCTCGCCGCCATCCTCGATGGTGACGGCGATGGCTCGATCATCGACGACATCATCGGTGGTTTGACCGGAAAGTAGGCTCGCCGGCGGCTCAGACCGTCTCGCCAGCTCGAAGAACGACGAAGGCCACCCGCTCATCGAGCAGGTGGCCTTCTTCGTTGTAGAACACCTCGTGTGCTAGCAGGCCGATGTAGTGCGCCTGCTATTGAGCGATGAAGAGATCCAAGAGCTGGCCGTTGTTGAGCACGGTCGCTCCCCTCGTAAGAGCTGAGGTGGCGAGATCCTGATCATCGGTAACCAGGGCGATCGGCCACTGCTCGGGGTATGCAGACACCAACTCATCAAGCGCCGCCGTGGGCTCCGTTGGCGGCGTGCTCAGGCGGATCCGTACCGCCCGCGACGCTGGCAGAGAATCGGCATCACCAAGACGGCCGTCGAACACAACGTCGGGATTGGCGCCACTGGAGCTAGCCAGATCTGCTAGATAGGTAACCAGAGCATCTCGCTGTTGCGATACAGGCAGGCTCGGCCAACCCAGCTTGGCTACCGAATCACCATCGACGAGCAAGACGACATCCGGCGACGACACCACAAACTGAGCCATCGCCATCTCATCGTCGTACACATCAGCGGGGATTTCGATCCGTCGCCGGTTTCCAGCCTCGGTGAGGTCGGCGCTGCCATTGCCATCGGCGAACACGCTGGGCGGGGCCAGGCCGATGCCTGAACCAACCAGCGCCGCTGGCACCGCACTACTACCCGAATCCAGAGGTGCGCCTGAATCATCAAAGCCGGTAACAGTTTCAGAGATCAGCTTGCTAATCTCGTCGAGCTCATCTTCCTCGGGCTCGGCTTCCTCTACTACTTCGTCGACCTCGCCGCCATTGAAGGAGCGGCGCTCATCCATGTCGACAACATCGGCTGCGGTATCGAGAGAATCGCTCTCCATCACTTCCTCGTCGGGACCGATCAAGGGTGATTCGGCCAGGTCTGCATCAACCGCTACCTCGTCAGCATCGGTTGAGAAGCCGCCGTCATCAACGTCGAGATCCCCGAGAAGGCTGGGAACCTGCAACGTCTGATCAGCGGCTGCTGGAGCGACAAACGATGCCATTGATTCTGAGCTCGCAAGACGGTTGGCTCGATCTTCGGCCCGCCGCTTCGCATCGTTTGCGAGGGCGGCCGCAGACTCTGCTTCGGCCCGACGACGCTCGGCATCGATGCGCTGCTCCTCGGTCTGCTCTCGCTGACGATCGGACTCTGAGCGAAGCCTCTCGGCCTCGCCTCGCAAGCGGTCAGCTTCAGACAGCTTTTCTTTGAGTTCCGCACGTTCCTGTTCGAGGCTAGCCAGCCGTTCATCAAGCTCAGAACGCTGGCGGTCGGCTTCGGCCAGCGAACCTTCACGTTCAGCCTTGTCTTTGTCTAGCTCGACCCGTAGACGAGCCAGCTCTCGACTCGCCTCTTCGGCCTCTTTACGTACCGAATCGAGCTCGCCCTGAGCTTCTGCGTAATTTTGCTCGAGTGTTGTTCGCTCAGTCTCAAGCGTGGCCAGGCGTTCGCTCAGCTCGTTGCTCGACATCTTATGACGGCCCGACTCTTCTTCGAGACGACGCTCAGCAACCCGCAGCTGCTCTTTCAAGTTGTCCCGGTCTACTCGGAGCTGGTTCGCGTCGACCCGCTCGTCTTGGAGGCGCTCGACCGTCGTACGAAGTTCGTCTCGCTCGACGCCGATACGCTCAAGCTCTTTTTCGTTGGTGGCGGCCATGTCATCAAGTTCGAGGAGGCGGTTGGCCAATTCTTCTCGTTGACGGCGCTCAGCCTGTAGCTCGGTCTCCATCGGGCCGAGGCGGCCCTCGAGCTCGTCGATCTTGGACTGCATCTGGGTTCGAGCGGATCCTGCCGCCGCTGCTTCGCCTCTCAGCTGACCGCGCTCGTTGATCAGATCGTCGCGGATGGCGACGAGATCATCGCGTTCCTTGTTCAGCGATTGGATACGGGTCTCAAAGTTGCGGTCGGCCTGCTCGATGTCATTCATTCGGGCGAGGAGAACATCACGCTCGACCCGCAGCTCGTTCAGCGACTTGCGGTCTGCATCGTTGCGAGCTCGGCTCTCGGCCTGTTCACCTAGAACGTCAGACAACGACTCTTGGAGCTCGGTGAGCTGCGTTTGGAGGCTGTCGCGTTCGGCCCGTAGCGTGCCGACTTCGGCGGCCAGACGTTCGCTGTCGCTCTTAAGCGCCTCGTGCTGGGTGCGGGTTGTGTCAAGCGAGAGCTCGGCATCAGCCAGCCTCGACGACAGTTCAATCTTTTCAGTCTTGAGTGTGTCGGCACGCGATGTCGTGACCCGGATCTGCTCCTCATAGTTCTCGACCTGAGCGATCATGCGAGCCAGCTCGCGGCTGGTTGCCTCTAGCTCTTGGGTGAGCGATCGATTGGACGACGTCAGTTCCCCAACATCAACGCCACCCGTTTTCTCGCGAACCTCTTCCAGTCGCAGCGACAGATCATCTCGCTCGGCCTTCATTGCCGAACGATCCTCACGGAGCTGGTTTCGCTCCGTGGTCATCGTTTCAAGGTGTGACTGAGCGATATCGCGCTCACGCTGAAGATCGTCGATCGACCCGGTGGCCCGTTTCAACCGATCTTCGAGCGCAATCAACGAAACTTGGGCTTCTGAGGACTCATTCTCTATGGACGCCCGCTCTTCGCGTACCCCTGACAGCTCACGCTCGAGTTCGACCTGCTTCCTCAGCGCATCAGACTGCTGGCGCTGAGCCTCCTCGCGCTCCTGGCGAGCTACGGCCAGATCGCTTTGGGCGATGGCCAGCTCATGCTTGAAGCTCTCGACGTCGGATCGCAAGGCGAAGATTTCATCCTCATTGTTGATCGAAGACGTGACTTCCTCGCCGGATGGACTCGCAAGCACCAGCTCGCGTTCCCCGGCCAGACGGTCGACGAGCCCGCGCAGGCTCGTCAGCTCAGTTTCGATGGCATCGGCCTCAGAATCGAGGTCAGCGACGTCGACATCAGGTTCGCCTACCTCTTCTTGGTCGCCACCTACCGGCGCCAGACCGAGCGAGCCAGCCTTAAAGACAGCCGGTGGCTCAGGAGGTGTCTCGTCATCGAGGGTGCCCCGGATCGGGCTCACCGTCGCGATCCGAATCTCGCCTGAAGGATCGTCGTCCTCCACGGGTTCTGTGGTTTGATCTTCTTCCGCCAAGCGAGTTAACTCCTCAAACTCGGGTGCCCAGCCAATAGGCCGATGCAACCATAGGTACCCAGCACGCCCTACCGCATCTTCCGAAGCACGAGATGCTACTCGCGACCGGAAATCTCCATTGTCTTCAATCGCTTGCTGAGCGACCGCAATCGCACGACGGGGAAGTCGAGCGAGGTAGAGAAAGCTTCGCATGTCACCAGGTGGTTCGATTGCCGGCTCCGCCTCAGCGTCCTCCCTGGCAACAGCAAAAGCAAGTTCACAGGCCTCTTGCAGAAGTGCCTCAGATCCCATCGCAAAACTCCTCTTGGCCTACCATGCGCTTCGCCTCATGCAGAGCTAACTCCAGGCCTACGACGGGATCGAACATCTCCGCCTCGAACCCTGTCGCCGCTACGACGTCCGTCTCTCTTCTGCACCTGAAAGCCACCATCATTACATTACAACCTTGTCAACTTCAAGCAGGAAACACAACGGTAGCGACTCTGTGTCACGCCAGCACAGGCTACCTTGACAGTCTTGTGATCGGATAGTCCTGGACAACTGTTAAGAATTCGCCGATCGACCCAACGATGGTCTCGAATCGTAACCAAAACGACTTGTTTTTGCCGGTCGGTCGCCTCGTTGATCAAAACATCAGCGCACAAGCTGAGTCGAGACCTGCCGCACCTGTGCCACTTTCTCGCCAACCCGGCCCGATGCCAAAGCATCGCGAGCGAGATCAATACCCGCTGACAAGTCTGTGGCTAGTCCGCCGACCACTAGGCCAGCGGCGGCATTCAACAGCACGATTTCGGCTTGCGGCGATTCCGCCCCTTCAAGGATCGACGTGAAAATTTCGACATTGCGGGCCGGGTCACCGCCCTGAATTGCCTCAGGGACCACTGTGCTCAGGCCCACGTTCTCCGGTCGAACTTCCATACGTTCAACACCCCCATCGATCACCTGAAAGATGGTCGATGCTCCGGTGGTCGAGAGCTCGTCTAAGCCACCATCGCCAGAGACCACCCAGGCAAACTCGGCGTTGCGCTCAGCGAGAACCCTGGCCAAGGCTTCCGCCCGCTCAACCGTCGCGGTGCCAACGACCTGGCGCGAAACCCGTGCCGGATTGGCGATTGGACCCAGAATATTGAACACCGTAGGGATCGAGAGCTCCGACCGCGCCGGGCCAGCGAAACGCATAGCGGGATGGAATGAACGGGCGAAAAGAAACCCGACACCCGTCGCCTCGATGCACTCCTGAAGTTGGGCGGGAGAAAGATCGATAGCGACACCGAGCGCTTCGAGAAAGTCAAAGGAACCCGATGTCGACGAGGCTCGCCGATTCCCATGCTTGCAGACAGCCGCTCCACAACCTGCAGCGACAAACGAAGCCATAGTAGAGATGTTTAGGGCATGACGACGACGGTGAGGTGATCCGCCCGTACCGACGATGTCAATCGCTCCAGGCACGCCCTGAAGCGGCTCGGCCGCGGCCTGCATGGCGCTCACAAAGCCGACGATCTCCTCGACCGTTTCGCCCTTCGTGCCAAGGCCGACCAGAAGCCCGCCGAGCTGGGCCTCGGTTGCCCGCCCATGCAGCACCTCCGACATCGTGGCCTCGGCCAATGACCGATCGAGTCCACTACCTGAAACGATGCGAGACAAGACCTCGGCCCATCCTCCAGCGTCGTGAAACCGTTGCTCAAGGACGGCAACTTCCGCCCCTGCACCGGTTCTCTTGTTCTCTTCTCCATGCTTGCTCATACCACTCCTCCACTGCATCGAACCCTATCCACCACACAAACATGGACCCTCTTTCAGCTACGGTAGATCTCGTCGGATGAGACAGCCGGGTGACCGCGGCCTTCGGGCTGAGGAAGGTCGGGGCTCCACAGGACAGGATGCTGGCTAACGGCCAGTCGGGGTGACCCGCAGGAAAGTGCCACAGAAAACAGACCGCCTCGAACGGGTTCGCCCGGGCGGGGTAAGGGTGAAACGGTGCGGTAAGAGCGCACCAGCAGCCGGGGTGACTCGGTTGGCTTGGTAAACCCCATCCGGAGCAAGGTCAGACGGGACGACGGGCTGTCCGCCCCCGAGGTTCGCCTCGGTAGTCCTGGGTGGACTGCATAGATAGATGGTCACCGAACGGAGTCTGGTAACAGACCCGGGAACAGAACCCCGCCTACAAGCTGACTCATCCGACAACCAGTCGCCTGGTCCGATCACTACCTCCTAAACAGCTCCCGCCGCCTAGGTCAAATGCGCCGTGCTGTTGAAGAGGTGCAGCGATGGTGTATCTCCAGCGCCTCTCCCGATCCTCGAGATCGAAGCTTGGCTCACGAATGAGTGCCACGAAACCTCGATCGAGACCCCAAGAGCCCAGGCCAGAGCAGCCTTCACCGGTGAGACATGGATAACCACAACCGTGTCACCATCGCCCTTGATGGCGTCGCTCCAAAGGTCGTCGAGCGCTTGGCCGACTCTTGTGGCCAGCTCGCCAAGCGTTTCACCATCCGGTGGGCGGAAGTCGGGGTTGCTTCGCCAAGCCGCCCACGTTTCGGTAGAGACGTCGGCGACCGGGGTCAGGTCGAATTGGCCGTAGTCGAGCTCGATCAGTCGTTCATCGATCTCCACCGTTTGGTCGAACGCTTCAGCCGTCTCCACACAACGCGCTAGCGGGCTTGAGATGATGCGGGCGGGAGCGGCGATTGCAGCCGCAATCGTCGCAGCCTGCGCTCGTCCGACATCATCGAGCGCCGGGTCGGCGCGTCCGAGCAAGAGGCCGGATGCATTAGCGGTCGTTCGGCCGTGTCTAACAATATGCAACACCATGGCTCGCGACTCTAGCTCTGTGGCGTGTAACCAGGCAGGGCCGAACGCGTGAGATGGCCGGTCCGCAAGAGGCGGGCACGAGCCTCGGGGGTATTCAACCCATACCTCCGCATAGCCCAGATCCCGACCCCGACCGCAGCCACCTCGAGGAGGAGGCGAAGCGGGATCAACCCAGCCTCCGGCAAACCTTGCCCCTCAAGCGTGCTTCCGAAGAGCGGCCACCAGAAGAGATCGGCTCCACTCCACGCCCCGTCCAAGACAAGGTGGAGAAACATCCCGATCGGTAGGCCAAGCAGCCGACGTCTCACCAGACGACGATTGATCGTTGTCAGCATGACCAGAGCCAGCGCCAGCACCGAACCAGCCAGGCTATGCAGCATCCACGGTCGGCCGACAGCAACTTCCACGAGTGGCAGCACGGCGCCGAGCGCCACGACGCGATAATCGACCATCGGACTCTTAAACACCTCGGCCACGAGAACCGGAGCCATGATGATGAACCAGATCAGCACCTGGTCGAAGCTATCGCAGCTGGCGGCTTGTCGGCGCCAATCTGTCGGCTAGCGAACCAGCAGCCGGCCACATTCTTCACACGTCACCACCGCGTCTTCGGGCATTTTGCCGATCCGATCAACCGCCATGGCTGACAAATGTATGTGGCAGCCATCGCAGGAGCCATCGACCAGTCGAGCCACTGCTACCCCATCGAAGAGGTCTCTGAGCTCTTCATAGCTTGCGAGCAACTCGGCGTTGGCTGGAACAGCAGCCTCGCTCCGTTGTGATGTGGTCGCCTTGATCTCACCATCCAACTCGACCAAGGCTTCCGCCAGCTCGACCTCTGCCGCAGCGTTCTCCGCATCGGTCGCAGCCCGCTGTTCATCGACCGCGGCAAGCTCACCTGCGATGTCGTCGAGTTGTTCCATCAGCTCCAACTCACCATCCTCGATGCCGCCCTGGCGTTCGAGAAGGTTGGCCGATTCCTCTTGGAGGGCCAGCAGCTCCTTCGTTGCCGTGACCTCGCCACCATAGAGCTTGCTCTCTATATCGCCGCGTCTCGCCGCTATCGTCGCCACCTCGTCCTGGCAACGCTTTTGCTGACGTTCAAGGTCGTGCTTTCGCTCCTCGATCTCGGTTCGCTGTGCCTGGAGTTCAGCAAGGCGATCGGCTCCGTCGGCCAACTTCTGGCGCGCCGGATGGGTGCGAACGCGATGCGCTAGCTGTCGTAGAGACAGATCGAAGGCCTGAATAGCCAGGATCTGTTCGTACGCGGGTGAGGCCACACTTGTTCCTCTCGCTTGGTTGGACTCTGGCGATGCTAGCCGACCTTCTAGCCGACGGACAGGCCTAATCGTCAGCGGTTAGGGTTGTTCGCTCGTCGTCGGCAAAAGTGTGGTCTGAGGCTGCGTGGTTGGCGGCGGCACCGTGGGAGGGGGCGTCGTTGGCGGGAAGGTCGTCGGTGGGAGCGTCGTCGTTCCCTGGGCACCATCATCGTCACCGTCACCGTCACCGTCACCGTCACCATCGCCGTCCACCTCAGAGGTGGTCGTCGACGCCACCGGCCGGAAACAATCGATGCGACCATCGTTGTTGCTGTCGATGAGTTCGGTGACTCTGGTAGCGCCTTCGAACTCCGAGGACTCGCAGTAGTCGATCTCACCCTCAACCTTGAGACGCTGTCCACCACGGTAGGAGTCGGGCTCTTCGAAGTCGATCGGCTCTAAACCTTCGTGGATCGCGGTCATATATTGGCCCCACGTCTGAGCTGGCAGCTCACCGCCGAAGACGGTGCCCCAGCCTGGCAACACGATGGTTCGTTCCTCGGTCAGATCTCCAAGCCAGATCGCTGTGGAGTAGTGGCCGGTGTAGCCGACGAACCAGGCATCTCGAAACTTGTTGTTCGTACCGGTCTTGCCCGCCGCTGCGTGCCCCTCGACTCGGGCCCGGGTTCCCGTCCCGCGCTGCACATTGCTCTCCAACACATCGGTGATGAGGCGTGCACTCTGCTGGCTGATCGCTCGGGTCCAGTCGGCCCGATGCTCATAGATCACGTTGCCGTCGCGATCCTCGATGCGCTCGATATACCACGGCTCGTTGTACTTGCCGTCGTTATAGATGCCAGCGTAGGCGCCAGCCATCTCCATCGCATTCGTACCAATCGTTCCCAACGGAAGCGACATTACCTGAGCGTTAATCTCGGACACATCAACACCCAAGCGCCGAGCCACGTTGGCCACGTTTTCGGTGCTGATCACCTGACCTAGGCGGACGAAGGCACAGTTATTCGAAGAGCGAGTAACTGCAGCGATCGACTCGTAGCCGAAACCGCCACACTCGACCTCGTAGACATCGCCAGAGGCGGTCCGACCGATGAAGGTGTCCCGACGAACCCGATCGCTCGGTCCATACCCAGCCTCGAAAAGGGCGCCGAGCACGAAGGTCTTCATCGTCGAACCGGGTGAACGGTCAGCCTGTGTAGCAGCGTTGAACTTGTTCCGCTCGAACTCGCGGCCGCCGACGACAGCGCGGACTGCGCCCGCTGTCTCCGGGCGGTTGTCCACCGTCGCGATCGCCATCGTGTAGCCGTGAGTTCCTTCCGGCAGGTTCTCATCACGGGTGGCGAGGGCTACGGCTTGCATGGCCGGGTCGAACGTTGTCCAAACCTTGAGACCTGCCCGGTAGATGGCGGCGTAGCGAGACGAGCGGTCGCCGCCGAGATAGCGAGGATCATTGAGAAGGGCCTGGAGCGCTTCCTCGATGAAATAGTCGGTTGGCTTGATGTCGTAAGGCGTCTGGCGCTCCGCCGGCAACACAGCGAAGCCGTAGGTCTCGGCCTCTTCCTCCGAGATGTGCTCGGTAGCGACGAGACGATCGAGGGCGACGCTCCGTCGTGCTCTCGCCTCCTCGGGGAAGAGGGTTGGATCGTAAAGCGTCGGGTTGCGAATTATGCCTGCCAACATTGCTGCTTCGGCCCAGCCGAGCTGATCAGCGTTGTCGTAACCCCAGTAGGTCTCGGCTGCCGCCTGAACCCCGTAGGCGCCGGCCCCGAAATACACCGTGTTCAGGTAGCGCTCGAGGATCTCGTCCTTCGTCATCTGGCGCTCGAGCCGGAGAGCGTAGAACGCCTCGGTGCTCTTTCGGGAGAAGTTCTGCTCCGACGACAGGATCGAGATCTTCACCAGCTGCTGGGTGATGGTCGACCCGCCCTGGGTGATCCCGCCGGCGTTGATGT
>CAKZXA010000041.1 GCA_937922045.1 uncultured Acidimicrobiales bacterium | reverse complement strand
CAACAACGATCAGTGGGCGATCGATTTTGTGCTCGACCCGGCGGGGGTGTGGCCCGAAGCCCAGGTTCTGCCCTATCTCTGGCAGTGGTACGACATCGACGGACTCGCCTTTTTCAACGAGTTCACCATGCACCAGTCGCATGGCCCGGCTCTTCTGGCCTACGGCACGCTGGCTGCGACCAGCGGTTAGCTGGCTAGGGCTGGTGCGGACGCGCTGTTGTGACTGTGCGGTTAGGCTGGCGGCATGTTTCAACTGGCTCGAAGGGTAACGGCGGCGATGGGGATGGCTGGCCTGATCGCTACGCTGTTCCGGCTTCGGGGCAAGGGCGGCGTTCCCCCACAGACCGGCGGCTGGCGTGAGATCAGTGAATCCGAACTCATCTAGATGAAGAATCTGAACTCGTCTACATGAGGTGGTGGGCATGAAGGTCGTCCTCATCGGGTTGGGTCGCACTGGCTCGTTTATCGCCCGTCAACTCCGGGCGCCGGGTGTAGCCGACGTGCACATTCACGACAAGGATCCGAAGCGCATCGACATGGTCGCCGACGCTATGGATCCTCTGGTGTCGGTCTCGGTTTACGAAGCATCAGCAGGCTTTCAACCCGACGTGGCAATTCTGGCCGGGCCGGCAGGCACCCACTTCCGAACGGCCGAGGCGATGGTCGCGGCCGGGTCGAGCGTGGTTTCGATCTGCGATGACCCTGATGAGGTGGCCGATCTTTTACGGCTCGACGCGGCTGCCCGCGATCGGGGGGTAACGGTGGCGGTCGGTGCTGGGTTTGTTCCAGGACTGAGCTGCCTCCTAGCCCGATGGGCCGGTGATCAGCTCGATGAGGTCGACGCGATCAATGTGGCCAAGGCGGGTACGGCAGGCCCGGCGTGCGCTCGTCAGCACCATAAGGCGCTGAAGAACCCGGGTCGTGATTGGGTTGGGCACGACTGGGAGGTGCGCCACGGCGGCTCAGGGCGAGACCTAGCCTGGTTCCCCGAACCTTTCGGCGCCCGCGATTGCTACCGAGGGGCATTGCCGAGTCCGCTTCTCCTCCAGCGCTTCTACCCTCAGGCGTCACGTATCTCTGCCCGCATGGCCGCCACCCGCCGCGATCGCTTCACGAGCTGGCTTCCGATGCTCCGTCCTCCTCATGAGGACGGTGGCCCTGGAGGGTTGCGGGTTGAGGTTCGAGGCATGCGCGACGGTGCGGTTGAGACGATCGTGACCGGTGTGATGGACTATCCGTCGGTGGCGGCCGCTTCGGTGGCCACGGTTACTGCTCGTGCCATCGTGATCGGTGAAGCACCTGTTGGTGCCGATGGTCTGGTGACGTGGAACAATCCTGGTCGGCGACTGGCTGAACTGCGACAGATGGGTATCTCGGTTGCAACCTTCGCAGGTTCCACCTAACAGGACCATATCGATCGGATTGGTATGAATCTAAATCGATAGTTTGGGCTAATTCGACTATCGTTAACAGCCTGAAGTCCTGTGCGCAGACCTTCGGTCCGCTCACCGTCGACAACACCGGCCACATCAACACCGGCCGGCGGCACCTTGACGCCGAACCCGATAGTTTCGTCTGATTCAGTCGAGTTGATCCAGCGTTCGCCAATCGAGGTATCCCGCAAGCGGATACGTCGCCTCAGCGCTGATGCGTCGGGGAGCCATCGAAATCTGTATGTGAAACTCTGAAAGACCCCGGGCCGCATGGCCCGGGGTCTTCGCTGTTTGCCTAGGCTTTGGACCGAAGCCCGTGACCAGCGGCGCGACTGGAGACATCGATGCACCTGCCCGACTTTCGCCTGGAAACCCACTTCTCGAAATGGGAGTTTCGCGCCGAGTACCACCTGACGGCATCCGACGCCGAGAGCATGCCGATGAGAGACCTGCTAGCGATGGGAACCGACGATCAGCGGGCCGCATTCGACGACCTCTGGCTTGGCTACACCGAAACCTGGGGTGCACCAGATCTTCGCCAAGCGATCGCCGCCACCCACGACGAGCTCATCGGACCGAGCAACGTGTTGTGTTTCGCTGGCGCCAGTGAGGGCATCTTCGCCGCCAACAATGTGATACTCAGCGCCGACAGTCATGCCATCGTCGTCACGCCCAACTACCAGAGCCATGAGACGCTCCCTGCTGCGATCTGTGAGGTCACGGATGTGAGCCTCGACCCCGACGACGGCTGGTCGCTCGACATCGACCAGGTGGCCGCTGCGGTACGACCAAACACCAGGCTGGTCACGATCAATTTTCCCCACAACCCAACAGGCGCGATCCTGCCACTCGACCGCTACCAGGCACTCATCGATCTGTGCCGACACCACGGCATCTACATCCTTCACGACGAGATCTTCAACGGTCTGGGTCCAACCGGCGTTGAGCACCTTCCCTTCGTCGCCGACGTCTACGAGCGTGGGCTGTCGCTCAATGTCATGTCGAAGGCCTACGGGCTTCCGGGGCTGAGAATCGGCTGGATCGCTTGTCAGGACCCCGATGTGTTGTCGCAGATGGAGCGACTCAAGCATTACCTTTCGATCTGTAGCTCGGGGCCGAGCGAACGTCTTACGATCATTGGGCTTGAGAACCGCGAACAGATCCTGGCCAGGAACTGCGCCATTGTGGACGAGAACCTGCCGAAGTGGGATGCTTTCTTCGCCCGGTACCCAGACCTGTTCACGTGGGAACGTCCCGACGGGTAATGCATGGGCTTCGCCCGCTACGACGGCCCTGACGGTGTGGAAACCTTCACCCGCACTCTGGTGGAAGAATCGGGTGTCTTGCTCCTGCCGTCGACCATCTATGAATCGAAGGTTGGCCCTCCGATCAACGACCGCTTTCGTCTAGGCTACGGGCGACGCGGACTCGATGAAGGATTGGCTGCGTTCAGCGACCATCTCGACCGCTAAAGGGGCCGGTCGAATCAACCAACTCAAGTTGCTCACGAAGCGCTCCGAAACAGTGATTAGGACTTCTCCATAGTTTTTTCTAAAGCTTTCGACCCAACGTGTCGTTAACCCATTTTGTAACTCGGCGGATTCGCAGAACTTATCGAAGGGTGAATGACATGGGTGATACACAGGCCGAGCTGAACGCACGGATCGAAGCAAACCTGCCGCTGGTGAAGCACGTCGTCTATCAGGTGGCAGTGCACTTTCCTCGCCACGTTGACCGTGAGGAACTAGCACGAGCTGGTGCGCTCGGTTTGGTCGAAGCGGCTCGCCGCTACGACGGAAGCCGGGGCGTTCCGTTCGAACGATTCGCGGCTCAGAGAGTTCGGGGCGCAATCCTCGACTCGGTCCGAGCCGCTGACTGGGCCCCCCGCTCGGTTCGTCTGCTCGCTCGTCGGCTTGAAGGAGCCGAACAGCAGCTGGCCAGCGAACTCGGTCGTGTGCCCAACACCGACGAGATGGCCCAGGCCATGGGCGTGTCAAAGCACGAGCTGGCTCGCCTCCGGGATCGCCTTTTCCGCTCCGTCGTCCTGGCCCTCGATCACGAAACCAGCGATGACTCCGATGAGGATCTTACGCTCGTCGATGTGCTCAGCGATCGCAATTCGGTCGAACCGCTCGAAGAACTCGAATCACGCGAGTTGCACACCTACCTGCGTGATGCCGTGAAGCTGTTGCCCGAGCGTCAACGCCTCGTCATCGTTGGCTACTTCCTGGATGGTAAAACCTCCAAGGAGCTCGCTCGCTTCCTCGGTGTCACCGAATCACGTGTTTCGCAGCTGCGTAGCGAGGCGCTCCGGAACCTCAAGCTGGGTATTGAAGCTCAGTATGATGCCAGCGATGAAGAAGATGCCCCGGTTGGCCGTGTTGCTAAAAGGCAGGCCGCCTACGTCGACAAGATCGAGGAAGCATCCGATTGGAAGGGTCGCCTCGATCGCTGGGACGACGAGTACGACGTGCCTGAAGAGCCTCTCCTGCCGATCCGCCGCATCGCTGCGCCAGCCTAAGCACGAAGCTCCGGTTAGCTAGAAGGTTGCAGCTTCCTGCCAGCGGTCGAGCAGGGTCGAGTCGCCGAAAATTTCTAAGCGACTTGGCGGTATCCGGCTCCACACGAGCAGGAGCAGATCCTCGACCGGCCCTCGTGCTGCCACATCTGCCTTCGTGTGGTTGTGCTCCCACGCAACCGAGTCGGCTTGGTAGGTCAGTACCCACTCGCCGTCATCGATATCGGTGGCATGAAGGTGCACGGTTTCGCCGGCGCCGTTCAGCGTGGGGAACTGCATGCGAGCTGGGGTGAACACCTCGAGTACCTCGTCGATCCCGTCCTTGGCCAGGGCGGGATCGATCGCGTCGGGCTTGCCCCGCGCAGACTGCACGTCCCACCGGTGCATGGCGGACTCTTGGGCGATTCGCCGAAGCCACCAATGGCCCGGCTGGGGCCCGGTGAAGGTTGGGTGAATCTCATCGAGGTCAATCTGATCGAACCGGGCCATAAGAGCCTCGGCGCCTTCGGCCAGCCAGGCCACGACACCCTCGGAAGTAGGCGGTTCGGGAACGGCGGAGCGGGAGGGTGGATCGTCGGGGGTTGCTTGAAGAGCTGCGTCGACGTAGCGGTAGACCCAGCCGGTGTGGCCGATAACGGACTGCACCGTCCATCCGTCGATATGGGGAATCTCTAAACCGAGATCACTGTCGTCGGTTTGGGCCAGTCGTTCTGCCTCCAGCTCGAGGAAACGTCGACAATCGGTACCGCTTAGCGTAGCCACGGATCAAAACTAGCCGAAATCATCAACCACACATCGGACCGAACGCAGCAGATCTCGTCGGCGGTTACAACCAGGCCCCAAAAACACTTCAGCCCGACCGGTCGAGACCGTCGGGCTGATCAGTGTTTTCGACGACTCTGACGAGTCGAGAAGGCGAGAGCTGGTTAGCGCTCTTCCTTAAAAAGGACGTGCTTGCGTACGACGGGATCGTACTTCTTGAGCTCGATACGCTCGCGGCTGTTCACCTTGTTCTTCTTGGTGACGTACATGTAGCCGGTGCCGGCGGTGGAACGCATCTTGATGATCGGCCGCTTATCGCTACCTTTTGCCATTAGATCTTCTCCCCACGTCGGCGCATCTCGGCCACGACGGACTCGATGCCGCGCTTGTTGATCGTCTTGATGCCTTTGGCGCTCACGTTGAGGGTCACCCAACGTTTCTCGGACGGCACCCAGAAGCGCTGGCGTTGAATATTCGGGTTCCAGCGACGGTTCGTGACTCGGTGAGAGTGCGAAATGCTCTTACCGAATGACGGTTTACGCCCTGTCACTTGGCAGATTTTGGACATCGGAAACCTCGAAGTTACGTAAATTGAATGACACAAGGCAGGGTTTGCCTTGCCAGGCTTGATTGGGACTCGCAGGCCGCACGCCCAAGATGGCGATGCACGGGGGCGAAACCCAGACCACTCAAGGCTAGCGAACTGATCGGCCAGCTAAAACCTACGGACCTAAGCTCGTAACGTCCTCATCGCTACCGAGAGGCTGTGGAGGGAGCCGTTCGCCGGGCTGCCAACGCTGGCGATCCGACCGGGGCGACCGCCACGGCGGCACGACGGCGACGGCGACGCCAACGGCAAAGAGAGCAAAAGCGGCGGCCGGCATCCAGAGCCATGACCACGACGCTGAACGATCGAACAAGGCCATGGCCAGCATCGTGCCAATGATCGAGATGCCGGTGACGACCGCTACAGCGAGGCCGGCGGCCAGGAAGGTCGAGTCATCGACGGCAGCCGCTCGACGACGCGAATCTCCGAGTCTGATCGTCTGATTGTGCAAGAGCACGGTGCAGCCGGCAAAAGTCAGCATCAAGGGAGATGGGTCCTGGCTGAAACTCCCCCAGGCCAGTAGGGCATAGAGCACGAGGACAACGGCACACAGCCACAGCATTACGTTGTTGCCGGATTCGATCGCAATGGCATGGACACCAAAACCGATGGCGAGCAAGACAATGATGAGTACCCAGCCGCCAGCCTGACCAGCGAGCAAGGCCCAGAGTGCCATGATGGCGTACCCGAGCAACGTCTCGGGCTTGAGGCTGTGTCCGACGATCTCCAGCAAGCTGAGGCGCCACGCCCTGAGTCGATCACTGATTCGATGCAGACTCATGGGTTTCTTCATGGGTTTCTTCATGGGTTTCGATGCAGATCTAGATTCATCGCGTTGCCTGCCTGGCTCGGCCCAGGTTGCGAATGACCCTACGCAACACGTGTTCAAGCGGCTCGCCCGCCTGCCAGGGCACGATGGTCACGCCCCGGTCTCGAAGCCAGCGATGGTTGAGTTCGTTGCCCACCCGGAAGATCCGTCGGGCCAGCATGCTGGTCGAGGGGTTCGGGTCGGGCTGGGGAGGTTGGAGAACGAGGATCTCGTGACCGCGGCTACGCAGATCGACCAGGGTTGTCAGGGTGTCTTCGCTCAGCAGCATCGATAGGGCGACAATCGTGGCCGAACGGGGAAGATCATTCGGCAGGCTGCGAGCAAGGTGACGCTCATTGCGGGGAAGAACCTCCGTCGCCAGCAAGGAGTCGACGATCCGGTGCAGATGGCGGCGACCAAGCCGAGCTGGCAGCCAGCGGATCCCTCGTCCGACATCTAACAAGCCCACCCGGTCTTGGGCTCGAAGATGGCGCTCGCCGAGCGCCATCGCGGCGGTAACCGTCCAGCGCAAGGTGGTTTCCAGGTCGACGCCCAGGTCTTGGGCTGAGTCCACCATGAGCACGATCTCCGATGAGCGCTCGGGATGACGCTCGACCACCATCGGGGTATTGCGCCGGGCCGACAGCCCTGGATGGACCATGCGAAGAGGATCGCCGTAGCGGTAGGGCCTGACCTCGGCCAACTCGGTGCCCGAACCCTTAGCTCGCGCCCGGTGCTCGCCGCTAACCGCCCGTTCCCGATACAGCGGAATCAGGCTTGACAAATTCTCAGACGGAGGATGAACGCGCACGGGAAGCCGCATCGGCACGCGCCTAACGCTCTCGGTGAGGCCGAGTCGATCTCGGGTGACAAGGTGAATCCACTCCGGTCCGGCCGCTCCCCACCGCGCCGCTACCAGATCGACGTGAAACCGGCGTTCGCGGTCGATCATGGTCACGAACCGGGTTGTGCTCTGAGGGGCGAGACTGGACGGAAGCTGGACCTCCACATCGACGAAGCTGCGCTGTCGGGTCACAACCCCGAAGGTGAACTGCAAGGTGTCTCCTTCGACCACCCGGGGCGAGCTGACCTCGGGGTTCGTCACCTCTGCCGGCGGCCACCAGCCATCGGCGATCGAGAGCGCCAGGGCGAAAACGAAGGGGGCGCCGAAGGCCGCCGGTTCGAGCGAGCGGGCCATGAGCGCCAACGCAAAACCGCCCAAACCGAAGACCATGCAGATCCAGAACCGGTGTGTGAGGTGACGCGTCATCGCTGAGGCCTAGGGCTAGCGAGGGCTGTTGGGTGGCGGTGGCTGGCCGCCCGGCCTGCTCGGTGTCATGGGCACGCCGGGCGGCATCGGTGGCGTAGCCGGTCGGGTGTATTCCGAGGGTGGCGGCGGTTGCGTTTGGCCGTCGACCGGGAACCCGTTGCCAGCCATTGGTTGGGGGCTGGCTGCTGGCTGTGGCTGGGCGGCAGCCGTTCGCACCTGATCGTGAGGCTCGACGGCCGCGGGAGCCGGGACTTGAGCCACGACTTCCTCGACAACCTGCTCGGCTCGAACGCCGCGTACCCACTGGTCGGGTTGAAGCAGAATGCGGTGAGCGAGGCAGGGGATAGCGATGGCCTTCACATCATCGGGGAGCACATGGGATCGGCCGTTCATGGCGGCCCGAGCTCGACTCAACTTGAGCAAGGCCAATGAACCTCGTGGGCTGGCTCCGGCTTCGGTTCGCGGACTCTGGCGGGTCGCTTCAACGACATCGACGATGTAGCGAGCGACCGGGGTCGACACATGAACTTGCTCTACCCATTGCTGGAGCGCGACGACGTCGTTGGCGGTGAGCACCTGCTGAAGCTTGGCCTGGTCGGTGCCTCGTCCGGCTCGACGCAGGATCAAGTCCACCTCATTGTCGCGGCCGGGATACCCGATGCCGGTTCGGATGAGGAAACGATCGAGCTGAGCTTCCGGCAGGGGGTAGGTTCCCTCCTGCTCGATCGGGTTCTGAGTACCGATGACGATGAAGGGGGTTGGGAGTTCGCGAGTTGCGGCGTCGGCCGTCACCTGGCGTTCCTCCATGGCCTCCAGCAGCGCTGACTGGGTTTTCGGCGGGGCCCGGTTGATCTCGTCACCGAGCACGAGGTTGGCAAACACCGGCCCGGGGCGAAACTCGGGTGCACTCGTTGCGCTGGTGAGCACGGTAGATCCGGTGATGTCGGCGGGGATGAGATCGGGTGTGAACTGAACTCGAGCGAAACGCATACCGGCCGCTTGGGCCAGCGATCGAGCGATCGCCGTCTTGGCCACACCGGGAACGTCTTCCAACAGAATGTGTCCGTTGGCCAACATAGCGTTGACGATGAGCGACAACACAGGCCGTTTCCCGACGATTACTTTTTCGAGTTCGTCGAGTAAGCGGTCTGTGGCTTGCCTTACTTCAGCATGAGACATCGTGTTGGTCTAGTTCCTAAGGTGAGGGCTGAGCGGTTCAAGTTCGAGATGCTTTTCGAGGCGGTTGACTACCCGTTCCACGTCGTTCTGCGTCGACGAGGCCCAGAGGGGCTCGGGGCCGCCTGTCATGTTGGCCGCGTCGACCAAGCGGTTCACGGTCGTAACCAGATCTTGGCTTACCGAACCCGATCGTCCAAGTTGTTCGTCGATAACGGAGAGTTCCCACGGTGTCTGCTTCAGGCCGGGTGGGATTGGGTTTTCACGATGACGAGGGCCAGCATTGATAGCGCCTCGCCCGAGACGGCGATCGAGACGCAGAAGTAGGCCGACCAGGGCCATGGAACACAAGATCATGAGAGGGACGAAGATCTCGGTGAGAATCAGCATCAGGTCCCCACCAGTTCCTCGGATTGAGCTTCGGTCCGAAACCCGCCTGTCGCCTTTCGGTGAGCTTCACCGAGCGCTTCGATCATGGCCGTCCGGTCTTGTTCGGATGCCTGGTAGGGAGCGAACCGGGCCTTGACGAAAAGATCACACATGGCGGAGACCGGCTGAGCCAGCAGGGTGTTTGATCGTTCGACCCGACGAGACCATTCGAACGGTGTTTCTGTTGGTCGGCGGGAAGGTAACCCTCCGAAACCGACCTCGGCGATGTGGAAGGCTCGACGCACCGCTCTCGTTGGGTCAGGATCGGCATGCAGCTCGGCCAGGAGTGCGTTGAGGCGGTCGGGCGGTGTCTCATCGACCAGGGTCGTCGGCAGCGGTTCCTTGCGGAAATCGACGTGTAGGAAGAGGGCCAAGGCAATCGATCCTAACGCGATGAGCCCAACTGCACCGAAGAACAATCGCCACGGTATTGAGCCTTGTTTGATCTGCCAGATCTCCGGCGGCTCGGTGACGCTGATCGGTTGGACCGTGGTGCCATCGGTGAGTGCCACCGACCCATTCGCATCGGGTTCGAGTTCGATGAGCCCACCATCGTTTTGCACCTCGCTGGCGGTCATACCGCCGTCGTATCCGTCGGGCCGAAACTGAACGACCTGGCCGTCGCGGCCTTGACGATCGAAGCCGGTGTCGGCGGGTCGAAGCGCTACATCGCCGTTCTCGATTGACTCGATGGGTACGGCCGCCGGTTCGCCTTCGTCGATACGGATGGCGAGCCCATCGTTGGGGCGCACCGTGGCGTCGGCATCGGGACGCGAACCGACGAGCGAACCGTCCTCGGCTAGCCAGACATCCAGCGAGCCAAGGCTGGTAACAAACGACTCACGGGCGGCATCGGGATGAGCGGGAATGCCAAACCCGGCGCTGATGGTGACGGTCTCGCCGGTCAGAGCCGCCGTCCTGGTGCCATCGGCGCGCCTCAACTCAACGTTCTCATCGGTGAGAAGAACCTCGACGGTTGGGCCATCGACCTGTTCGAAGATCAGCCCATTGCCGCCAGCGTTCGGGGTGACGATGAAATCGCCGCTCACCTCATCGCCGAGATCGACCATGTCGAGGAAACCGTCTCCGGTGATACGTACGCCGCTATATCGCCCCGAGTCTTCAGGTTCATCGCTGTCGCCCTCGCCGGGTTCGACCGGATCGGCGGTGATGGTGCCGTTCGGGGTGAGGTTTACTTCGACCTGATCGCCACCGTCGTCGAAAACGACATCGCGATTCGACGTCGTTTCATCCGTGGTTTGCCAGGCTTCGAACTCGGAGTCAGGTTGGAATTGCTCAGCTTCACCTTCACCGTCGTCGGCATCGGTGTCTTGAGGCTGGCGAGGGGCTGAGCGCTCCTCTTGCTGAGCCTGCTGATTCTGCGCTTCCTCGAAGTCTTCGCGGCTTTCGCCCGAGATCGCCATTGCTACCAGCGCCATCAAGCCCAGCCCAAGGGGGATGACGAGCCATCGCGCCGCCCGCGTCACAGCCGATCCAGGCGGCATGCTGGAGATGGGGGATGACATTGCATCCATTGTGCCCGCTCGCGCCCTGTTTGGCCCCGTCAGGCCTCGCCGCCGTACCCTTCGAAGGGAATTTCCTCGGTTGGCTCGACCCATACCTCGTCCATTGGGTCGGTTCGGGCGGCATCGCCGTCGGCTCCGTCGGAGCCGCCGCTCGCACCATCTGAGTCATCGTCGGCCGATGATGGCCCGGCGCCGACCGCAGTGGTAGAGCGGTTGATAAGAAGCTCGTAGAACTCGTTCGGGTGATTGATGTAGTCGATGAAACCCAACGCCTGGTCTTGGCCTGCGGTTTCAACGCGCAGCTGGCCGTAGCCGAGCAGCTCGGCGATTGCTGGGCGCTTGTAGGAGATGTCGGTGATGCGGGTGAGCGGCATCATGGCGATCTCGGAATCGAGAAAACCGGACGCGAAAATGAGACGTCGGTTGGTGATGAAGAGCCGCTCGTAGAAGGCCCACATCGCGAACTTGTAGACAAAGCGACTGGCCACGCCCACAACGACGAGGGCGGTGAGCGGAAACATGTCGGGCACGAAACGGCCAGCCAAGATCACGACCAGGAGGGCGTAGACCGCCCACTTGTTCCACTTCTTGCTCACGACCATCAAGGCGGTGAGTATTCCGGCGAGCAAGAACAGCATCGGCCGGATCAGGGATCCACGAAGATTCCCAGCCAAGACGGTGAGAAAGACCAGGATCGAGATCGTCTCAAAGAAAGGACTGAGTAGAAAGGCCCAGTGGCGTCGCTCAGCGTAGACGATGCGCTCGTCCAGGATGAGAATATTGTCGACCCGAACCGGGGCGAAAAGTGTTGATGCTGGTCGTGATCGTGGAGTGAGCATGACAACCGCCGATTCGGCTTTACGTCGCCTCGTCCTAGGGAGTAGTGGTGGTTTCTACGGGTTCGTTGGGTGGGTGTGATAGACGGTGTGATCCCCTTCCAGGATCGTGGTCGCGACGGTTCCATCGCCGCTGCCGGGCAAGGTGACGCCACTGTTGGTGGTGACCGAATCTGTGCCACCACCGCCGTCTATCCCGCCGAACAAGCCGCCGAGAAACTGGAAGAACGAGCGCAACAACTCAAACAGGAAACTGCCGAAGTTGCGAGCAAAATCAGCCGAAACGTCAGGCTGTTGGTAGATGACGAAAAGTAGGAACAGTCCTACTATGTACGGAACCCATTTAGGCATTGTCTCCTCCTGGAACCCCTGAAGAGGGTCCACGAAACAATAGACGGCTCCACCCGGCTGAACCTCATCCTAGTCGACGCAGGTTGAAAACGTCGACATAGGCCCTTGGTGGCTTGTCGATAGGAAGCGGCTCGCTAATCGTAAGGGGTGAGCTTGGCCGATTTCGCCAGCTCGCCGTACCAGCGGGCGCTAGCTTTCGGGATTCGATCCATGGAAGGACGCTCGACCTCCACGATGCCGAAGGTCTTTTCGAATCCGAAGGCCCATTCGAAGTTGTCGAGGAACGACCAGACGAGGTAGCCATCGACCGGCACGCCGTTTTCCATAGCCCGCCACAAGGCGGTGATGTGGTCGCGGAGATAGGCGATGCGGTCTTGGTCGTCGATCTCGCCGTCGGGGGTTCGAAGCTGATCGGCCATGGCGGCCCCATTCTCGGTGATGAGGTAGCGCGCAAACCCATAATCTCGATGAAGCCATTCGAGGAGATCCTGGAACGATTGGGGGTGGATCTCCCAGCCCATATCGGTCACCGAGGTAGGTGTGTACGCCCGGGCCGGATCGGCCGCCACCAGCTGGCGGGTGTAGTAGTTGATGCCAAGAAAGTCGATCGGGGCGGCGATGATCTGCAGATCACCGTCGAGGATTTCGGCCTGGTCCCAGTTGCGGTATTCGGCATGGCCGACCGGGTAGCCCTGACCGGCGATCGGTTCGACGAACCAGCGGTTCTCGAACTCATGAATGCGGCCTGCCTCATCGCCATCGTCGGGGTGATAGGTAGCCGGCTCGGTTGGGGTGAAGTTCAGCACAATGCCAACCTCACAGCCTGGTCGGGCGGCACGAATAGCCTCGACGGCCAAGCCGTGACCGAGGAGCAGGTGGTGTGCGGCGGCCAGGCCCCGGGTCCAGGATTGTTCGCCGGGAGCGTGTTCGCCGTTGACGTAGCCATGATGAGCCGACACGAAGGGCTCGTTGAGGGTTGTCCAGCAGTTGACGCCGTCGCCCAGTAGCTCAGCCGTGACCGATGCATACTCGGCGAAGGCCTTGGCGGTGTCACGCTCGGTCCATCCGGTGTTGAGGCCGGTAGGAAGATCCCAGTGGTACAGCGTGGGGTAGGGCTCGATCCCGTTTGCGAGGAGCTCATCGATCAGGCGCTTGTAGAAATCGACACCCTTGCCGTCGACGGGGCCTTTACCCGCTGGCATGATCCGGCTCCAGGCGATCGAAAATCGATATGCCTTCAGATTGAGCGACTTCATGAGCGCCACATCTTCACGCCAGCGGCCTACATGATCGCAACCGGCAGCTCCGTCGGTGCCGTCGGCTATACGTCCGGGCTCAGCACAGAACCGATCCCAGATGTTTTCGCCGCGGCCTTCGCGGTCACCCTCGATCTGGTAGCTGGACGTTGCCGTCCCCCAGATGAAGTCGGCAGGAAACTGGATTGATGCGTTGGAATCAGTCATGCCCTCGCGACTCTAGCGGGCGGTACCTTGTCCGAGCCGTACTCCACCGCGGACGATCATTGCCGACCCATGGTCAACCTCGGGTGAGGCACCGTAGCGGCGGGAACATTGAACGAAGGCGCAGTCGCGGCAGACGAATTGACCTGGGGCCAGGTCGAGATGGGATGGCGGCCGCAGGCTGTGGCCACCATCGCCGCCGTAGTCTCGATCGATCGAGTCGCGGACGACGACGGCGTCGAGGGCTCTGGTGGCGGCATCGATGGCCCGGTCGACGAGGGCGTCTGGTTCCACGGTAAGAACTTCGCCGGAAGAGTGCACGACGATCCGGGCCTCGTCGATCGGTCGCAGGTCGTTTATCAAGAGCAACAAAAGGGTGAACGCCACTCGGTTGAGGCTTTCCTCGGCGGTGTTCGGCACGACGAGAACCGGCACTGGAGTCGGTGAGTTCGCCGATGGCGGCGTGAGCAGATCGAGCTTGGCTTTGAGCTTCAAGCCTCGTCCGGGAAAGTTCCAGGTTAGATCACGGTTGAATTGCCAGCGTCGCAGATCATCGACGTCGAGCACGTCGAGGGTGCGGTTCAGCCAGGTGATCGCCTTGGACGCGCAGAGCGCTCGCACATCGCGAGACTCCTCATTCAAATAGGGGCCAGGCCATCGCTCCGATGCCATTGCTTCGGCCATAGCGTTGCGCATGGCCGCCGTCAGCGAACCGTCGAACTTGTGAACCCGTCGCCCCGCCGACAGGGCGAGGTGACGGGTGAGCAGAGGCGGGCTTGTCTCGAACTCCGGTGTCGGTGCCGCCAGTGAGGCCTGACAGATGGTTGCCGTGCGAATGTCGTAGGCGGAGAGAAAAGTGATCTCGTGATACTTCAACTCCCGGACCTCGGTGTCGGGCAGTTGGAGGGCGGCCTCGCCGAAGGCTTCGACCAATCGGCCGGTAAGAGCTCGTCGTCGCTCGGCCGTCATTCGCTCACCGTTGCTTGCGCCTCGACCTGCGCCTCTATCTGTTCTGTTGTCGTCTTTACCGGGGATGGGTCTCCGTCGAGCTCGGCGTCGGCCCGGCTCAGATCGGGGGCGTCGGGGCAGACGTCGAGACGCTGGCACCAACGACAGTGGTCGCCGGGGTTGGTGGGCACAGGACGACCTTCACGGACGGCAGTGTCGACCTCGGCCAGGTTGCGGGCTGTCGTCAGAACTCGCTTGGCCGCCAGTTCCAGCTCGCCGAGGCCGAGCGAGACAGCAGAGACCCGTTGGTCGGTAAGGGTGATGGCGGCCCCAACCTTCGGTGCGTGACCGTCGCGCAAGGCCACCAGCAGCCCGTAGTGGCGCAGCTCCTCGGGGATCCAGTTTGTGTAGGAGCCGGTCTTCACCTCAGCCAACACGCGGTTGGTTCGGCCGACGGCGAGGTCGAGTTCGGCGGTGAGCCACACATTGGCGTCGACGAAACGGACCGTGATGCGCTCGTGGCTCGTTGGCCGATACTCGCTGATGTCGCCCAGCAAAGAGGGGAGGGCGGCACAGCGTTCGTCGATCAGGGCTTCGAACTCCTCGCGCTCGGCCGGGTCGAGCCCGTCGACGAAGGCCAGCACATGCGGGTGTTCGGCCCCGATGGCGCCGCTCATCGAAGCGAACCAGCCGCCCTCCGCTGGGAAGCGAGGATTGATGCTGAGGAGACCGGCGGCGACATCGCAGACAAGACCGGCGGCCAGATTCATGTTGATCTCGCCACTATCGAGTTCGGACAAGATCTGGGCCGGGCAGATCGACATGGTTCGGAGTCGGCGTTTGGTAACCCGCAGCGGGGCATCGGGTCGGTCAGACCATGATGCGTTGACCTCGGCCAAGCCGTCGTTCATGTAGTGACGGAGTTCAACGATGTCATCGGGCGTTGGTCGAACCCCGGCGATGTAACGATGGCCATCGGCTGGCCCAGGCTCCAGATCACCTTCGGCCAGCTCAGCCAGGGTGAGGAAGCTCGCCGACAGGTCCACGTGTTGACTGTAGTCGACCAGCCACCACCCGCTGGCGGCCTCAGCCCAAGGTGATGATCTGATCGGCCCGATCGAAAGCCACCTGCCGGTGAGAAACGGCCAGGACGGTGACACCCGCCTCGGCCAGGTTGGTCCACAGGCGAACCTCGGTCTCCACATCGAGGGCGCTCGACAGATCGTCCAAAATGACGATCTCGGGTCCGTGGACGAACGCTCGAGCCGCGGCGACCCGTTGGCGTTGACCACCGGACAAGCGAAGGCCGCGAGGGCCGATGAGCGTGTCCAGCCCTGCTGGCATGAGGTTGATGTCGTCGTCGACGGCGGCGAGGGCTAGGGCATCATCGATGGTGCGCTCGGGATCTTGTCCGAGGCCGAGCAGGATGTTGTCGGCCACCGAATCTGAGAGGAGTTGGGGAACCTGGGCCAGGTAGGCAGCCTGGGGCGGCTGGAAGAAGGCGGCCCGGTCGGTGACCAATGCGCCGTTCCAGAACACCTCTCCACCGAGGGTGAGGTCATCGCCAGACCAGAGAAGTCCCACCAGGGATTTCAGCAGGGTCGATTTACCGGAACCGACGGCACCGGTCACCACGGTGAACGAGCCACGATCCATGGAAAAGCTGGTGGGTGCAACCCCCTTGCCGGTGCGGGTATAGCTGGCACCGAGCTCGACGACATCCAGTCGCTCCAACGGTTGTCGAGCTGGAGCCGACCGCTTGAGGTCTCGATCGCTGGCGCCGATCGGCAGATGTCGATGCTGAGCGACCCGAGCCGGGTCCTGGTCGGCCACGAGTTCACGCATGCCTTCAAACGCGACCTGGGCCTGCTTGCGTCGGGCCAGCATCCGACCCGCCATGCGGGGCAGGTTTGATAGCCAGAACAGCAGTCCGAGGAAGGTGGCCAATGCCCCGAGCCCAAAGCTGCCTGAGGCGATGGCGCCCGCCGAAGCGATGATGACGAGGGCGAGGCCCATGTCGATCGAACCTGCACCCCACACCGAGATCACGTCTTCCAGTACCCGATCTCTTACTGCGGTGTAGCGCCGACGATCGGTCAACGCTGAGAGCCGTTCGACGGCATTCTCTGCCGCTCCCGCCACCTTGATCGAGGTTGCGGCGGCCACCGCATCGCCCAGGAATCCGGTTACGGCCGCTGTAGCTTGCCGGTCGGCGGAACGATACTGCTTCACCCGCTTATCCAAGGTCAGGGTGACCAGGAGAACGGAACTCATGGGGACCAGCACGATGAGGGTCGCAGGCACGTTGATCGTCAACATGAAGGCGAGGGCGGCGATGGTGAACCAGACACCACCCATCACGTCGAGCCAGGAGTCGATGAACCAGGCCACATCATGGGTGTCGTCGCGGAAGCGGGTTATCGATTCGCCAGCCGAACCCACGGGTCGTCCCGCCTCCTGGTGCCCGTTGGCTACCTGAGCGGCCAGCATGTTGCCCTGCAGGAGCGATTCGATATACACCCAGAGTCGGATGAAGTTGAGCACGCCCAAGTAGAGGAACATGAACTGTATAACTTCGGCCGCGAAGAGGCCGAACGCCCACACCAGGGTGGCGGTGAGGTCGCCCTGCTGAACAGCGCTAAAGGCGCGCCCGCCGAACCACCCGGTGAGGAGCGGAACGAGATAGAAGCAGACCCAGAGCGCTGCCGTTTTACGGAAGAGTCGTGGGCGCCATTGAGCGATGTTCCAGGCCAGACGCCACACGGGTAGCTCGGAGGTGGCAGTGGTCATCGTGTGGCCTCCGCGTGTGTGTGGGTTTGTGCCTGTGCCTGTGTTTGTGCCTGTGTTTGATGGTCGGGATCTTCGAGCGCTAGGTCGAGCAGACGGCGATAGCGCCCGCTGCGATCGGCCTCCAGGTCGATGCGTTCGCCGTGTTCGAGAACACGGCCATGGTCGACGACCACGATCTCATCGACGGCCGAAAGGGTGGAGAGCCGGTGGGCGATGATGAGCGCCGTTCTCCCTCGCAGGAGTTCGGCGACCGCGGTGTGGAGATTGGCTTCGGTTTGAGGATCGACGCGCGCTGTCGCCTCGTCCAACACGATGAGGTCAGGCTTACGTAGCCAGACGCGCGCCAGGGCTAGCAGCTGAGATTCACCCGCAGAAAGGCCGACGCCGCCAGGGCCGAAGAAGGCGTCGGGGTCGACATCGAGGCCGACGGCGTCGAGAGCGGCCTGCACGTCTTCGTCGGAGACGGACTCGTCGAACAGGGTGACGTTGTCGCGGATCGAGCCGCGGATCAGCTGCACCTCCTGGGTGATGAGGGCGACCCGCCGCCTGAGTTCGGCGAGCGGAATGTCGGTGATGGGTACCCCACCGAGGCGGAGCTGACCCTGGGTTGTATCGAGCAGACGGAGGACGAGGCGAGACATCGTCGTCTTGCCGCTGCCTGTCCGACCCACGATGCCGACGGTTCGACCAGCCTCGATGGTCAGATCGACGTCGACCAAGACCGGCCCGTCGGTGTCTGGAACGTCGGTGTCTGGAGCGTCCTCGGTCGCTTCTTTGCCCCTGTCGTCGTCTGTGCTGTCGTAGCCGAAATGGACATGCTGGAACTCCACAGCCAGAGGACCGGGGGGAGGGCTAACGGTGCCAAGGTCGGTGATGGCGGGCTCGAGCCGCATGAGGCCATCGACGCGGAGCATAGCCCCGCTGGCCTTTTGCACCACATCGAGTTGATGCACGATGTCGCCCATAGGGCGCCGAAGCCACAACACGTACTGGAACATGAGAAAGGCGGTTCCGGCGGTGATAGAACCCCGCCAAACCATCCACCCACCAACGGCGACCGAGAGGGCAGCCGCCCCGGCTATCGACAAGTTCAAATATCGCCAGATACGAAGGAAAGCATGTTCTTCGGCCATGAGGGCATCGAGGTTGTCGCTGGCCTCATAGACGAAACGTTGGACGGCGTGCACGCCAGCGCCGTTGGCTCGTAGATCCTCCGACGCGGTAAGCCGCTCTTCGATGCCGCCATAGAGTTTGGCTTTTGTGCCCATCACCGTCTCGGCCTCGGCGATGGCTCGGTCTTTGAACCTTGCGATCAGCAGGGCGATCGCGAGCACGTAGATCATGGCCCCAAGGCCGATACGCCAGTTGATGATCAGCATGGTCGTGACCATGCCGATCAGCATCAACACACCCGACCCGACAGCGGTGACGACCCGCCCCAGGAAGTCTGAGACCGAGGTTACATCGCCGTCGATGCGCTGGATCAGTGCTCCCGGCGTATGCGATCGGTGAAATTCGTGGTCGAGTCGTAGTGCCTGACGGGTCAGCCTGAGGCGTAGGTCGTTGGCGGTGTTCCACGCTGTGGTTGTGGCCAACCAGGTAACCACCACACGCAACAGCTGACCGGCCAGGCTTAGCGCCAGCAGAAGCAGGCCAACATTGCGGATTCGGTCGGCGCCTCCGCCCTGGGCTGCCTCACCAACCATTACGGTGCTGTCGACAAGTTGGCGCACGATAAGAGGAGCAGCCACCGAAGGCACGGTGGCAGCGAGAAGAACGACACTCAAAGCGACGTAGCGAATCGCAGCGGGTCGTACCAGCCGCAGCAGGGCACGCCACGGTCTCACGGTTTCCGACACCCTTCCAGCATGACGGAGATCTTCGTCATGCGCCCCCGATTTTCAGCCAGCGCCTGAGCCGATCACCGTTCTGTGCGCCTCACGCCCCGTAAACGGGGCGCTGGGCGCACAGTTCGTGGTGGTGTTGGTTACGGGCTGACAACCACTCGGGACTCGAGCTCGCCGAAGGGTTTGAACTCGAACCGAATGGGGACGGCGTCTCCTGGGAGAAGTACATCGGTGAGTTCATCACAGGTGAGCACCAGTTCGTTCTGTGATGCGGGCGTGAGCTTCATAAGACCGCTCTGTCCGTCGACGACGATGGCATCGCACCACGGCGAGCTGATGCGGGTCACGGTGAAGACCTCGTTGCCCTCGTTGCCGATAGTGCCGATAAAGGAGGCCGACGTGTCGTCGCCTTCCGAGGACGAGGTGGTGATGTCGGCCACCCACGGCCCGTCGACGATGCCGTTGGCGAACCCAGCAGCACCCGGCTCCCCGGGAGCGCTCGACGAGCCAAGGAAGAAAAAGGCTGGCAACGCGAGGAGCAAGAGCCCAAAGGTCACCACGAGAACTATGCCGACGACGATGCCGATCATTGCCGCTGTACTCCGTCTGCTCTCGCTCATGACAACAAACAGTAGTTGTTCACACCAGATCAGAGGGATCAGCCGCTGAGACCGCACTCAGCAGCCAGCCCAGGTCGTCGTCGGCGTCGAAGCGCCACCACCGACCCTCGTTGTCGACCCGCAGTTGCACCGACCCGACGCTCACGGTGTTGGCCCGCCGCTTCGGTTCGACGCCGCCAGCCACCAGCGCCCGCAGCGCATCGACACCCGGTCGCAGCAGCGCCTCGCCCGCATCCCAACGCTGGCGGGCGGCGCTGATGCCAGCCTGACCTCCGTAGTAGAAGGCCTTGGCTGCGGCCGCCAGCTCGCCAACAGGCAGGTTGGTGGTTTCGGCGATGGCGAGAACATCGCCGACAATGGCTCGGCGGGCCACATCGGCGCCAACCGTCAGATCGAGGAGTGAGGTAGCCTCGCCGGCCAGCATCGCCTGGGCCCGTCGAGCGCCGTCGGCCACGAGTTCCCGTAGTTCGCTCTCGTCGATCCCGGAGTCGGCCGGAGGGGCCACGGCCAGGCGACGCATGGTGCGGGGTATGGCGGGCGCCACGATCGAACGGCCCAGAGGCTCAGGTTCATGACGGAAGGCATTGCTGGCCGACGTTCCCGGGTCGTTGCCGCGTGGCCGGTTCGACTCGACCGCGGCCTCCGGCGTGCCCAACATCGCGGCCCGTCGGCTCCGCAGCTCGTTCAGTACCTGCTCGCGGCTGCGGCCGCGCAGCAACAACAGGGCGAAGGGATCGACGTCGAACAAGTCGGCGGCAACATAACACAAGGCCGCCGAATGTTTACACGGCTCGGCCCCGTCGGGGCAGTTGCAATCGGGGATGAGATCGCCAACACCGGGCAACAGGATCTCATGAAGCTCGTGAGGCACTTCCCCGGAAAGCAGGGCTGCAGCCAGTTTGGCCCGGCCGACGACCTCATCCAAGAGGGCGTCCCATTCGGTGTTGTTGAGCAGGGCAACGCCGAGGGTGGCGATGTAGGTGTCGTTGCCATGAACCTCGGCGCGGATAAGGCCGGGTTCGAGCTCGATGTTCTTGACCCGATCCTGTCGGGCGTAGGTGCGGCCGCGCGGTAGGCGATTGGGGTCGAGCAGGGCCCGTTGCTCCAAAGCTTCGAGCCAGGCCTGGCCCCACCAGGTGGATCCGAACTGTCGAGTCACCATCAGCCTTGACCCTCTGGCTCGTTGGTTTCCAAAACCACAAGCTCGGCCAGTTCGTCGTTGTCGAGCTCGGAGATCCAGGCTTCACCGGTGCCGCCGATCACCCTGTCGGCCAACGCCCGCTTCTGTTTCAGGAGTTCGGCCACGCGATCCTCGACGGTGCCTTGCGTGATCAGACGATGCACGGTGACCGGCTGATCTTGGCCGATGCGGTAGGCCCGGTCGGTGGCCTGGTCCTCGACGGCTGGGTTCCACCATCGGTCGAAGTGCACAACGTTGGTGGCGGCGGTGAGGTTTAGCCCCGTGCCCCCGGCCTTGAGCGAGAGGACGAGTACGTCCAGCTCGCGAGCTTGGAAGCGGTCGACGAGATCTTGACGGGCCTTGGTGCTGAGGCCGCCATGCAACATTTCGGCGGTGGTGCCTGCGGTGGTGAGATGTTCGACGAGGAGGCGCCCCATGCCTACGTACTGGGTGAACACGAGGCTCGATTCGGCCCCCGCTTTGGCCGTTGTCAGAATTTCGTCGAGCGCATCGAGTTTGCCCGATCGGCCAGCTGCCAGCCGCTCATCGGCCACAGTCTCCTCGTCGCTCGATTGTCGAGTCTCGCCGAGGAAGAGGGCGGGATGATCGGTGACCTGCTTGAGCTTGGTGAGGAGAGCCAACACCATGCCGCGGCGTTGCATGCCTTCGGCTTCGGCCAGGTCCTCCAGCGCTTCGGCCACCGTGGCCTTATAAAGGGTGGCCTGTTCGGCGGAAAGGGCAACGATGACGTCGCGCTCGATCTTGTCGGGTAGGTCTTCGACCAGGCCAGGGTCGCTCTTGCGGCGGCGCAGCATGAACGGTGCCAGCAGCCGACTGAGGCGGTGGGTGGCGGCCTCGTCGCCGTCGCGTTCGATGGGCACAGCGGTGGTGCGACGGAAGGTGGCGAGCGGTCCGAGCAGGCCTGGGACGGCCCAGTCGAAGATTGACCACAGTTCGCTCAAACGGTTTTCCACCGGGGTACCGGTGAGGGCGAGACGGTTGGTGCCGTTGAGTTTGCGAAGGGCTCGGGCGGTCGAGGAGCGCGGGTTCTTGGCCTGCTGGGCTTCGTCGGCCACGATAAGCCCGAAGCGGGTCTCGGCGAGGCGTTCAGCATCGCCTCTGACCACGCCGTAGCTGGTGATGACAAGCTCATCAGGCTTGATGCCGTCGAGGTTCCGATTCGGCCCGTGGTAGATCCGCACCGCCACATCGGGAACGAACCGCTGGGCCTCGCGGGCCCAGTTGGTGAGCAGAGACGTGGGGCAAACGACGAGTGTCGGACCTGGCTCGGTGTGCTCTGTTCCACCTGCGCCAGGCTGGTGGCGCAGGGCGTGGAGGGCCAGCACCTGAATGGTCTTTCCCAGGCCCATGTCGTCGGCCAAGCACCCGCCCAAACCGAGGGAACACAGATCGGCCATCCAGGCCAGACCCCGGCGCTGATAGGGGCGCAGCTCGGCTTGGAGCCCGAGGGGCTCGCTCTCCTCCCGGCCGCCAGTGACCTGAGCCAGGTTGTCGATGAGGGTGGCGAGGTTGCCCTCGATCCGCAGCTCGACACGCTCTGGCTCATCGCCGGTGTCGTCGGCGCTGCCGGGGCTGGTCGGGGCATCGATGGTGAGGAGATCGCCGGAGGCGTCGCCCTCACCGAACGTGTCGCCGGAAAGGGCGGCGGCCAGGATGTCGCCCATCGAAAGGTTTGGCGGGCGGGCCTTGAGCCGTTCCCTGTCGGCCCGGTCGAGCCGTACCCACTTGCCGCGCAGCGGAACAACCGCCCGTTTGGCCTCACCTACTACTTGGAGTTCTTCGGCGGTGAGAGCAACCCCATCGAGTAGGAACTCCCAGTCGACGCTGAGGAGGCCCTTCAGATCCATGACCGAGGTCAGAGCGCCGCTGGGTGCCGATGACGACTCGGCTTCGCCGGTTGAGGCCACCACCCGCCGCTCGATGCGCGGAGCGACCAGGTTGGCTGGCCAGCGTACGTCGATCTTGTGTTCGGCCAGTTCCTCCAGGGAGTCGAGCAGCAGGTCGAGGTCGGCCTCGCGGAGGCGGGCTTCGGTCGGGGCTACCTGATCGAGTACCGATTCGAAGGGCGGCACAAGGCGACCAAGAGTGCGGAGCCCGGCCAGCAGGGTTACCTCGGCCTGGTTGCCGAGCCTTGCCATCACCTCGGCCGGGGCGTGCCAGTAGTCGGCGGCGTCGACCACCAGGGACGGATCGACCACGCTCACCAGCTGGAAGCGCACCGTCCATGGCTCGTCTTCGTCGGCCGGTGGATGGACCCGAAGGGCGAGACGAGAGCTGGCGCAGTGGGCGGCGGCCAGGTCTTTAACCCACGGACGGAGGTGTTGAGCCTTGGTCTGGCCGGGGTCGGCGTAGAGGCGGAGTGAGCCGACCCGGTGGGCGGCCGGAGTGCGGAGGAATCGGTCGGCAACGGCATCACAGGCCGCCCGAACGGCGTAGGTTGGATCACTGATCAGGCCTCGCTGATCGTCGACTTCCACCGGGGTGGCATGAGCTTGGGCCGGGAGGGCGGCGGCCAACTGCCCGACGAGCGCCGTCTGGCTTGGGCCGAGCGGATCGACCCGCCAGGTGTCGTAGCCGGCCGGACTCACCCACGGTAAGACCCGTCCATCAGCAATGAAGGAGAGAGCGGCCCGAATCACGTCGGCCCAGGCGTGAGCTGAGGCGCTGGCCGGGTCTCGACGCCCGAGCATGGCGAGCAGGTCGATGGCGTCGGCCAGATCGAGCCGCCGGGCCGACACCGTTGTCTTTGTCGTGCCTCGCTTGGCTGGCGTATGGACGAGGAGGTCACTGCGAGGCCCGTCGTCGGTGGCGCTTTCGAGCAGGCCGCCGGGCGAGGCAGGATCCCAGCAGGCGAACCATGAATCACGCGCCGGGTCGACCTCGACGAAGGTGAACTGTAGGGGCACGAGGGATGCGGCGAGCATCGCCTTCTCGGCCGATGCCGACGACGGTTGATCCGCCAACGGTTTCGTAGCTACAGCAACCACGAGTCGAACTCTAGTTCGGACTTGTGTCGATTGTGGTGTTCATGGGTTCGTCGTCACCGCTCTGTT
>CAKZXA010000040.1 GCA_937922045.1 uncultured Acidimicrobiales bacterium | reverse complement strand
CGATGGCTCGTACGGACAACTCATCCTCTTGTACAATCCGCAGACGGTCGGCTTGATGTTCAATGTCCTCCGCCGTCGGAGAGTCAGGCAGAAGGTCCCCCCTGCGATCCGTGACCGGTTGAGCAGCTGGTGTTTCCATGCGGTAACGCTAGTCTCCGTCGAATTCGATGTCTGGCTTGATGACTTCCCTGAGTAGGGCGTAGCCCGGACCGTAGCCAAAATGCCCGACAGGTGTCGGCTGACCCCGACAGGTGTCGGCTGACCCCGACAGGTTGGCATCGAATCAGCAGCGTAGGCAAAAGGTCTGAGAACGGAAATGATTCTCTTCGGCGTTGTTGAACGCCCTACCTCGGCATAGATTTTCAGTAGAAGTGAGATTGATTCTCATTATCGAATTGGCTGGCAGTGCTTGTCACTTCCCTTCAGCGTGAACCGATCCCGATATCCGACTCACCAAAGGACAAATGGTCTCCGATGTCTTTGAACAGTTCGTTTTCCATCGTCGTCTTGGCCGTCGTTGCCGCTTCCGCCCTGGCGCTGTCGGCCTGTGGCTCCGATGACGAACAGACCAGCGCAGCCGCCATCACAACCGATGAAGTTGTTCAATCTGGCGCCGACGACGAGGATCATGACGACGAGGATCATGACGACGAGTCAACAAGTGGCTTGGGGGCTCACGAGCATGGTGTGGCCGAACTCGCTGTCGCTTGGAGCGAAGGCGAGATGGTTATCGACCTGATCAGTCCCACGCAGAACATTTTTGGCTTCGAGTACGAAGCGGTCACCGATGAAGATCTCGCTCTCGCAGCCGATCGCACCGAGGCGCTGTCCCAGCCTGGCATCATCGCAATCAACGCGGAGGCGGGCTGTGTTCTAACCGACGACGCGATCATCGAGCTTGAATACGAGGGGAGCCACGCTGAGCTAACCGCTTCCTGGCTGTTGTCATGCGAGAACCCCGACGAGATAGCCCAACTGGACACCGCAGCCCTCTTCGCTGAGTTCCCGAATCTCGAAGACATCGATGCCCAGTGGGCTTCTGCCACCGGCCAGTCAGCCGCCGAGCTTTCTCCTTCGGCGACCGTCCTTGCTCTCGAATAGATGGTGACCGAAGATCGCCCGGTCGTCTCGCTCGAGCGGGTGAGATTCCGCTGGCCAGGCCAGGAATCGGACACAGTCGCTATCGAAGAGCTGCACCTCAATGCTGGCGAGCATCTGTTTGTGCGAGGAGCCAGCGGCAGTGGAAAGACCACATTGTTAAACCTGCTGGCCGGCGTCCATACCCCGACCAGCGGGGAGATCCGACTGCTGGGAACGGACTTGGCGACGCTGTCACCAAGTCAACGCGACCGATTCCGGGCCGACCACTTAGGCGTGGTGTTCCAACAGTTCAACCTGTTGCCGTACCTGACGACGCTAGAGAACGTCACCCTTTCCTGTGCCTTTTCTAGCCGAAAGACCGACAGAGCGAGTAACTCCACCGGAGTGGCGGCAACCGCCCGCAGTCTTCTGAAGGCGTTGAACCTCGCTGACGACCTACACACGGCACCGGTCGCAACGTTAAGCGTCGGGCAACAGCAACGGGTTGCCGTCGCCAGGGCACTCATTGGCAGTCCTGAGATCGTCATCGCCGATGAGCCGACCTCGGCTCTCGACGCAGACAACCGCGACCGGTTTCTCAGCCTGCTGTTCCAAGAGGTGGAGGCTCAAAGGTGCACCCTCATCTTCGTCAGCCACGATCCTGAACTCGCCAATCGGTTCGCCCGGTCGATCGAGTTAGCCGAAGCGGGTGGCGAGCTGGAGAGAGAATCTTGAACCTGCTGCGCATCGCACTGAAGAGTGCTCGCTTTCGGCGAACCAGCCTGCTACTCACCGTGTTCTCGATCGCCATAAGTGTGACGTTGCTACTCGGCGTTGACAAGGTCCGCAAGGAGACGAAGACCAGTTTTCTTAACACCGTTTCCCAGACCGATCTCATCGTCGGCGCCCGGAGCGGTCCGACGAACCTGCTTCTGTACAGCGTGTTCCGTATCGGCAACGCGACCAACAACGTCACCTGGGAGACGTACGAGACGATCGCCGCCCAGGACGAGATCGCCTGGACGGTCCCCATTTCGCTGGGCGACTCGCATAGAGGCTTTCGAGTGATGGGTACCACCACCGACTACTTCGACTACTACCGATACGGTGACAAGCGGCCGTTGGCGTTTGACGTCGGCCAGCAATTCGACGAGGTATACGACACCGTGCTGGGCGCCGACGTGGCGAGCAGCCTCGGATACGAGGTAGGCGACGAGGTCATCCTCTCCCACGGTCTGGTCTCTGCCGACTTTGCCGATCACGACGATAAACCGTTCACGGTGGTGGGGATTCTCGACCGGACCGGGACTCCGGTTGATCGCACCGTGCACGTCAGCTTGGCGGGTATCGAGGCTATCCATATCGACTGGCAGGGCGGCGGCCGCTCAGGGGTAACGCTGGACGCCGAACAGGCCCTGAAATTCGATCTGACCCCGACGTCGATCACGGCGTTCATGGTGGGTTTGGAGAACCGTGCGCTCACATTTCGAGTACAGCGCGAAGTCAACGACTATCAAGGCGAACCAATGTCCGCCATCATCCCAGGAGCGACGCTAGCCGACTTCTGGCGGACGATTTCAGCCGTCGAACAGGTGCTGTTCGTGATCTCCGGCTTCGTGCTGGTCGCGGGGCTCCTCGGCATGTTAACAACGATCTTGTCAACGCTAAACGAACGCCGCCGCGAGATTGCTGTGTTGCGGGCCATCGGCGCCCGAGCGGCTCATGTGGTGCTGCTGATCGTGCTAGAGACGCTGCTCGTCGTTGTGGCCGGGTGCATTGTTGGTGTCGCCATGTTGTACGGCTTGTTGGCCATCGGACGGCCGATCGTGACCCGCCGTTTCGGAGTAGATTTGGCGATGTCGTGGCTCGACCCGACCCAGCTTCTCATCATGGCCGGTGTTATTGTAGGGGCGGTTCTAGTGGGACTCATTCCAGGGTTCGTCGCGTACCGCCGATCGATACAGGATGGACTGGATGTTAGGATTTAGACATATGTTAAGCAGAATGCGCTTGATGATGCCTCAACGGCAGCCAAGGAGCCAAGCGCTAACCATGCTGGTCGCAGGATGCATGGCGATCAGCGCCTGCGCGTCGACGACCGAACAGTCTTCAACCGGTGTGTTGAATGGCGAACCTGCATCGACTGAAGAGGCCAGCCTCCAGTACGGCGACACCATTAAAGGCTGGCCCGAAGAAGCGACCGCAGGCGCGGCCCAGGAGTCCCAGGTCGTCAACGACTATCCGGCGGGTTACGAACTGATCACCTGGGACGACCTGCTCGCTCCCGGCTTCTCTAACGATGAGATTTTTGACCGCTATGCAGATCGGCTTCTCGAACTGGAGGATGGTTCTCCCGAGGCTGCCGCTATCTATGCCGAGATGCAGGCCGAGGCCGACAGCGCCGACTTCGTGAACGAGGAGCTCGACGGCACCAAGGTCAACCTGGCCGGGTTCGTCGCGCCCCTGACTTATGAAGACGACATCGTCACGGAGTTCCTACTTGTGCCGTATTTTGGGGCCTGCATCCACGTTCCGGCTCCGCCAGGAAACCAGACCGTGCTGGTTTCGGTCGACAAGGCCGACGGCCTTACGATGGATCAATCGTGGGGGGCGGTCTGGGTGGCCGGCACATTGACGGCGAACTCAGCGACGACAGACCTGGCCACGGCCAGCTACACCATGACCAACGCCACCAGCGGCGTGTACGACGAGAACAGCTAATGGCGCGCTAGCCACTAACACTCGAAGTCTTGACATGGGCCTTGACACTTGCCAGCCCTGGGCACGCCTTCACCAGCGGGTCGAGGCTTGAGGTCAGTTGAGCATGGCTGTCGTGAGCGTGACGACGAGTGGCCTCGTGATAGCCCCGCCGAAGTCCTTCCGAATGAAGGTCTCGATGTCGTCGAGCAGGCCCACTCGATCAGCCCCGCTCATCATTTGGGTGACAGAGTACGAGAGCATGAGTTTCCGGTATTCCTCGGCGCTGTAGGTCTGGTTCCAGTCGTACCGGTGGACGTTGACAGACTCAAACCGTTGATCAGCTTCAAACCTTGCACGGATTGGGGGATCGGTTGCGTCGCGTGCGGGCGCCGGAGGGCCGACGTGGGACTGCCCGTACCGTTCGTAGATCGGTTGTGCAGCCGCAAAGAAGCCAAGATCGTCAGGGGAGTCAACCTGGATCAGATCGACGATCGCTATCATTCCACCCGGCCTCAGGATCGCCGCTGGCCGGTCGGTCTGGGCATTGGGGGAGATCCAGTGGTAGGCGGTCGCCGAGAACACGGCGTGCGCACTTGCCGGCTTGATATCGACCACTTCGAAGTCGCCGATGCTCACATGGAGTCGTTGCGTTGCAACGTTCGCCCGTAGCTTGGCGGCCATCGCTGGCCCAATCTCAACCGCCTGGACCGAAGCGCCTCGTGCGAGGAGATCCCTGGTGGCTTGGCCTGTCCCAGGACCGACTTCGACGATCTCGGGTTGCGAAGGCAGCAGGTCAAAGAGGGTGTCGAACAAGTCGGCAGGGTACGAGGGCCTTATCTCGTCGTAGGTGTCGGCCGCCTCGTTGAACGAGAGCCTGCGATCACTCGGCGCAGTCACACGGCACAGTTTTGCACAGATTGGCAGGTACCGGCTCCCCAATACTCTGGTGGGGTGCGTGGGTACCTCGGAACCACGTGGATGTGACCGACGTAGACCAGGTCGTCAGCGAAGATCACGCCACCCTGTGCTGCGTCCCCCCTTTGGTGTTTGGCGCAGATGTAGCAGTCGAACGTCTCCATTGGGTTTGCACCGTAGTAGCCGAAATCAGCGCGACACCCTCGGCGACTCGAGTAGCTAGGCTTTGTCGAGGGCACTGGAGGTGAGGTGGTCACGTTGAAACGAGCGCTGGTGTTCGGGATCGCTGCGTTTGTTGGGGCCTCCTTAGCTGGCATGCTCGTCGAGGAGTCCGGCTATAGCTGTCTATCTGGTGAGGGCTCGGTCTATCGCATGCTCCCACCTGGTCAAACGGAGCGGGTGTTCCTCATCAGCCACATCATGCTCTACCCGGCGGCGACGCTGATCGGACGAATGGCAGGCAAGGCATGGTTTGGGTCGGACCCCCGACCAGGCTGGCTGGGCACGCTTGTTCGTGCGCCACTCGTCACAATTGTTGGTGCCCCACTGGTGGCGATTGGTGCGCTCTTCATGCAGCTGCCGCTATCGAATGCTTTGATGCATGTCGACGCCTGCGGAGCTGGCAACCACCGGTACCCGGATCCAGTTGGGTTTGGCTGCCCGGTCATTGCCATGACCGTGATGGCGATCGCCGTCGGACTCATCTCATGGCACACGGTCCCATACAACGAAGCCTAGATTTCCCGAACCTCACAAGCTAAGCGGCTTGTTGTTCTGCCGCTCAGAGGTTTCCAAATGCAGCTTCCGTGCGAGTTAGGTTGTTCGTGGTACAAGGTAAGTTCTAGATTTCGACACGCTCCGGTGTAGTAAAGTCGTGGGCATGTTCGACGAGCATTAGGTCATCGATTGGGTCGCCGAGTTTGATCCGTCCTTGCATTCGAGGAGTGCATCAACGGCCGCGTCGTGGCGGACAGCGCCTATTTCGGCGTCGACGTAAACCCCATCGTGTCGCGTTTGGTGGGAGAGTCTCTGCCCGACGGCGGCTGGAACTGCGAACGATGCGACGGGTCTTCGCAGTCATCCTTCGCCACCACGATCAAGGTGCTCGAAGGGTTGCTGAAGTTCGAACGAGCAACTGGCGGAACCACCCAGTCGCATAAAGCTCGAAAGAGCGGCGAGGACTACCTACTCACTCGGCGCCTGTTTCGGCGCGCCTCCACCGGTGAGCCGGCAGACGAGCAGTTTCTCACGCTGACCTATCCCACTCGGTGGCGATACGACGTGCTGCGAGCGCTCGACTACTTCCGAGCTGCAAGTCGATTCGAGGGCACAGTGCCCGATGCTCGTCTCAGCGAAGGGATCGAGTCGGTTCGTTCGAGACGGGACGAGAGCGGCCGGTGGCCGCTCGACTGGCTCCCCAAGGGAGCAACCCTCTTCGACCTCGACGACGGGCCTGGCCAGGCATCACGATGGATCACCCTCCGAGCGCTGCGGGTTCTACGTTGGTGGGACGACCAGACATAGCAGCCGTCGAAAGGCGGTCCAGGTGCAGCGCTGGTTGCGGTGGTCGTTGGGGCCGGCGACGTTGTGGTGGAGGAACGCACGACGGTTGACACCACATCAACGCCGCCTACCGAACCTCCCTGCTCATCCAACACTGAGGGCGAATCCGGAGCTGTCGATTCGGCCTCGGTGCCATAGCCCACGAGCAGCCACACTCCCGGGCGCTCGCCACGATCAACAAGGCTTGGTCCTGAGTTCGCTACCATCCGAGGATGGCTGACCATCGACGAGTGCTCCAACAATGAGCCAGGCAGATGCGGCGAAAAGCCATGCCCACGCCGGCCCACATTCCCATGACATGGAGGGAACCTGGCAGCAGTGGATGGTGAATCCGATTCTGCGCGCCCTTCTCGTCGTGCTGTTCCTCGCAGCGATTTCGACCGTCGTTGGGCTGATCGTGGTTTGGCCCGACGGGTCGGGTCGAACCGCTATCGATGAGGACGCGGCCGCTCTTGGTCTGCGGTCGGAGCGCTACGAGGCGACCGTGGATTCCGTGTTTGAAGACAAGTGCGGGTTCTCGTCTGAGGGCAATGAGTGGGATTGCCGATCGATCATCGCCGTCCCGGCCGAAGGTCCTGACACAGGGGCGCTCATCGGCCTCTCCGATTTCGTCATCGGCGCTGGTCTTCCGGCTCCCGATGTCGAGCCGGGCGACCAGATCATCATCGACTACGAACCGACGACGCAGTTCTATTCCTACGCCGATCATGATCGGCGGTGGCCTCTGCTCCTCCTGACGGCTCTCTTCATCGCTGTCGTCGTGCTGCTCGGACGGCTGCGCGGAGTGCTGGCCCTCGCCTCCATGGTGATCACGGTGATCGTGCTCGTCGCCTTTGTCGCACCATCGGTTCTCGACGGCAATGACCCGGTGGTCGTTTCCGTGTTAGCAGCCTCGGTGATCGCCTTTTGCAGCCTCTACCTCACCCACGGCGTCACCCCGACAACGACCGTGGCGCTCATCGGTACGCTTCTGGCCTTGCTACTCACCCTGGCTCTGTCGGCCCTGTTCTTTGCCCTCACAAAGTTCACAGGACTCGCCACCGAAGAAGGCCTCGTCGTTCCCATCGTGGCCGACAACATCAACATGGCATCGCTGCTGTTGGGTGGCGCCATGATCGGTGCGCTCGGAGCGCTCGATGACGTGACCGTAACCCAGGTCGCAACCGTGGCCGAGCTCAGAGCACAGAACCCGGAGCTTGGCCGAAACCAACTGTTCTCGTCGGGGATCCGGGTGGGTCGTGAGCACATCGCAGCCACCGTCAATACCTTGCTACTGGCCTACGCCGGGGTGAGCATGCCGCTGCTCCTGCTGTTCGTGATCTCCGACCAGTCTCTAGCGATGATCGCAAACTCTGAACTCGTTGCGGTTGAGATCGTTCGCACGCTTTGCGGCTCAATGGGGTTGATTGCCGCCGTGCCTATCACCACGTGGTTGACAGCGATGCTCGTCGCCGCCGGCGCTCCCAGCGACCAACAACATGTAACCGATTCTGACCCCGCCACCGACGATCATCCGCTCGCTCGCTGGGAGGATTTCGCCCCGAACGAGATCGACGGCTGAACAGTTCTCTCTGGATACCGAGCAACCGTGCACGAACCGCGAACACGTACGACGCCACGATGAAGGGCCCGTGGGGTTTGCCCGACAACTGCTGAGGGCCGCTTCGTTGTGCTTCAGCACCGCTAGCGGTGCCCGTTGGCATCCTTCTCGGCTGGCAGCGTCTTCATCTGCCATACCGGCAGCTCCTGACCGGAGCGTTTCGTGGCCGGGCGCCCGCTCACTACATCCGCGCGTTCGCTCACTACATCCTTGTGCTGTCTCTCGTTCGGCACCACAGGTTTTGCCGGAATCTGATCGATGGCCTTGGGTGATCCCCAGGCCACTCGACCAACCAGAAGGCCAAGGGTGAATCCGGCGAGAACAAGAAGGCTGATGGGGATGAAGTAGCTGAGCATGGGCGAGTCC
>CAKZXA010000039.1 GCA_937922045.1 uncultured Acidimicrobiales bacterium | reverse complement strand
GGATCTCCAATGACCACACCTCCAACAAAGAAGCCATTCCTCCCGCCTCGCTGGTTTATACATTTCTTCTGGCGTCTTCACCGAGGCCTCTACAAAGTATCGGGTGGCCGGCTGGGCCTTCGTCGCCCGAAACCGACGAGCTATGGCCTCATGGCGGTGACGACGAAAGGCCGCCGCACCGGACGAGACCGTCGCGTGATGCTGGCCTATTTCGAGGAGGGCCCTGATCTCGTCACCCTGGCCATGAACGGCTGGGGAGCTGCCGAACCGAGTTGGTGGCTCAACCTTCAGGCAGAACCCGAGGTTGAGGTGGACCTTGTCGGGGGCTCGCGCGCGGTTGTTGCTCGGACCGCTAGCGGCGAAGAACGAGAACACCTCTGGGCCCGCTGGCGTGAGTTCGATAAGCAGCTCGACGCTTTCGCCGGGTTGCGCCCGAGGGAGACAGTGGTGGTGGTTCTGGAACCGCGGTCAACGAGCTCGTAGCCCGAACGCCGGGATGATCGCCGGTATGGCGAGCGGTCGACTTGCGAGCGATACACTTGGCCCGTTATGGGGACAGTGCCTGAACCAGACTCGGCCGACTACGATCCCGCTGAGCTATCTGGCACCGGGCGTTTCATGTCCCCGTCGGAGCTGCGGACCTGGACTCGGTTCCTCGACGCTGGCCGACTACTCGAAGAGGTCTTGGCCCAGCACGTGGCCCACGACCATGGTATGTCGCACAGCGATTATGAGGTCTTGGTGCGCCTCGATGGAGCGAGCGGCGAAATGAGAATGTCGACTCTGGCTGACCAGGTCGTCTCGTCGGCCCAGAAACTCACCCACACCGTCAACCGTCTTGAGAAACGGGGTTGGGTCGCCCGAAATGCGGTTGAGGGTGACAAGCGAGGGCTTATGGCCACCCTGTTGCCACCGGGTCGAGCCGCGCTTGGGGCCGCATCTGGCGAACACGCCGACCTGATCAGGCAGTTCCTGCTCGACCATCTCTCCGCTGACGAGCAGCGGCTCATCGCCGAGACGATGGACCGGGTGTCGGCGCATATGCGTGTTCATCGTCGAGGTGAGACCTGCACTCGTTGTGATGGTGAACAGACGGAGATAGCTGAGACTAACTGAATCGGCCGCGCCTCTGGTCTCCGTTCCCGGTTCTTGGTCGCTTGGCATCTATCGAGTTCTTCGTCAGACGCGGGGATTCTGGTTCGGTTTCCGCACCTAGTTCTTTACCAAGATCGGCGGAACCGGCCGGGCGAGATGCTTGCAACCTCAACCACTTCGGCACTGTCCCCCGCTGAGGGGTGCACCTACGCAGACGCCGACAAAAACAACGGTTGGGGCTGGAACCCATTTACGCGCAAGAGCTGTAAACCGACAGCTAACATCTGCGACTATGCCGACGCTCCTCGTTACAAGAAGTGGGGTTGGAACGCAACCACCGAGACAAGCTGCGAACCACTAGCCGACGACTCTGATGCAGACAACTCTGATGCAGACAACTCTGATGCAACGGCGACGAAAAAGACCAGGGAGTCTTTCCCTGCCCGCCCCCCGTGGCAAGCTAGTAACATATTTTACTAGTTGGTCAGGGGCTTTGCACGAGGTTCTCCATGGCTGGCCCGGTGGCCACCGCCGAACAGGCCGGGGAGCGCCCTTGACGGGCAACTGCATAGCATGGTAGTTATATAGCTATGTTGCTAGCTCAACAAGAAACACTCGAACCTGTTCTGAAGGCGCTTGCCAGTGAACGTCGGCTTCAGATCCTCGAGTGGTTGAAAGATCCGGTCGCCAATTTCCCACCCCAGGAACACGGCGACCCGCTCGAACACGGGGCATGCAACCTCTTCATTGTCGACAAATTGGGTGTCAGCCAACCGGCCGCAACCCGCCACCTCAAGGTGCTTGTCGACGTCGGTCTCGTCATCGCCACTCGGCGTAAGGGCTGGACGTACTATCGAAGAAACGAAGCCAATATTGCCGCCGCTATCGCTGAGATCGCCAAGATCTAGGCGGCAACTTCAGTGGGCAGGCTCGAACGGAAGGCATGCAGATGCATGAGACTCAACGAGACTCGTTGATCAACAAGGTCGTGCTCGTCACCGGCGCTGGCGCCGGGATCGGCAAAGCCATCGCAGAACGGTTTGCTGAGGTCGGCGGCAAGGTCGTTGTGAACGATGTGAACGCCGACGGTGTCGATGCTGTCGTCGCCGGTATCACCGACGGTGGGGGAGAAGCCATGGGCGCGGTGGCCGACGTCTCAAACGCCGACGAGGTCCAGGCCATGATTGATCAGACCATGGCTGCTCATGGACGCATCGATGTGCTGGTCAACAACGCTGGCCTCGTCAGCCCGATGCTGCACTTCTTCGAGGCTGATGAGGCGTGGTGGCGACGGATCATCGATGTGAACCTCACCGGCCACTTCATTGTCTCGCACCCGACCGCTCGAATCATGGCTAAGCAGGGTGGCGGTGTGATCACTAATATGAGTTCCGGCGGTGCCACCAGGGCTCACCGGGCTTTCACCGCCTACGACGCGACCAAGGGCGGCATCGAAGCTCTGACCCGGGCCATGGCCCTCGATCTCGGCCCCTATAACATTCGGGTCAACGCCCTGATGCCGGGCTCGATCGACACCTCCGGCCTCGACGAAGACCAGCGCATTCTTCGGGGCGAGAACGTGCCGCTGGGCCGAATCGGCGAGGCCGCCGACATGACCGGCGCCGCTCTCTTCCTCGCCTCCGACGATGCCTCCTACATCACCGGCGACGTGATCAGAATCGATGGCGGCATGCTCTCCCAGCAGCGTTCAGCCACCGTGGATATCAAACCCCCGTCCGACTTTCCAAAGGTTGAGGATCTCTAATGGGAGCGCGCATCGGAGCAGACGTGGGCGGCACGTTTACCGACATTGTGGTCGAGTTCGACGACGGCACACTGGTGTCGACCAAAGTGTTGACCACCCATGCTGGTCCGGAGCAGGGCATCCTGGCTGGCATCGATGCTCTGGCGGCAGAGCATGGCACCGATCTCTCCACCGTCGAACAGATCATTCACGGTACGACGTTGGCAACCAACGCTCTCATCGAACGACGAGGCGCGAAGACCGCACTGGTCACGACGCAAGGCTTCCGCGACGTCATCGAGACGAGAACTGAAGGTCGCTTTGAGCAGTACGACCTCAACATCGTCTTGCCGTTGCCGCTCATCGAACGACGCGATCGTTACACGGTTCCTGGCCGCATAAACGCCAGGGGAGAAGTTCTGCTTCCCTTCGACGATGCCGCCGCCTCCGAAGTAATCGAACAGCTAGCGGCTGAAGGCTATGAGGCGGTCGCGGTGGGCTTCATCCACAGCTATCGCAACGCCGATCATGAGCGACGCTTCCGCGACCTCCTCACCGAACGATTGCCCAACATTGCGGTGTCGATCAGCGCCGAGGTGGCGCCCCAGATGCGAGAGTTTGAACGGTTCAACACCGTCTGCGCCAACGCTTACGTACAGCCATTGATGGCTTCGTACCTTGTGCGACTACGAGACGAGCTCCAGGCCCGAGGGGTCGCGTGTCCGCTCTACATGATCCACTCCGGCGGTGGGTTGATCGGCGTTGAAACCGCGGCTGCCTTCCCGGTTCGCCTGGTGGAATCCGGCCCGGCGGGCGGGGCCATCTTTGCCGCCGAGCTGGCCGCCCGCTACGGCAAGAAGAAGGTCTTGTCCTATGACATGGGCGGCACCACGGCCAAGATCGCCCTCATCGAGGACTACACGCCGCAAACGGCGAAGACGTTTGAAGTAGCGAGAACGATGCGGTTCAAGAAGGGCTCCGGCATGCCCATCTCGATCCCCGTCATCGAGATGATCGAGATCGGAGCCGGTGGTGGCTCGATCGCAAGCGTCGACGCCCTCGGCCAGATCCGCATCGGTCCTCACAGCGCCGGTTCGGAACCGGGCCCGGCCGCCTACGACCTTGGAGGCACCGCTGCCACCGTCACCGACGCCAACCTTCAGCTGGGGCGCCTCCACCCCGATACGTTCGGGGCAAAGACCATCACGCTTGCCCCCGAACGAGCCGCAGCCGCTATCGCATGGTCGGTAGGTGAACGACTCGGTATGGACACCGATGAAGCAGCCATCGGCATCGCCGAGGTCGTCGACGAAAACATGACGAACGCAGCCAGAGTCCATGCCGTCGAAAACGGCAAGGATCTCACCGGTTTCGCCATGGTCGCTTTTGGCGGCGGCGCTCCGCTTCACGCCACGAGACTTATGGACAAGCTCGGGCTCGACGAGTTGATCGTGCCTCCAGGTGCTGGGGTCGGTTCAGCCATTGGCTTTCTGCGGGCCCCGTTTGCCTACGAAGCCGTGAGGAGTTTCTACACCAGCACCAGCGACTTCGATCACCTCGGAGCCAACCGGGTGCTGGCCGAGTTGGAAGACGAAGCAAGGGTGTTTGTTCGGGAAGGAACCGACGCCGAGCTGTTGGTCGAACGCAGTGTGGCCATGCGCTACAAGGGGCAAGGCTGGGAGATCCCCGTGGCCCTCGGTACCGGACCGTTCGATCAGTTCGCCTCCGAGTTGCTGGCCGATGTGTTCACCAAGGCCTACGAGGAGTTCTTCGGACGGGCCATCGACGATGTCGACATCGAGGCGGTCAGCTGGTCGGTGAGGGTGGCGTCGGTACAGGACCGGCCACCGTCGACCGAGCTCGTTGACGGGGAGAGAACGATCGACACCGACCGGCGTCGTCAAATGTATGACCCCATCCTCGACCAGACGATTGAGTCTGCGATTGTGGAGCGAACATCATTGGTTAGTGGCGACATGGTGCGAGGGCCGGCTGTGATCGTCGAGAGTCAGACCACGACGGTGCTCGGCTCTCATCACCTCGCGGTGATGCAGAATGACGGCAGTTTGCACGTGATAAGAAACAAGGCTTGAGGAGCAGCAGTGGCTACATCAACGAGCAAGAGAGAAGTGCACTTTCAAGTCATGTGGAATCGGCTGATTTCGGTGGTCGAAGAACAGGCCTTGACCTTGATCAGAACCGCCTTTAGTACCTCGGTGCGAGAAGCCGGCGACCTGTCGGCCGGTGTGTTCGACCGTGAAGGGCGAATGGTCGCCCAAGCGGTCACCGGCACCCCAGGCCATGTCAACACCATGGCTGCCGCCGTGCCGCACTTCATTGCCGACATCGGGCCCGAGCGCATCTACCCCGGTGACGTCTATCTCACCAATGACCCTTGGAAGGGGACCGGACACCTCCACGACATCACCGTGACCACTCCGGTGTTCGTCGGCGAGGATCTCATCGGCTTTTTCGCTTGCACGGCCCACGTGGTCGATATCGGTGGTCGAGGCTACGGGGCTGATGCCCGCGAGGTCTATGAAGAAGGAATCCGCATCCCGATTATGAAGTGGGCGGAGCGTGGGGCGCTAAGCCACGACCTCGTCAACATCATCCGTAACAATGTGCGTGAAGCCGACCAGGTCGTCGGCGATATTCATGGGCTGGCCGCCTGCAACGAGACCGGACGTCGTCGATTGCTTGAGATGTTGGACGAGTTCGATCTGAACGACATCGACGAGCTAGCGGCCTTCATTTTTGACCGAACGGCATCGGCCACCATGAGCGCACTCGAATCGGTGCCGAAGGGAACCTACGCCAACCAGATGCAGGTGGATGGCTACGACGAGACCATCTCCTTGGCGGTGGACCTGACGGTTACCGATACGGGCATGCACGCCGACTTCACCGGCACATCACCTCTCAGCCCGTTCGGGATCAATGTGCCGATCACCTACGCCCAGGCCTACTTCACCTACGGCATGCTGGTTGCGCTCGCACCCGAACTTCCAAACAACTACGCCTCGCTGGCTCCGTTCACCGTTAGCGCTCCGCCCGGTGTCATCCTCAATGCCCAAGACCCGGACCCCGTCGCCGTGCGCCACGTCATCGGTCATTTCGTGACCGATCTCTGTCTTGGCGCCATCGCTCCCGCCTTACCCGATGTGGTCCCGGCTGAAGGCGCCGGCGCACTCTGGAACTTCCAGGCCAGCGCCCGAGCAGCGAAGCCGGGCTCCGGTCTTGCGCCGGTCGAGCTCCTGATGTTCAACAGTGGCGGTACCGGTGCGCGTCCGAGCCTCGACGGCCTCACCGCCACCGCCTTTCCATCCGGTGTTATGACCATGAGCGCTGAAGCAACCGAGCAGATCGGCCCGATCATCGTTTGGCGCAAAGAGATCAGAGAGAACAGTGGAGGCGACGGTCGTCAACGAGGCGGTTTGGGTCAGATCCTTGAGATTGGTTCGACCGACGGCTACCTCTTCGAGTTCTCATCCATGTTCGACCGGGTCGAGAATCCGGCTCGGGGTCGTGCCGGTGGCAAAGATGGCGCACCGGGCAAGGTCTATCTCGATGATGGCACGCCCTTCCCCACGAAAGGCCGCCAGACCGTGCCGGCCGACCGCCATCTCATCCTTGAGTTGCCGGGTGGCGGGGGCTTCGGTGATCCGTCCGAACGAGATCCCGATGCAATCGAAAACGACCGACGTCAGGGGTACGTCACGTGACCAGCATGAAGCTCGCTCCCATCGTCTCGGAGCCGAAGAACAAGTCCTACGATGTGGTCATCGTCGGGGGTGCGATCATTGGATCCTCGGTCGCCTGGTTCCTCTCGGATAACCCCGACTTCGATGGCTCAGTCCTCGTGGTCGAGCGTGATCCCAGCTACGAGAACTCGTCGACCGCTCACACCAACAGCTGTATGCGTCAACAGTTCTCCAACGAGTTGAACGTGAGGATCTCCCAGTTCGCTGCGGAGTTTGTACGTAACTTCCAGGACTACATGCACAACGACCCCGAGGTGCCGGAGCTGGCGGTAAACCACTACGGCTACATGTACCTGGCGACCGATGAAGCCTTCGCCGAGACACTGCGAACGAACCAGGCAACCCAGGCCGCCTTCGGCGCAGCGACCAAGATCATGAGCCCGGCCGAGATCGCCGCCGACTACCCGTTCTACAACGTCGACGATCTTGTCTGTGGGAGCCACAACCTGATCGACGAAGGCTACTTTGACAGCGGCACCATGTTTGATTGGTGGCGGCGCAAGGCTCGTCTGAATGGGGTTGAATATCTCAACAACGAGGTCGTCGACATCGAGCGTGATGGCGACCGCGTCGCCAGCGTGGTGCTGAAATCCGGCGAACATATCAGCTGTGGCACCGTGGTCAACGCTTCGGGTCCTCGTGCCGTGGAGACGGCCCGCATGGCTGGGCTCGACTTGCCGGTTGAGCCGCGTAAGCGGTTCACCTTCGTGTTCGATGCCGCTGAGCCGTTGGCGCGCGATCTGCCACTCACCATCGACCCGACCGGCGTTCACGTGCGCTCGGAGGGAACGGCCTACATGACCGGATGCCCGCCCGAGGTCGATGTCGCCGTTGCCTACGACGACTTTTCAATGGACGACGACATCTTCGAGGAGAAGATTTGGCCGTCGCTGGCCCACCGCATCCCCGCCTTCGAGCGAATCCGGGTGGTCACCCGATGGGCTGGCCACTACGCCTACAACACCGTTGATCACAATGTGGTGATCGGTCCTCATCATGAGGTGAGCAACTTCATCTATGTTTGCGGATTCTCTGGTCACGGTCTCCAACAATCACCGGCGATGGGTCGGGGTGCTTCCGAGCTGATCACCTACGGCGACTATCGTGCCCTCGACCTCAGCCCGCTCGGGTTCGAGCGCATCGTCAAGGGCGAACCCTTCATCGAGACTGCCATCATCTGAGTTCAGGACCGGTCGACGAACACCACTTCCTCACCTAGCCACATCGGTGAGTTGAACAGATCGATGAAGTTGGCTTCGTCTTCCAAGAGTTCCCTGGCCGCGAGGTGGGCTTCGGGTCCGCCAGCGCCACTGCGAAAGGTTTCGAGGTCGTCGACCCAAACCTCGGCGATACCGTCGAAGGGCTCAGGCGAGCCGCCGTTCCGGCGCCGCAGTGCCTGGTGCAATGCTGGCTGGTCGAGCGTGTGCACCTGCTGATAGCGGCGCACGCCAAGGGCTTCGGCCCGTTCGGCTACCAGTGGGCCGTGTTCATCTCGCCAGTAGCGGTGGAACTCTTCAACGGTGAGATCCTGGCGGCGGCGAAGGCAGAACGTCAACTTGATCATGCTGGGGAGCGTAGTTGAGCTGTTGGGAACCTCATATTCAGTGGGAGTTCGGCGTGACGGCGGCATGCTCACCCTGTGCATGATCACAGCAGCAAGAACGAGAAGAGCGGTAACGAGAACAGCGACCAGACGACGCCCGGACGCCCGGGTAAGGATGACGTCACGGCCGAACGCTACGAGGCGGTCGAAATCGTCGTGAATCGAACCGAGGGCGTGATCGTTACCTTTGCCGATGACTTTGTGGCCGAGTTCAATCTGATGACGCTCCGTCTGGAGTGCCCGTGCGCTGAGTGTCGCAACTACCGGGATATGGGCCAGGAGTGCTGGCCTCGTCCCGGCAGCCCGGTACCTCTCGAGATCACGACGGCTGAACTCCATGGCGGGTGGGGGCTCAGCCCCACCTGGAACGACGGGCACCGAACAGGAATCTATCCGTTTGAAGCGCTTCGCCGACGGGCCGAGGGCCCCGCCACTCCCTCCTAAGCGGACACCAGTTCTGGGATCGTTCCTTGATTTTGTGCGTGATAGGAAGCGCGCGACATATATTTAATAGCAGGCGATGCTAATCTTCTCTTTGTACAAATTTGGGCAAACAAGTATAGGTACAAATACTCAAAGAGTTGTGAAAGCAACTAGATCTTTTGGTTCACTCGTACGACGGCATGTCGTTACAGGTAGCTGCAGGTCAACGTTGGGTAGGAGTGCCTCGACCACGCGATCAGGGTGAAGTTCGCCGCCTGATCTGAAAACCCGGAGGGAAAGAGAATGACCAGCACGCTAACTTTGTCGACCTCGTCTTTAGTGAAGTCGAAGACGCTGAGATATTCGATCACAGCGATGTCAATACCGATTGTCTATACCGGCGACGGCGATCATGACCGAAACGGTCTGATCTACACCTTGTCGGCCTACAAGCCTCTCATCGAATGGGCCCGTGCCCGCTGGTATGACAATCACGAGGAGCTGCCACAGGTTCACACCAGAAGCCAACGTATCCAGGTGCTGCTCGACGGCCTCGATCGCTACGAGCGGATGCGGGCCAAGGTAACGGCGAGCCAGACCGATCATTGGCTGTTGTCGGACTACGGCGATGTTGAGCATCACGAAGATCGGCATTGGCATCAACACGTCGAAGGGGTGCAACCTCATCGAAAGTCACTCCAACAGAACTTCCTTTCAACCGTCGACGATGTCGTTTCACAGCTCGACCATTTGACCGATGGCGCTATCACCAGGATCGATGCTGATCCTGAGGTTCGCGCCCAATGGAAGCATTTGTGGCGCTCAGAGCTGGAAAAGGCTGATCAGCAGATCAAGGATTGGTTCGCGGCCATGGAGGCGGACGCTGGGCGTCGCTTCGATGCCGAGGCCTTGGCCATGAGCAGCGGGCTTTCGGCCGAACGCGTCCGACGCTTGCTCCTTAATGATCACAGCCATCCCGAGGTGTCGGGCACGATCGCAATGCCCTATGACCGGTTCAATCCTATGAAGCCGATCCCCCTCGTGCGGCCCCTGGTTGTGCGGGCCCGCCAGGGTGACAAGGTCGAGGTTCACTTCGAGAACAGTCTGAGCAATCGTCGGGTTGGGCTCCATCTTCAAGGTTCTGGTCTGGCTGGGGGCACGTCGAGTCCCAAAATCCGCAAGGGGGTTCAACACGGCGACGGCGCCAAGGTGGGCCGCAACCGCGACACCACGGTTGGGCCTGGCGGCAAGCGGCTGTTCAAATGGTCGACAGAGCACGAAGGGGTGTGGCTCTTCAACGACCTAGCCGACCTACGGGGCGATCAACGCGGAACGAACGCCCACGGGCTTTTCGGAGCGCTGATTATCGAGCCGGCCGGAACCTACTGGCGCGATTCGGAGACGGGCGAAACACTCACCGGCACCGACTATGCCGATGGTCTCTACGTCGACATCATCGATGCCAACGAGAACATCGAAACTCCCGGCCATGAAGACTTCGTCGACTTCTACGTCGACGACGTTGCCCGGTCACACCGGGAATACACCATCTTTATCCACGATGAATCCGAGGTTCATAGTGCCATGCACGGCGCTCACGGAGGCGGGGTCATGCCGCTCTCGTATCGTGCTGAGCCGATGCCAAACCGTGTGCCCCACATGATGAGGCGCTATGCCGAGTCCACCCCCGACGATGTTCCAGCCGGCCAGGTTGGCATCGACTTCTCGGCGGTGCGCCTCGGCCTAGACAGCGACCTCAACGAGACCTACCACGTCGCCCGCGATGCCGACGGTACGTTCCTTGAACAGGTCGGGGGCGAAGAACAACACCACAGCTCCTGGCTGTTCGGCGATCCCGTGACCCCCATTCTCTACGGCTATAAGGGCGACCCGGCCCGGATCAGAGTTGTTCATGCCGGTGTTAAGGAAACCCCACGTCTTTCACCTCCACGTGCATCAGTGGCGTGAGGTGCCACAAGATACCGCCCCGCCGTCGACCTGGAAGCCTGGCGAGCCCCGCGGCTCAGCGATGCTCGATTCCATCACGGTTGGCCCTCAGGCGGGTGTGACCATCGATCCGCTGTACGGGGTTGGTAGCCGACAGAAATCTCCTGGCGACATCATCTGGCACTGCCACCTCTACCCCCACTTCCATCACGGCATGTGGGGCATGATGCGAAGTTACGATCGTCTGGTAGACGGCACCCGTTCGCTGCCCGACGGTACGCCGGTGCAACCGCTTGCTCCCTTGCCGGGACGAGATCCTGAGGCGTCGACGCCGACGAATCCAGGGTTCCCCTGGTTCATCGACGGCGCCTTCCCACAGAAGTCTCCGCCCCCTCCAGCCATCAAGGACGAGTTCGTGTCCGGCCGTCGGCAGCTCCTGAGGATGCCGAGCGCCTCCACGTTGGAGAAGGCTGCTTTTGCCCCTGGTGTCGTCGACCTCGCTCGTCCCGGTCAGGTTTTTGTCAACCTGGACGAAGACGCCCGACGGTGGAACCGGGCTGCGGGTTTGGCCCCGCCCCGGATCATTCGCTACACGACCGAGGTCAGATCGGGACGGGCCGAGTTCAACACCGATGGTTGGCACGACAAGAACGCTCACTACTCCAAGCTGACGAACATCGAGATCGCCCAGCTCGACAAGAACGGAAACATCGTTGCTGAAGAGACCCACCCGGTACCCCAAGGGGATGAGATCGAGGCCTTCTTTCCTCGAGCTAACCACGGGGACATCGTCGAATGGCAACTGGTCAACACGCTGGGCACCCTGCCCGCCGATGAGTTCGATCTGATCGCCCCGCCGGTGGAATGTGGGCTCCACGTTCACCTCGTGAAGTTCGATGTACTCGCAGCCGACGGATCCTGCACCGGTTGGAATTACTTGAGCGGTGCGAGCTGCCGCGAAGCGGTTGGCCCCGACCAGTCGGGCAAACTTGACCGCCGTGTCAGCCTCCACCGATGGGTAGTCGACGAGGAGTTTGGTCCCAGCTTCTTTCACGATCATCTGTTGGCCAACTACCGACAGAAGCGTGGACTTTCCGGGGCACTGATCGCCGAGCCTCCCAACTCGGAATGGTTCCGTCACGATCAGCAGACCGTGGCCTGGAGCGACCCTGAAGCGGTAGTCAAGCCCGGCTCTCGAACCGGTCTTGAACCGTTCCGCGAGGCATGCGTCAACATCGGCGACTTCATACCTCTCTACGACCGGCATGACAAGCCTCTCAACCCTCCGAGCATTCTCGGTGGCGACGAGGACCCGGGTTCGATGGGCGTGAACTTTCGGAGCAGCCCACTCACGCACCGAGGGAAGGATCCGTCGGAGTGGTTCGCCGGGCACAAACCGGCAGCCCGACACGAAGATCTTCCAGACCTATCCTGGCGAACCGCTGCGGATTCGTCTCGTTCAAGGGTCACACGAGGAGCAGCACAGCTTTGCCCTGCACGGCATGCGGTGGCGACGAGAATGGCAGAACCCTGCCTCCCCGGTTGTCAATCAACAGACGATCGGTCTTTCGGAAGCGTTCACCCTTGAAATTGAACAAGGCAACGGGCTCTCCTACGGCACCGGCGACTATATGTGGAAGTTCTCGGCCATGGATGATCTCTGGCTTGGTTGCTGGGGTGTGATTCGCTGCCACAACGCCACGCTCGATGCGTTCACTTCACTGCTCCCGCTGGCCGCACTGGCCGGGTCGGCCGATCTTGAGGCTGTGGCCGCCCAGCTGTCGAGTCGCACATCGGCACCTCCCCGTCCGGCTATGCGATCCGATGGCAGTGCGCCGGCCAATGTGCGGGAGTACTGCGTGGTGGCCCGCCGCCATGAGCACGAGTACGACGGCAAGCAACTGACCGACCCGTGGGGTCTGATCTACGAGGTCGCCGACCGCTGTGAACCGATACTCGATGAGGAGGGTCACGACACGGGCCACCGCAACCCGGTTGGGGTCCACCACACAACAGAACCCCTGGTCCTACGAGCTCGACCTGGTGAGTGGATCAAGGTGACCCTGATCAACGAACTCCTCCCCGGCGGTGAGGATCATCAGTTCCACCCACATCACGACCCGTTCGACGCCCGTTTTGGCCCTGAACCGAGCCCGCCCCGGCTGCCGCTGGAGCACCTCGATGATTTGGGCTACCCAGACGAGCGGACGATCTCACCCCGAGTGTCGCTCCACGCGAGCTTGCTTCGCTACAGCGTGTACACCGACGACGGTGCCTACATCGGTAACAACCGCGATAGCACCGTGGCCTCCAAGGGCCCTGGAGGCGGGCACCATCACGGTGGGGGAGAGGTGATTTTCCGCTACGGCGAACATGGACATGGAGATGGTCACGGCGAGAACGGCCACGGTGGAGACGGTCACGGTGAGGAGCGCGAGTCCAACTGGCGAGAGTACTGGTGGTATGCCGATCCAGAACTCGCCCCTGCCCATCATCGAGATGGTCAAGGTCGAGTCTGTTACCTCTACGACATGGCCGATATCCGCAACCACCGTCACCATGGCCTCGTCGGTGCGCTGGTGGTTGAGCCTGGCGATTGCACGCCGGTGGATCCGGTGTCGGGCGAGGAGCGCTGGCATGGCCCCAACGTTCGCCTCGTCGATCGGAAGGGAAAACCGGTGGCCAACGAGCAGGTGCTCATCCTCCAAGATGGGCTTCGTCATTTCGTTGCCGGCAATCCCGAGCTTCCGGTGCGAGATGTTGTGCCCGACGACGACCCTGAAGATTCTGGTCAAAAGGGCATCAACTACCGCAGCGGGTTGATCAACCATCGGGTGGGGATGGCGACGAAGCCACCGACGCCGATCTGGGAGGCCACGGTTGGCGAACGGCTCTGGCTTCGGTTGGTGACGGCGGCCGATAAGCCGAGGAACCACTCGTTCACCGTGCACGATCAAGCCTGGGCGTTTGCTCCCTGGGTTGGCGATGGTCCATGGATTGGTTCGGCGTCAGGTCTCTCGACTGATTCGACCCATGACATTGCGTTCACGGCGAACCACCCCGGAGATCACGCCTACCGAAGTGGTGCCTTCATGTGGGCGGTCGAGCAGGGGATGTGGGGCCTGTTGCGGGTTAAAAAGCGCGGCAACTGATAGCTGCTAGGCGGGTCGAGGAGCGAGGGACCTTTCTCGCTTCTCGGCCCTACCAGCGGCAGTTCCTAGTCCCAGCCGAGTTCGTGGAGGCGGTCGTCGTCGATGCCGAAGTGATGGGCCACCTCGTGCACGATGGTGACCAGGATTTCGTCGACCAACGCCGACCGGTCTTCCACGAAGTCGCAGAGGGCCAATCGGTAGAGCGTGATCCGGTCGGGAAGTTCAAGACCGCCGTAGTCGCCACGCTCGGTATGGGGGACGCCCTCGTACAGCCCGAGAAGGTTTTCGGTATGAGCGTCCTCGACCAGCACGACAACATTGTCGAGCAGGTCGAGGAACTCATCGGGTAGCGAATCGATGGCGTCGGCCACCATCGATTCGAACTCCTCGGCCGGGACTGGGTTCACCGAATTGGTCTCAAGCGAGGGCGACGGCTGCTCCCGCCGCCCAATCGGCGACCACGTCGTCGAGTGTGTCGAGTTCAGACTCCAACACGTAGAGGCCTCGCGTCGGCACCGAGGCGCCAAGTTCCACCAGCAGTGGCCGCATGTGCACCTCGGTGGCGAGGGCGTGGCGTGGGGTTGCGCCCACCATCACGGGAATCGCTATCGTGCCAGCGAGTCCGTCGTTGCCGTAGTTATCGAGGAAGGCTTTGAGTAGCCCGGTGTAGGTGGCCTTGTAGGTAGGGCAAGCGAACACGTTGACCGTGCTCGCCGCCACCGTCTCGGTAAGGGCTTTGACGTCGTCGTTGCCCCATTCGAAAAGGTGGGCCGCAATGGTGGCCAGTTCGATGGTTTCGGTTGAGCCACCGCCCAGCAGCTCGGCTGCTTTGGCGGCAACCGCCTCGCCGACGGTCGTTGTGCGGCCGCCTGGGTTGGGGTTGCCGATAACTGCTCGTACGACGACGTCGGTCACTTGCGGCACTCCATGAGGGGCATGATTTTCTCACCGAATTCAGCGGTGGCGACGGGGTAGTCGTCGAACACGCACATCACGCCCTTGACGCCTGGGATTGCCGCCACCTCGTCGAGGCGAGCTGCGATGGTGGCGTGGGAGCCGACGATCGGGCCGATGTTGAGGTTGAACGCTCCCTGCATTTCGGTGATCTTCTCGGCGGTGGCGCCGGCCGTGTCGAGCTCGGCCTGGCCGGTCATGAACTTGATCGCTTCCAGGTCGGCGCCGTCCTTGTAGCTCTGCCATTTGGCTTCAGCTTCGGCGTCGGTTTCACCCATGGTGATCTGGAACAGCACGTAGACACCGACGTCGCGGCCACTTGTCTCGGCTGCGGCCATGAGTCGGCCTGCATCGTTTCGGACCACGTCGAGGTCGGCGGTGCCGATGATGAACTGATAGTCGCCGTACTCGGCGCAGAACTGCATGCCTCGGTCGGATTGGCCGGCGCAGACGAGCGGCACGCCACCGTTCTTGGGCGGCGGTGAGAGGCGGCAGTCGTCCATCTGGAAGTGCTCACCCTTGAGGTCGCTCACGCCGTCGGCCCAGAGTTCCTTCATGATGGTGACGTACTCTTCGGCGTAGTCGTAGCGCTTCTCGTAGTACCAGTCGCCGGGCCACACACCCATCTGGGAGTATTCGATCTGGTTCCAGCCGGAAACGATGTTGATGCCGAACCGGCCACCGGAGATGTCGTCGATGGTTGACGCCATGCGGGCCACCATGGCCGGTTCCATCGTGGGCAGGGCGACGGAGGCGAAGAGGTTGATGTCTTTTGTGGCAGCGGCGAGGCCGGCCATGAGGCTGAACGATTCGAGGTTGTGGTCCCAGAATTCGGTATCACCGCCGAACCCGCGCAGCTTCACCATCGACAGCAGGAATTCGAAGCCGGCTTCCTCAGCTCGTACGGCTGTGGTGCGGTTCAGCTCGAAGCTCGGCATGTACTGGGGTGCGTTCTTCGACATCATCCAGCCGTTGTTGCCGATAGGGATGAAGATTCCTAAGTCCATTGTCTGGTTCCTTCTGTCGTTGGTAGGTGTGGTCTTGTTCAGGTCATGGAGTGAGCAGGCTGGTAGCGGTGGCGAGATCGAGAAGTTGGGCGTATTTTGCCCCGAGATCGAAAAGGTTTGCGTCGTGCACTCCCTGATCGCGGTCGCCGCATGCATCGGTCACGATGAGGGGGATGAAACCGTTCTGCAGTGCGTCGACCGCTGACGCTCGGACGCAGCCAGAGGTAGACACGCCACAGATCAACAGGCTATCGATGCCGGTGGCGCTGAGCGTCGAGGCCAGCGATGTGCCGAAGAAGGCGGACGCGTACTGTTTGGTGATGACCACTTCGCCCTCGGCAGGCTCGATGCCGGGGATCCAATCGCCAAGAGGGTTGCCCTCGTCAAAGCAGGAGAGAGCTCCGACCTTGCGGTAGAAGAGGCCACCGTCGGCGCCGCCGGGCTGATAACGAACTCGGGTCCAGATGACGGGCGTCGCCGTTGAGCGGGCGGTAGCGATGAGCGAAGCGGTGGCATCGAAGGCACCCTCGCAGTTGGCGTAGAGGGGCGAACCCTCGACGGCGTAGGCCCGACATACGTCGACGACCAGCACTGCAGGTGAGGTTCCTGAACCCAGATCCTGGCCGAATCCCGAGTGTCGGTAGCTCGCCGTCAACTCGTCGTCGCTGGTTCCCACGAGCGCAGTGTAGGAGTGGTCCTGGGGTCGCTCAAGTTTCTTGGTTGGGACGACAGCGGATTGCCCCCGTAGATTTGGTCCATGGCCGATCTCTTGTCCGACGCCCGCCCAGCCTCGCTTCGCCACCTACTCGAGGGTCGCGATGGTCCGGTGCTG
>CAKZXA010000038.1 GCA_937922045.1 uncultured Acidimicrobiales bacterium | reverse complement strand
CCTCGATGTCACGGTGCCGACCGGCGGTCTCGATGACGTCAACTTTGGTGAGGACCCGGCCAGCATCGGAGGCTCCGTATGGCAGGATCTGAACGGTGACGGCTTGCTGCAGCCAGATGAACCCTCTGCTGTCGATGTCGTCCTCAACTTGGCTACCTTCGAGGGCGAAGTCGTCTCGCTCACGACCGATGCTGCTGGTGCCTACCGCTTTACCGACTTGCCAGCTGGCGACTACACCATCGAGCTCCTGACGCCCGACACCATGGTTCTGACGAGTCCTACTGTTGGTGCAGGCTCTGGAGACGACTCCCTGTTCCCCTACATCGCCAAAACCGTACCGGTTACGGTGGCAGCAGGCGAGGACATCGACGACATCAATGGCGGCATTGTCGTCAAGGATCTCGACTTGACGGTGGACATCAGCACCGACTCGACCACCGTTGCGAAGGGTGACGAGGTCTCCTACAAGGTCGTGGGAACCAATTCCGGGAACGCCCCGGTCGAGGACGGCATCAAGATTGCGGTCGTGGTGCCGTCGGGCCTCACCATCGGTTCGGTCACCTCGGACCATGATTGCCCGAGAGACGGTGGCTGCTGGACGTTCACGGTCGTCGGCCAGACGGTCACAGCGACGTGGGATGGTCTGGTGCTGCCCGGCGAGAAGACACCACTGTTCTTCGTCAACACCACGGTCGCCATCGCCGGTGACTACACGGTCGAGGCATCCATCGCCGCCATTGGTGGGGCGGTTGAAACCACCTATGGAAACAACACCTCTGACGTCGCCATCAAGGCTGGCGAAGCTTCGGCCCCTGGGCCGCTGGCATTCACCGGCGCTTCGACTGGTGGTCTTGCGAGCGCCGCTTTGGCGCTGATCGTGGTTGGGTTCAGCGTGCTGTTCGTGGCTCGCCGTCGTGAGGACGAGGTGGGCTAAGACCGAACGACCAGGTGTGAAGGCCTGCGCAGAACCACTGAACGGCGCCAGGTTGTCTGGCCCAAACAGTGATGCATGCCATGACCGAAGGAGAGAGGACTCGGAAATACCCGATCGAGAAGCAGGGTATTCGGCAGAACATCGTCGTCGCCAAGTGGTGTCGGTTCACGTGTTTGGCCGTACGTTTGGCCGTGCGTCTATTGGCAGTACGTTTGGCCGTGCGTCTAGGATAGGAGTGCGTCGCGCCACGGACTCACGTCGAGATCCGGGTAGCGCTCCGCCATCGCGTCGACTGTAGCCGCATTCCAAAACGGGTGACCGGGCATCGGCACGCCAAAGAGGGAGAGCTCGTCTGGGGTGCAGGAAGCGACGAAGCGAACGAATCGATCAGCGGTTGAACGAGACTGCACGTTCTCGTAGCCGATCCAATCCTGACCGCCATGTTTGAAGCTGAGACCAAACAGGAAGCGAGATCCTCCAGGGCGGGTGAGGTTGACGCCGCGATGCCAAACGTCGGGCCGGTAGGCCAGAAAGGAGCCTCGGGGCCCGACAGCTGGCTTGGCCGCCGCCCACAAGGCGGGATCATCATCGGGGCCGAGGTATCTGCCGTAGGTGATGCGGCCACCGCTGTCGCTCAGGCTGACGGCGTGGGTTGGCGCCACGTCCTCGTCAACGTCGGAGAGATACAGGAATCCTTCCATGTGCCACCATCCTGGTTCCATCCTCGCTGGTACCACCGAATGATTATGGTCTTGGTGGAGAGGCTGGGCGTAGTTGGTGACACCCGTGTATTTGGCCCACAGCGCCATCTGGTAGATGCGAAGATCGTCATCGCCCATAGCGGTGCGGGCAAAGTCGACCATGTTCGGATGCACGGCCAAACGGTTCAGCTTGTTTGAACCGGGAAACGGAAACAGGGCCCGTCCAAGAAATTGGCGATCCCGGAAAGCGGGAATGTCATCGGGCACAGGATCTCGGTGCACGAGGTTGCGGGGGTCGGTGCGGTTTTCGAAACCCTGGCGGCGATCGCCTCCTTCACCAGCGTGGAACTCATCGGGCCGGGGAAAGAGGCGCCAGAGGTCATCTAGTGCGTCGTCGATCTCATCGGCCGGGACGAGCGATGGCACGAGGACCCAACCCTGTTCCTGCCATTGGCGAACATGGTCGTCGTTGAAAGGCTTGGCTGCAGATGAACTCATGAGACGGCTTCCACGGTGCTCTTCGTGATCGTGAGGACAACGAACGCCGATGGACGGGTGAGGGCCGCGCCGACCTGAATAACGAGCCGACCATTTACGAGATCGTCTTGGGTCATCGTGGTGCGATCCGCCCTCACGAAGAAGGCGTTTTCTGGCCGCTCACCTTCCAGTCCACCCTGTCGCCAGATGGTGGTGAGGAATCGGGTGATCTCCTCGGTCACCGACGCCCACAATGGGCCGCTGTTCGGTTCAAAGGTCACCCAATCGAGGGAGCGGCTGATCGAGTTCTCGATGAACAGCCCGAGGCGCCGCACGTTGATGTACTTCCACTCAGCACCCGACGACAAGGTGCGAGCCCCCCACACGACGTGGCCGCGACCAGGAAAGGTCAGGATTGGATTGACGCTGCGCTCGACGGTGTCGATCGTGGATGGGATATCCTCGGTCACCCCCAGCACACCGTTGAGGCGGCGGCCAGCAGGAGCCTTCCAAACGCCCCGCTCCCGGTCGGTCGTCGACAGCTGACCGCACACCGCGCCGCCGGGAGGAACCGAGATCGTGCCGGTGCCACCTGCTGGATCTGCAACCAACAGCCAGGGCATCGTGAAGCTGGCGAAAGCGCTGTCAGCGATGTCGTTGCGTGGTTGAACGGTGGCGGCGACGTCGGTGAGCTGAGCATCGACCACCGCAAACCGTTTGCGTGTGCGGTCGCAGTGCTCGACGACCAGCCGAGCCAGCTCGGGCGTCGCGCCTGGAGCGTTGATGATCGCGATCTCGTCATAGTCCGGGTGTTCGAGATCGGCGAGAGCTTGCTCCTCACGGCCCGCAACGGTTGGAACCACCCAGCACGTACGACCGCCATTCTCAAAGAAGAGACTGACGGCGTGGGGGAGCGGATCATCGGCCGGTGGATCGTGGGTGAGGTGGCGTTGTAGCTCGGCCGTGCTGGTGAGGCGTATCGGTCGTTGGGGGTGAGCGAAGGCGACCGGTCCGAAGAAGGCAGCGATGCCGGTGGGTGCGGCCTGAATGCTTCGGTCATCCACCGGCGGAGGAGGTCGGCGTCGGGTGGCAAGCAAGAGAGGCGATGCTCGGATCACGATAGAGGGCTCGGCGGTTGCGCCGGGGACGGTCGACCAGACACTGGCTAATTCCGCTGGAGCCACGTCGTCGATCGTGAGGCGGGCCGGATCTTCCAACCCGGGCACCGTCAGCAACGGCGAATCATGAAGTTCCACCAGCACCGTGTCGAGAAGGGTAAGCGTCGATGGGTCGCCGCCGAGGCTCGGCCGGATCGCGGACAGTAGAAACCTGGCCTCATACGAGGGACCCTCCGCCCGCCCAGGAGACGAGGCCCTCGATACCAGAGGCTGAAGGTGAAAAAGGAAGAGGTTTAGCCCAGGGTCGGTGATGCTGGCCGAACTCGGCGGAGGACCGAAGCCGACAGGAGACGGGTTGGCGGCAGCAGCGATTCGATGATGAAGAGCTGCAGCCGTGGCGTGGAGGACTCCGGTACTCATGTCGAACCACCTCAGCCGAGCGAGGCCGCCCGGTCAAGTGGGCCGACGGGTCGGCGGGTTCCTGTGGCCATCGTGATGTGGGAGAATCTCGTTGTGGCCTTGCTGAAAGAAGAATTCTCC
>CAKZXA010000037.1 GCA_937922045.1 uncultured Acidimicrobiales bacterium | reverse complement strand
GAACGCTCTGTAGGCGAGGTCCTCTCCCAACCACGGCGGAGAACGATTGGGAACCGGTGAGGACCCAGTTCATACCCGCCACTTAGGGCATGTGAAGCCAATCTCCTATGACGGCTGGGCTCACGACGGTGAGCACAGATCCTGATGCTACGATGAGGGCAGTAAATAGTCGTTGACGCATTTGGTGTTCGCTCCAAGAAGTCTTGCGGCGTGTGTTGGCTACGTGATTCAATTGCTTGAACCTGCTGGTACACACTTTCACCTAGACCTATCTGGGTGTTACCTCCAAAGCCTGCCACTTCGGGGACAGACCTGGGGGACATTCACCCAAAACCCCGTCTGACCTGGGCTTTTACACCCTGACAACCCGCCGAAATTCTTTTTACTAGTTCTTCGGCTAGGTGACGTCGGCGCCGGAGTGCTGACGAAGCGCGGCCAAATCCCGCTTGACGGTGCGCTCGCTTACTCCCAACGTCGAGGCCAGGTCTGCAACACGGGCCGTCGCCCCCTGTTCTTGAGCCTCCAGACCGAGCCGGCCGATGCGACGCCTCCGCCGATCTGACGCAGACGGCTCTTGCCAGTCTTCAGGCTCCGAGATCGTCCATGTCACGGTGCGATACTCGTCAGCCTTAAGCGTTCGACCGGCCGGCGCATCCACCCTGGGCAACGACGCCTGAGCGTAACGCGGGAACCGTCGCTCGTAAGCCTCGGCGATCTGCACGTGAACTTGCACGCTACGCCATGCGTGATTCGCCGTCTCCGTGTCCAAACCACTCAGACTCTCGCTCAAACCGGTGAAGGCTCTCGACGCCTGCTCATCAGCTTCTACAACGAGACCTGCCACGCTGAACACCTCACAACACCAAAGAGCCGTTGCATGCGGCTGATCGGTTCCTAATTCGTTGATCGCCACCGCCTTCTCAGCGAAGGCGACGGCCTCGTCGGTCGCTCCCATCCTGAGCTCAACAACCGCCCGCTGGGCGAGAACATTCGGCTCGCTCCACGGATCCCGATGCTCAGCCAACACGACGCCAATCCGTTCGAGGTGAGCCGCAGCCACGTCGAGGCTGCCTGCCTCCATCTCATCGAGTGCCAGCACTCGCCGCACCCGAACCTCAGCTGGCGGAACCTCCTCAACCCCGGCCGACAGGATTCGCCCGAGGCGGCGATGCCCAAGACGGCGCTTCCCGATCTTGCACTCTACGGCCGCTAGTCCAGCCAAGGCCTGCCACTCACGAGGCTTGTCGCCAACGCTTCTGAAGTATTCGAGAGCGAATTGGTAGTCGCGAGCGGCCCCTTCGAAGTTGCCAAGCAGGTTTGCATTCAACTCAGCCGAGTTCACACGAACGAACGTCTCGCCGCGCCGATTGTCGAGCGAGGCGAAGATCTCGGCCGCTCGACCGAAAAGATCGAGCGCCTGCCCTCCCCTACCTTGTGCCCCACACACCGATGCGAGGTTGACCAGGTTTACGCCCTCGCCATAGCGGTAACCTATTCTGCGTCCAAGATCGGAGGCGAGCAGAAGCAGCTCCTCCGCTTCCGGCAGGCGGACCTGGCTCCGAACCGCTCCGGCCAGTGCGCCGAGCGCCTCGATCTGGTTGCGCTGATCACCAACGGTGGTAGCGGCGGTAAGAGCATTCTGGGCCTTGACTTCAGCTTCGTCGAAGCGAGCCGCCGAGTTCAGCGCCTTCGCTTGCCAGATTTCGCTCTCGATGCGGGCACTATCGCTCGGCGCGGCCTCGAACGCGGCTGACGTCGAATCGATCGCCGATTCGATATCACCAGACCAGACCAGCACCATCCCGATGACGCTCAGCAGCGGGTAGGTATCGATCCCAGCCTCCTTGGCCGGCCCGAGATAGGACGTGGCCAGCCGCAGAGCTTCGGCGTGCTGATCGGTTTGGCCCAGAAGGTGGGTCCGCCGAACGGCGAGCCCAACCTCAACCTCAAAGTCGAGGTCCATGTCGGCCAGCTCTTTCAGCAGGTTGGTCTGCTCACTGCGTCGGCCCAGCATGTCGAGGGCCGCTTCGTAGCGCAGAAGATCAGCCACTCGGGCAGAGCGGGCCACCCCGGCCTCCGACGCCGCCCCATCAGCTTGTCCGTAGTGCTCGGCCGCTGTGCGGTAGGCATGAATCTCGAGCGCCCGATCAGCAGCTCGCAGGTGCCAGTCGTAGGCATCGTTCCACCGATGGGCGAGACGTGCGTGGTAAGCGACCTGCTCCGGCTCTACCGGGTCGGAGGTGAAAAGGTGATCGACAATGCGGCGATGAATCGCCCGCCGATCAATCTCAGCAATGCCGTCATAGATATTGTGGCGAGTCTGTTCCTGCCCAAACCGGCAGTAACCCTCTTCCAACTCGACCAGTAGTCCCTTGTCGACCGCAGTGGTGAGACCGACAAGAGCTTCGCGTCGATCGAGACCAGCGATACGGGCGACGGTGTGAGCAGTGGCCGGTTCTGCCAGCGCCGACAGGGCCTCCAGAACCAGACGGGCCGGGGTCGGAAGATCGCTGATACGGGACTGAAGGGCTTGTGCGACGTCGAGCGGAAGATGACCGGCGAGCGGATCCTCACCATCGAGGAGGTCTTGCCCCAAGCTACGAAGAGCCTGAGGATCTTTGAGGGCCTCAACAACGAAGAGCGGCGATCCCTGCGATGCCTCGACCACATAGTCGATGACTTCGTCCGGCAGCTGAGCCGCCACCGTATTGGCCATGATCATCTTGCGAATCTCGTCGGCGTCGAGGGCAGCAAGCGATACGCGGGTCGTGCGCTCCAGGCGTTCGAGGCGAGCCAAGCTGGCCCAGACCGCCTCCGACTGAAGAGCTTCGTCGCGTCGGAAGCTGGCACACAACAGCACACCGCTGTCGGCCAAGCGTTCACCGACCTGGGCCAGCACGTCCATCGTGTCGTCGTCGGCCCAGTGAACATCCTCGAGCACGACCACGGTTGGGGCCAATCCCCCTTGAGCGAGCAGAACCCTGGCCAGCGCCTCGCTCATCCTGGTCGGTTCTTCTTCAGGCCGGAGGTTATAGGTGGGCACGGCCTCGGGCAGATGCCGCTTCAGCTCGGGAAACACGTTGGCCACATGCTGTAGCCAGACCGGTTCCAGCACCTCGGCAAGATGCTCTCCCCGAAGCCCAATCGTTGTAGGTTCGAGGGCTTCACGCAGTCCATCAAAAGCTCGCAGGCTACTCAGCTGGGTGTGGCCAGCACTCAGCACCCGCAGACCTCGCCATTCAGCGGATTTCACGAACTCATGGACAAGCCTCGACTTGCCGAGCCCGGCGTCGGCTTCGATCAAGACCACACCACCTGTGCCCTTGACAAGCGCATCGGCCTGATCGAGCATCACCGACCTCTCGTCAGTGCGACCCACCATGACACCAAAATCTGTCGCTGTACGTTCCGTAGGCGCGAGCTGGGCTGGTACCTCGATACGGATCTGTTCCATCAGCTCGACGGTGCCAGGGGCGATGTCGACACCGAGTTCGTGCTTCAAGACATCGCGGCAAAGATTGAACTGACGCTCGGCTGCGCTTACCTGTCCGAGCATGGCATAAAGCCGCATGACCTCCTTGTGCGCTTCCTCCTGCAGCTGGTCTTGAGCGACGAGATCGCGGGCAAAGCGCACAGCGGTCTGGTAGTCCGACTTGCCCTTGTACATCTTGACCAGTTGTCGAAGGGTTTCGAGGTAGCGCTCGCGGATGACGAACCGTTCGGTCTCGATCCAGTCGTCATAGTGACCGTCGAGCAGATCGCCCGCATAGGTCGCGGCAACAGCGGCGAGGCGGTCGGCAAGCCGTCCCTTCGAGTAGGGGGACCGGTTACCGGCGCTGACCTCATCGAGCTTGGCGATGAAGTTCTCGGCGTCGATGCTCAACGCATGCTGGGAGGTGACGTGAACCGAGGACGCTGTCGTCGTCAGAAGTTCGGGGATATCGGCAGCGATACAGGCGTTCTTGATCTGCCAGAGCGTGTTGCTGAGGCGCCGACGAGCTCTGTCGTCGGGCAAATCCGACCAGAACCTGCCAGCCAGCAAATCGCGGGTTTGGGGGCGCCCACGATTGAGAATGAGATACGCCAGTAGCGACACCGACTGGGGTGGGAGCGATTGCAGCGCATACGGCCCGTATGTAACGCTGAATCCGCCAAGCAGTTGTACGTTGATCGCCTTAGGTTCCACTGAACTAACCCATGAGATGGCCGATCACTCGGCGTAGGAAATCTGGCAGAACCCATGATTGCAGTAGCCATTCGGGTTCTTGGCCAGGTATTGCTGGTGGTAGTCCTCAGCGTAGTACAGAGGGCCCAGCGGCTCGATTTCAGTCGTAATGGTACCGAAGCCTGCCGAGTCAAGGCGCTGCTGGTAGGCCTCTCTCGACGCTTGAGCGGCTACGAGCTGCTCTGGCGTGGTCGTATAGATCGCAGACCGATACTGGGTGCCGATGTCGTTGCCCTGCCCCATGTGTTGCGTTGGGTCGTGATTCTCCCAAAAAATCGCGAACAGCCGCTCCAGGTTGACGATCGCAGGATCGTAAACGACCAGCACGGCCTCGGTATGACCCGTCATGCCGGTGCATGTCTCCTCGTAGGTCGGGTTCGGCGTTGTGCCCCCCGCATACGCTGCCGCCGTGGTGTAGACCCCATCCTCTTGCCAGTAGAAGCGCTCAGCGCCCCAGAAACACCCCATACCGACAACGAGCGTCTCCATCGTCTCGGGAAAGGGGCCGACCAAGGGATTTCCGTTCACGTAGTGGGCGCTCGGAACCGCCACCGGTTCAGCTCTACCTGGAAGGGTTTCCTCGGGCGCAGGAACCCGAAGATCAGCGGGATTGACACGACGAAACATGGTCATCTCCTTTTGGCGCCTAGGCGCGAGTAGAACAACAACCTACCAGCTGGGCCCAAAACGCGAGAGAGTCCGACCGGTGCCTGAGTAACCTTCCGCCGCGAAGAGTCTCAAGCACCGATCGAACGTTTCTACATCGTACATCCAAACTTGTCGCAGCAGGACGCTCGACCTGGTACAAAACGATGAACATTTCGACAAGATACGACATGGATCCGCCAAACAATTTGTAAACCACACCGAATAACGGTGTTCGGGGGAAACTAGGTGTCGTTGCTGGTCGTTTCCGGCTCCGATGTGCCTCCCAGAAGACTTCCCGCTTTCTGGAGTGCATCGGCGGCCAACGCCCGAAGTCGGTCTGCTTCCAGGGGATCATCCTCGGCGATGCCTTCGGCCGTCTCCAAATACAGTCTGGCCTCAGCGATAAGCCCAACCACCGAGGAACCGTCTGCATCCACCCGAGGATCAGGGTCGGTAGTGTCGTTGGCTGGAGACGGACCAGATACAGCACCGCGAAGGGCGTCCTCTACCGTGCCCGCCATGGCGATTCGGTCACCGTTCACGACGATGACCCGTTGCAGCTCGGGCACAGCGGTGGCGCTGTTGGCCTCGACGTACACTGGCCGCACGTAGACGATCGTGTTGCCGACCAGCACAATGCTCATCTCGCCGAACTCGACCTGGGCACCAGCCTTCTCCTTGATGAAGTTGGTGAGATCATCGTTCTTGCGAATCTCAGAATGCACTCGATCAGGAGCATTCACCTCGCCAGCCGGCAGCCGGAACAGAACGAGTTCGCCATAGTTCTCCGGATCCGACCGCGCCATCATCAGAGCGGTGAGCTCTGGGCGGGCGGTATTGGTGCCATCTGCGCCCGACGTTGGGACGAAGGCTCGCTGGAGAACAAACTCGGCCGACTCAGAGCTCGGCAAGCGGGCCATGAGGTATTGGGGATCCATCGGGAGCGTCGGGGTTGGATCTGCTCCCTCGTTCCCCTGGGCCTCAGGCCGCGGTTGATTGGCCACACCCCAGGCCAGAGCACCCTCGATGAAATCGGTGGCGTCATCCACGACATAGCTCGACCACATCTGGGTCTGAACGCTGAAGATGTCTTGCGGATACCGCAGATGGCTAAGTACCGACTCAGGCATCTCGGAAGCGTCGGTGAAAAGGTCGGGGAAGACATTGCGCCAGGCGGCGAGAATCGGGTCTTCCTCGTCGACCACATACATCGTGACTCCGCCGTCGTAGGAGTCGACGACAATCTTCACCGAGTCCCGAACGTAGTTGTAGCCGCCGCTCAGGTCGGCCGAGGTCGACAAGCCGACGGGACGGGCCGACTGGGAGTACGGGAAGTCATCGGTGGTGGTGTAACCGTCGAGCATCCAGAGGATTCGGCCGTCAGCCACGATGGGATAGGGATCCTGATCGAACCGGAGAAACGGAGCGAGCTCCCGGGCCCGGTCCATGACATCTCGGTTGTAGATGACACGCGATCTATCGGTCACGTTTCGGGAGACCAGAGGGTCGATCTGGCGGAAGCGGAGGGCGAAAGCCAGCCGGCGAAGTGAGGAGCCCATCGGCACGCCCCCTTCACCGTCATAATTGAAGGGAATCGACTGGTTGTCACCGGTTTGGTAATCCGTCTCAGCTCGGGCTGCTCCCACGATGGCATAGCCGGGGAACTGGTCGCCGTAGTAGATCCGCGGCTGTTCGAGGGAGAGGTCGAGGGTTGGGTCAATCTCGGTTTCGCCCAAGCCCTTCACAATGAAGTTGAGTTCCCGCTGCTCGCCGACGCCGCTCGACGTGAGGCCTTCGTCGTAGGCGCCAGCCATTGCCATGCCGTAGCCGTGGGTGAAGATCACATGCTGAGATTCCCAGGCCGAACCTGTCTCGGCAATGTTTAGTCCACGGGCTGACAAGACAACCGGGCGTTGCTCCCCATCGATCTCATAGCGGTCGATGTCGAGACGGTCGCTAAACGAGTAGATCTTGCGCTCACCCTCGCTCTTCGATACCTCTTCGACCGCTAGTGCTGGATCGACAACGGGCACGTTCGACAACACGTCGTCGCTTATCTCGAGATCCTCGGCCGTCAGACCTGATTCGTAGTCGACCTCGTAGGTAACCATCGAATCGGCATCGAGACCATACGCGAACCTCGTCGCTTCAATGTTGTAGCCAACAAAGGGAGCTTCCCGCTGCGACTTGTCGGGCACCACCCGCAGCCTCTGGTAGACCATGGGAAAGATGCTGCCGACGGCGAAGTGGCTGAGAAGCCAGATACCGATGGCAATCGCCGGCAGGCTCCAACCGGAGCGTCGAATATTGTAAATAAAGACGGCGGCACAGGCCAACGAGATCAGCGCCAGAAGGTTGTACGCCGGCTCCTGGATGGTCACATCAGTGGCTAGGGCGCCGTCGTAGTCACCTCGGGTGGATCGAACAAGAGCGAACCGGTCGAGGTAGTAGGCGATGGCCCGGAGCACAGCGAGGGCGGCCAGCAGCACAGAAACCTGCAGCTTGACGCCGGGCATGACCTTGTCGCCGGGGGCGGCAGCACGAATGCCGCCGTTCAGGTAGTGGGCGATGACGACGACGACGAGGGTGAGGATGAGAGCGGCGAAAAGCCAGCCGATGAAGAAGCTCAGGAACGGCAACCGGAACACGTAGAACCCAGCATCGCGACCGAAGAGAGGATCGGCCCACCCGAAATCGCCACCATTTCGAAAAAGAAGCCAGGATTCCCACTGGGTCGAGGTATTGGCGCCGGCCACGAGGGCGAACAGCACCGAAATGGCGATACGCACCCGAGAGCCTTGGTTTCCGACCGCCTGGTGATAACGCTCGACAAGATCATCCTCAGCTGAAACCGGTCGGCTCTCCGGCCGCATCCGCTCGGCCAAAACGAGGTTGCCCCAGAACAGCAGAAAGAAGGCGAACGTAAAGACCATGACCAGAACCGTCTTGGTCTGCAAGATGGTGTACCAGATCGTGCCCTGGTCGAGTCGATCGAACCAGAGCCAGTCGGTATACATGCCGGCGACACCGTTGGCCGACAAGAACAGGATGAAGGCAACGGCGGCAACGACAAGCGCGACCAATCGCAGACGGCTGGTATTGGGGCGAAGGCGTGAAGCTACCATCTACGCCGATCGTATCGCTCGTACCGTCGGGGTGGCAGTCAGCGGACGGATTCGATCGAGGAATCGTCTAGTTCTATCGAGGAATCGTCTAGTTCTGCAGTACGAGACAACGGCAATTCGACAAAGCGAGAGGGCGACAATGGCCGCTGGGAAAGAGATCTCCCTTGTGGAGATCGTCACGTTCGGCATTGATCTCACATATCGGGTCGGGGTCGCTACGAGGGTCGACCGTCCAGCTAACGGCCGCCTCATCGTCGACGGCACCGAAAATCCCGATCGCAAATGCTTCGTAGAGGGCATCGTCGGCGAGGTCGGTAAGTCCTGAGTTGCGGAAGTCGCGGTACAGGCCTCGGATCGGTTCGAGAATCTTCTCTCGATCCTTATCCGGCGCATTGTCCAGGACCTCGCTTGTGGGCGCTCGCACCTTCTCGACGATGTAATTGGCGAGCTGATGAACCAACTTATCGATGGCCTTTTCCGAGAGTCGTCGGCCGCCCCCAGCCCACATACCGGCGAGGGCAAGCTCGCCGAGCCCGACCCTCAAGGGGTCGAGATATCGCTCGATTTGCTCGTCGATCGGCGGCAGATCATCGGCCTTGATGGCGCCGCGTCCAGCGCGGATACGATCGAGAACATCGCTCTGATCGTCGTTAAGGGCTCGGCGGAGGTGGCGGCGGAAGTTAGGGCCGTACTTGGTGAGGGCTACATCCCGAGCCTTGAACTCGGCCGGAACTCGTCCCGAGAAAGGTTCCTCGAGTAGGAGGTCGCCGCGAGCCCGGTCGGTGTTTGGCGATTCCACCCGTGACGCCACCGTGGTGATCACGTGATCGTCGATCGCGAGCGTTCGGGCCGCTGCTTTAGCTTCTCCCGACCGCTTCTTTCCGCCCTTGGGTGTCTTCGCTGTGGCGGTGCCTGAACCATTCTCGTCCGAGTCGTCATCGGTCAGGTCGATGGTATGGAACCCATCGATCAGGCTATTCGCTTCGATGTCGGCCGTTCCGAACTTCTTTGACGGTGGTTGGTCGCCAGACTCATCTTCGAACTCCAACGTGTCGACGCCATCATCGTCGTCGATCGACACCCCGGCGATCCGGTCCGCCTTCTTGGTCCGCTTCTTTTCTGAGTTCTGAGCCGATTGACCCTTGCTGGCAACGCGGTCTGAACCGGGAACTTTCGAAGCCTTGATCACCGGTTTGGACTGAGACGCCGTCTCGCCATCACGGCTGTCTTTGCCATCGCTGTTGCCTCCATCGGCAGAAGCCGACGACTTCTCTTGGTGAGTTTTGCCCTCGGAGGGAGCTTCACCGTTGCCGGTCGGGCCGTCGTCCTTGGCGTCGGCAGACCCCGAGCCGGGTTTAGTCGAGCCGGGTTTAGTACTGCCCTTTTTCATCGCGGAGGACGAGGTCTTTGCTTTCGGCTGAATCCGTTTCGCTTCGAGATCGGCGATGAGGGCGTCGACCTCGCGATCGGCATCCACCGCGTCAGGCGCGTCGGGGGCTTGTGCTTCGAGCGGCCGGTCGAGATCGCCGATCATGACATCAAGCTCACCCCGGGCGACGCTTAGAGCCAGGGTCAAACGGTCCCGCGTCGCATTGACGGCTTCGAGTTCAGCGGAGATCCGCGTGCGCTCCACCACCAGCTCCGACAGCACCTGGCGACGCAACAACTCTGCATCCGACACAATCTCAGCCGCTCGAAGACGAGCCGCTTCCTCTTCGGCGCTCGCTTGGGCTTCAGCCTCGCTCAAGATCTTCGACGACTCCGCCAGAACAGCCTCGCTGTGCTGCTCGGCATCCACCGTCAGCTGCCGGGCCTTCGACTCAGCCTCCGTTGCCACCTTGGCCACAAGCCGGTCAGCCTCGGTCTTGCGTTCGGCAACCAGCGCCCGCGCTTCGCGGCGGGCCTTGATCATGGAGTCCTGGGCTTCGCGCTCGATGTCGGCACCCTTGGTCTCAGCCCGCCGAACGATATCGGCGGCGGCGGAACGAGCCGATTCGAGAACCCGCGCCGTTTCCTGACCGAGCAGCTCGATAATACGGGTCTCGTCGAGCGCTTCGAGCTGACCGATGTCGGTGGCATCCGAACCGGTCTTGGCGCTTAGAGCTCGATTGAGACGCTCCTGTTCAGCCAGGTCTTGTTGAAGGCGTGAGATCTCCGCCTTGAACGACAGCGCCTCCTCTTCGAGATCGTCGACCCGTTCCTGGGTCGCGATCGTGCTGTCGAGGTCGCCGAGCGCGGCAAACTTCTGCTGATGCTCGATTGCGCTGGCCACGCGGCCGAGATAACGCCGGACAGCGTCCTGGTCATAGCCCCGAAAGGCGGTTGGGAAATCCGCTTTCTCGATTTGGGCGGGAGCGAGCTCGTGGTCACTCGAAAGAGCCATAGCCCAATGCTACGCGCCCTGCACCGATGATAAGCGGATGCCGCCTGGGCTACCGCCGGGCTCAGCCAGCTACTGGCTGGGAGAAATCACGCACCGCCTGGACGTCGCCCCCGAGCGTGTCCAGAGCATCCAAGGCTTCCTCGATGGTGTTCACCGAAATGATCTTCAACTCGTCACCGGCTCGAAGCTCGATTGCGGCAAGAGCTTCGTCGCCCAACTGAGCGGGAACGATAAATGCTTCAGCCCCAAGATCTCGGACGGCGGCTGTCTTCTGGAGTACCCCACCAACAGCGCCAACGTTGCCTGCGGCATCGATGGTGCCGGTGACCGCAACCGACTCACCCCCGGTGAGTTCGCCTTCGGTCAGCTGGTCGAGCACGGCCAGAGTGAAGGCAAGGCCGGCCGATGGCCCGCCGACGGCACCGGATTCGATGTCGACCTCGAAACCAAAGCCATCAGCAAAGTCGAGTCGATCGACCGGCTGGATACCAAGGAAGGCGCTTCCCGGCTTGTCCGGGTGGTCACCCAAGGTCACATCGAACTCGTAGATCGTCTTGTCGGCAAACCGTTCGACGACGAGGGTGATCACATCATCGGGCATGAATCCCCCGAGGCGGTCGACGAGATCGCCGACACCAAGCGTCGTTTCACCATTGATCGAGATGATCGAGTCGCCGAGCTCGAGGATATCTTCGGCCGCAGAGCCGCCGATGATTTGGGAAACGACGACCGCATCGGTTCGGACTGCGTCGTAGCCGAGCTCTTCCAAGGCGACAGCGATCGCCACCTGCTTGGAGTCGTTCATGAGCCCGAGGTTGAACTCCCGGTTCTCTTCGGGCGTTCGATCGCCGAGGATCACCTGTTCAGGCACGATCTCAGCGTCGTCATCGGCGCGCAGCCAGAGGTATTCCCAAAGGTTGGGACGCTGGCGAACTCGAACGGTCGTCAGGTAGAGCTTGCCTTCACTCGGGTATTCACGAATGCCTTCGATCTCGAGGAGTGGTTCGGTGTCTCTGGCCGTTCCCGGGACGAGCGCCACATAGGGAACCTTGAGCAGAATGCCACCGAGAATAGCGGCCGCTATGACGAAGGTCGCCATGCCTCCAACCCAACGCAGGATTGACCGTCGCGCCTCTTCAGGGGTTTCCATGCGCAGAACTGGATTGGCGCTTGTGGTCGGCAGCGGCAACTGCTCGGCTGGCACCACAAGCTCGGGAGACCCGTCGCCTTCTGTTCTATCCGCATCGGCTACGCTTTGGGGATCGAGATCCATCGTCCTCCTATCGGACTATTTCTTGGATCAAGCTACTTTTTTCCCCGAAAGGCCGACGAAAGACCTATGTCTCCGGCAGCTCCTCAATCTTCCCATTCGGTACGGACCCCCCTATGGCGTCGGATAACTGCTGTGTTCAGCCTAGGCACAATAGTAATCCTGGTGGGAATCGTTTTGGCCGCCCTCGTAACCCTCACCGCCTTGATGATGGTGTTTTTGGTGGAACGCGCAATCGCCTAAGACCTGTTCCGTCACCTCTGACGGAGCCTTAAGCGACGGTGATGGCTCGTTGCCTGAACGCCTAGCGGTCAGGCCGTGGTGTCGATCAACCGACCGACGAAGCGGGATCGTCTAGCGGCCGAAGAGGCCCTTTTTGTCGCCACCTGTGCTGACTTCAGCACCAACATCGGCGTCGACCACATCAACCCCGGAGCCACCGTTCATCTCGGCCATGGCCTGTGCTGATCCGTTGGACTCAGCGGCTGAGGCGCCGTCGGCCTCGTCGGTCAAGGCGACAACGGGCTGACCATTGGACTCGCCGGCAAGCGTCTCGCCACCATCGGCCTCCCCGATGCCGGCCAGCTCGACGCGGTAGTAAGGGCGGTATTGGAACACGACCTCTTCCAGGCGGAAGATTCTCGCGTGCTCCACCCCGTCCTCATTGCGCATCTGCTCGACGAAGTTGACAGCATCGTGAATGTCGTCCGTCTGGTGATAACCCGGCTTGCCATCGGCACCCCGGTAAATGACCATATGTGACACGGTTGCTCCCTTAGGTCCTGTAGTCGCCATGGCTTCACGGCTCATTGACTACAGATTCATTGACTACAGTTGTGTTTCTTGCCTGTGTTTCTTGCCAGAAAGATTCTGCTCGTAGCTCAACGGTGGCGGCCATAAGACGCGTCAACATCGCCCTGAGCAGTTCCAGCTTCCCAGACTAGTCGGTGAAAGAAAAGTAACAATTTTGACACATACTTGTCGAAGCATGGCCATCGCTGGACATGCACGAGACCTTCCTACGATCAACGAGGGATTGGGCTCACCCGACCCCGCGGTTCGAGCCTCCGCATTGACCGCAGCCGATCGGGCCGATGCCCTAGATTTGGCGACTCTGCGGACCTTCTTAGACGATGTTGATGCTTCTGTTCGATACCGCGCCATCCAGCTAGCCGCTCGTCGCTCCGACGGTGTCGACCTGGCCAAGCGCCTCACAGAATTTTTGTCGAAAAACGGTGGACGATCCGATCTCGAAGATTCCGAGGTCACATCCGACGCTGACCTGGCTGAAGTCGCCGCCTTCGCCTTAGGCGAGCTCGACCTCGCCGGTGTTCCAAAACAAGACGCTGTCAGACTGCTTGAAGAGCAAGCCCTTCACCATGGCGACCCCCTGTGCAGGGAGGCCGCTGTCGCCGCCCTAGGGGCCCTTGGAGCTGGACTCGAAACCATCCTGGCCGCGGCCGAAGACATCGCCACCGTGCGGCGGCGGGCAACGCTCGCCCTCGCCCCCTTCGAAGGGCCCGAGGTGGACGCGGCTCTTGAGGCTGCTCTCGGAGATAGAGACTGGCAGGTACGTCAGGCCGCAGAAGACTTGGTGGGTCCAACCGATATCGGCACGACCGAGAGCGAGCCCCCCCACGGCCGACAACGGTTGAACCGGAGCTGAACCTAAACCTGGTCGACGTCGACGATGTGCTGGGCCTCGCGTCCCCAGCTTGAGCCTTCCGACCAGTCTTCCTTTTTCCAGATCGGAACCGTGGCCTTGAGTGTGTCGATGCCGAAACGTGCAGCCTCGAAAGCCTCAGCTCTGTGTGGGGCCGAGACGGCCACCACAACGGCAGCCTCCGTCAGCGGCACCTTACCAATTCGGTGGAGCAGAACGATCCGGCCGATAGCAGGCCAACGCGACCGGGCCGCTTCCGCCAACTCATCAAGGCGGGGCACGACCTGCTCTTCATAGGCCTCGTATTCAAGGCGGGTAACGCCCTCACGGCCAACGGAATGATCACGAGCGGTACCGGTGAACACGACGACGGCTCCACACGTGGGCTGAACGACCCATGCGGAGGCTTCGTTCACCGGCAAGACATCGCTGGCCAAGCCGGTCCAATCATCGCTGTCTTCTGGTGGCGTCATGCCTGGCATGCCTCAAGCGTACCGCTCTGTCCCCGATACCTCGTGCGGCCCGCGGGCAAAGCACAGCAGCTCCGCTGTACTCTTGGGCGGTGATGTTCGAAGACGACGGCGATGACGGACACTTCGGTCCACTCCCCGATCCGTCGAGCCGCGCCTGGCGTCATCCATCGGAGTTGGGAGCGTCGGCGAACGTTGGGCTATCGCCGACCGAGACAACTCGATCTCCGGGAGCCGCTGGGACCCTACTCGTTTGGCCAACCGCCATGATCGGCACCTGTGTCCTCGTCGCTGCTGCCCTGTTCGCCGTGGCCGTCGGAGGAGCCGAGGTCAAGCTAACACCCGACGAGCGAGCGCAAGCCGGCAGCCGCCTCCCAACATCACTCCCCAGCCCACGCACTGCTGGACAAACCGAGCCGGCCTCAGGATCGAACCCCGAGGGGCCAGGCGAGGCGACCGATTCCGACCAAGGCATCGACCTCCGTCAGCAACTGGCCGCAGCGGCTGCTGGCCTCGGGCCTCAGGAGCTCCTGGCCGATACCGCCAATGGGCTCGAACGCCTTCGGGGCGATATCACCCTGGCTGCCGGTTGGGATGCAGCCTGGCCGATCTACCGAACCGCTCGCAGCGAAGAGGCACAGCTGGCAACGATCACCTTCATCGGCACACCCGACCTACTCGCCGTAACCAGTCGAACAGCACTCGGCGAAGCAACCATCGTTTACGCCTCGTCGCCAGCCGGACCGCGGCGTTTCAACCTGGTGGCCGCCGACTCGATGTCCGATGTGGCCCTGCTAGCGCCAGAACCTGACGACGCGCCGACCTACGACGCTGCACAGCCACTTCCTTCGGAGGCCACGGTCGAATACGCCAATGCTGTTTGCGCCGCCCACATGACCGGCCCGGCCAGCGACGACGCCAACGATGGGTGCGGCATCGTGTCCAACATCGACCTGAACGCCTCGACCCTCGACGACGTTCGGCTGTTCGGGCTCTATCAGACCACCATACCCTTTCGCCCCAACCTGGCTGGTGCTCCTCTCCTCGGGCCCAAAGGAGAAGTCGTTGGCATGGTGGTCCAGACCGACTCGTTCCTGACCACGGTCATGCCCATCGCCGATCTGCGAGCGGTGGCATCGCAGCTCCATGCGCACGGCGTTGTCGAACGCGGCTGGCTTGGGATCGAGGCCGAGGAGGTCGAACCAGCCGGAGCGGTGGTTAAAACCGTCGTACCCGCCGGGCCAGCCGACAACGTACTCCTTCCTGGCGACCACATCGTTGCTATCGATGGGGTGGCCATCACCGACGCCGATCACCTCACGGCCACGATCCAGTCGTCCAAACCAGGAAGCCTCCTGGACGTCACGGCCAAACGAGACGATTCTATGGTCGCCGTCGCCTTGACCGCGGGGCGGCTAGCGCAAGACGCGGCGGGCTGACCAAACAAGCGCGCCGACGGCGGCCGCACCGACAGCTCCAACCACGCCAAGGGCGAGTTCCTGGCGACGCTGAGGACGGATCGATGTTGCCAGCGGTTCGGGCGTGCCAGCGACATAGGCCTCCGCGTTCGTATAGCTCGGAACCCAACCAGCGTTTCGTAGCTTGTCGTTGGCGACGACCCAGGGATAGGTGACGTAGGCTTCCAGACCTTCCAACATGGAGCCGCCGGCCAACGTCTTGGCTACCTGATGGCGCCACCGGCTGGCCTTTTCCGGGAGCCGAACCTGAGCCTCGCCTCGCAGGCCTCTAAACAGTTCGGCGCCGATCCATCCATCGGGGGCCACGTTGTAGATCCCGTCGAGTCGCCGGGTGGCGGCAAGAACAACCGCGCTGGCCAAATCGTCGTGGTGCAGGAACTGGATCGGGGGGTCGATCCCTTCGGAGCGAATGGCGGCGGCCGCTCGAATGGCAGCGCCGACCCAGCTCGAATCGCCCTCCGACAGGGTGGCTGTTGGCCGAAGCACCGTCAGCCCCGAACCGGTCTCCTCGGCCCACCTCGTCGCCCGATGCTCAAGGCCAGCCTTGGCCATGGCCAACGACAGCGAGGCCACAGGACGAGCCATCTGCGATTCGGTTAGCGGCACCGGGTTATCGGCATGGGCGCCGTAGACGAGAGCGGACGATAACAACACCAGGTGGCGGCATTCGACCAGTTCGGCTGCCAGCAGAACACGCTCGAGCAGGGCGAGCGCCTGTGCCTCATCGTCTCCTGCCTTGCCCGGCCGACTCGAACGTTCTTCGGCCAGGTGAACAATCGTGTCGCATCGGGCGATGGTTTCGGCAATGTCGGTCGTCGTGAGATCGATGCGGTTGAAGCTGATCCCCGGGAGGTCTGCAAGGTCATCGGCGGCTCGGCGGTCGATGGCGACAACCCTGTCGATGGAGCCGTTGGAGGCCAAGTTCGACAGCTCGATCAGGACCCTCGAGCCAACAGCGCCCGATGCCCCGGTAACCGCAATGGTGCTCACTCCTCTACGATGCCCTTGTGAGCAGTTCCATTCCACCCGATGGCGAATTTCCTTTCTTTGACCTCAGTGCCCTGCTTGGCGGGGCCCAAGGGCGTGATCCGTGGAAGCAAGCGGCCGACATGGCCACCGCAATCGCATCGAACAACAACACCGAGCCGAATCTTGATCCGATCCAGCGGATGCAGGTTGAGGATCTCGCTCGGGTTGCCGAGCTCCAGGTCTCGAACGCGATTGGCGTCAGCCTCCCACCGTCCACCCGAATATCGGCGGTCACTCGAGCGGTCTGGGCCGCCAAGAGCGTCGAGGCCTATCGACGATTCTTCGACGAGTTCGGCCAGGCCCTTTCCTCTAGTATGCAGACAGAAATGGACGGTGCCGGATACGGGTCTGGTGAGCCGGACTCTGCCGATATCGAATCTCTGGCTGAATCGTTGGAACAGCACGCCGACGGACTCGGTAGTGCTGGGTTCGACCCATCCTCCTTGTTTCCACCTCAGCTCATGGCTCAGATGTTCGCTGCGCTCGGCCCCATGCTGGTCTCGAGTAGCGCGGCTTCGATGATCGGCCATCTAGGGCAACGAGCTCTCGGCCAATACGATCTTCCGATTCCGCGTCCCGACGACACCGTGCTGGTCATACCGTCGACAATCGACGAGAAGGCCGATGAATGGGATGTGGATAGTCCCGACCTCCGACTTTGGGTATTGATCCATGAGTTAACCGCCCACGCCACCCTTTCGGTCCCCCACGTCAAGTCGCGGCTTGAAGCCTTGCTCATGGATTTTGCGTCGGCGTTTCGACCCAACGTGGAAATGATCCGTGATCAGCTCGGCGACCTGAGTGATCCTTCTCGCTTGAACGAGATGGCATCGGTGATGAACGATCCAGACATGGTTCTGTCGATGATGCGATCACCGGCTCAAGACCTGCTCGTTCCTCAGCTGGATGCGCTGGTGGCCGTGATCCTTGGCTTCGTCGACTACACCGTCGACCAGATCTGCAGCTCGCTGATTCCATCGCACCCCCTGATCCGAGAGCGGATTCGCGAGCGATGGATCGACGTCGCCCCAGCCGACCGATTCATGGAACGTCTGCTCGGCCTCGAAATCGACGAAAGCACCCTGAACCGAGGCACCGACTTCATCAACGGCGTCGTGGCCCGTGCCGGAGACGATGGTCTGATTCGTCTTTGGGCCGACGAGCTCGATCTCCCGACCGCGGCCGAAGTGGATGCGCCTGGTCTATGGTTGGCCCGCATCGGCATGGGCGACGACGCTGGCACTGCGGCCGGACTCGACGTGCCGGACGATCTTTCAGGCCTCGACGACCTCTAGCTGTTGTCGTTCCGCTTTCGCGGGCGCTTCGGCTGTGAGAGACTGAGAAGATCGAGAGTCGCCGGTGCCCACCGGCGACGGCAACCTTGGTGGAACGAAGGCGGCAATGGCAGGCGAGACAGACCGGGGCACAACCGTTTTTGTCGCCTCGAACTTCGATGAGTTCAGCCAGCTGCGTCGCGCCATTCAACGGTCGTTGGCCGACCGATGCGCCGCCGCCTTCGATCTGGAGGTAATCGACCTCAATGATGGTCAGGCTCGGCTCCATCGCTCCCTCGATGAATCGAGGAGCCATATCGACGATGCCGACCTCGTGATTCTGCTACTCGGCGAGCGCTACGGCGGTGTACCCCATGGCGAGTCGAAGAGTTACGTTCACCTCGAATGGGAGCACGCCTATGCCACAGGGACCGACCTCCTCCCTTTTCGCCTCGAAGGGGTTACCCACGAGCCAAGAATGACCGAACTCGCTCGCAACGTCCATCGGGTCAGCACCGTCGGCATCCTTGCCTCGACGGACCCGGATGTTGCTCTGGGCACGATTGCCGACTCTGTCAACGATTGGCTTGAGCGGATACCCTACGGCGCCGACACCGACGATCTGCTCGCCGACAAGATCGGCATCGGTCGGCAGATTCAGTTTTCCCGCGGCGGTCGCTGGCATGACACTCGACTCGGCTGGTTTGACAGTCGCGTCTTGGGTGCTCCACGCCCCAAGCACAAGGCGGAGGCTGGCTCTCTTACCGGAAGGGCCCAAGACGAATGGAATGAGGCATGTAAAGCCTACGCCATCAGGTCCTATGACATGATGGTCCACCACCTCGATCGCGCTATCGATTTGCAGCCTCTACACGCTGAAGCGCGAACCTGGCTTGCTCGTCTTTTGCTCACCCAGGCCACAACACCCGACGAGCTCAGAGCCGCGGCCAGTCATGCTCACGTCGCCGCCGTCCAGTTCAACCACGATCACCGAAACGCCGGCCGCGCCGGTATCGCCGGCGTATCGCTAACACGGGCGAGGGCGCTCAACGGTTTCTCCCAACTGGTGAAGGCCAAGGCGCTTCGTCGTCTGGCGATACAGACAGACCTGACCGTGGCCGGTGATGATCTCGACGACACACAGTTCGGCGCCTTGGAAGCAGCCGACGAGGCAACAAAGCTTCTCGGCTGGCATGCCGAGCCCTTCATCGAGCGCTGTCACAACGAGGTGCTCGCTGGCAAGCCGCTCGCCGCCGTCGAATCGGCGCGTCAAGCCTTCTTTCGATTCCCTCGCAGCTTGCACATGCTCGACGATCTTCTCCGTGACGATCCGGGCGATGTGGTCAACCACGCTCGACAATCGCTCGAGTCGGAGATACAAGCTCGCATCGCGACATTGATCGATTTCGGCAAGGCGACGAGCGCCGCGATCGACGCAACCTGGACCGACGTTGAGGCCATGACCCCGAGCGAACACACCGGGACCTCGAGCGAACACACAGGATTCGATCCGGTTGACCTGGATGTTATCGACCGCACCGAACTCGACCATCTGACAGACCTCGACCGAGCCGACAAGCTGGCCCAGGTCGCTGACATCGGACCGGTTCAACGAGCTGAAGTGGCGCGTTCGATGGCGACCGACAACCTCAGGCTGCTCCGCACCTTCGAGCTGCTCGTCCGTCGGCTTACGACCGGATACACCGTCGCCGAGGAAGCTTCTGGCCGAGCTCAAAACCATCGCCGGAATCTCTTTCAGTTCATCAAGTGGGAGGTCCCGGCTGTCTGTTTGGCCGCTCTAACCATCGGTTCGTGGATGGTCAGCTATCGCTGGGCAATCTTCGTTCTGCTCGCCGGGCTCGCCGCCGTCGGCTACCACCTTTTCACGGTCCGCACCGCTGATGAGCTGACAGCCACAACGGCCGAGAGTCGACGGATCAGCCAGTGGCAAAAGACGGTGTCGGCCCGGCGCTCCTTCCTCAATCTCGTCAACCAGTTCGAGACAAACCAGATGGATTGGACCTTCCTCCGGCCGCGCCACCGCAAGGGCCAAGACCCAATCGTGTGGTACTTGGATCGCAGGGTTAATGCGGGGCGCATACTATCCAACGCTGTCTTACCCTATGACCGTTCCGATGACGAGACCTACGGGCAGGAGGAGGCACACCGCTTCTTTGGGATCGATCCGGATCGCGGCGGCCCCGTCGGTCTTTACGGCCGACCCCGAGGCTCGGAGGTGAACGCCTTCGAACGCTGGCGCGCCTACCGGTTCGACGTACCCGACGACGAAGTCTCCGCCGTGTTGGCCACCGCCTTCAAGCATCGTGAGGATGAAGTCGACCCCGACCCACCCGTGCTTGTAGCTTGACGTAGGAAGGCAAGGCGCTGGCTTCTCGATCGAGCAGGAGGTCTTGAATGAATCACACAACCGTCGAGGTTGAGCAGGGCGGACACCGGTTGCTGCTCGATCTATCGCCTGCCGGTGAGCGTCTCGTCTTGAACCGATTCTGGCTGCGGGATCACTGTCCCAGCCTGCCAACCAAGGCGTCCGGGCTTCGAACATTCTCGGTGGCTTCGCTCCCTGAGAATCTCCATATCAAGGCCGCAGCACTCGACGAAGCCAACGCTCACATCGTGATCGTTGATTGGAGCGACGGCCATGCGAGTCGCTACGAGCTGAAGAGCTTGGCCGCGGTCGCCCAGGAGGCCACAGGCCAGCGGACTCCGCTGCGATCGGTGCGTCACCTAGCCGGAACCGAACAACCGGCCATCTTCGATGCAGCCGGTCTCGACTATGGAACGATTGCGCACCACGACCTGCTGGACGCCATCGTTCGCGACGGGTTCGTCCTCGTCGATGGCATGGAGCACGAGGATGCCAGCACCGAACGGCTGGCAGCCCTGCTCGGCCGTGTACGAGAGACCGACTTCGGACGCTTCTTCGACATCGTGACCGAGCCGGAGGCGTGGACCCTGTCACAATCAACCAAGGGCCAAGACCCTCACAGTGATGATCCTTTTCGGTACACCCCATCGGGCATAAGCATCCTGCACTGCCGCGAACCTGCGAGCGGCGGCGGTGGCACGTCGATCATCGTCGACGGGTTCAAGGTGGCTGAAGATCTTCGTCGAGAGGAACCGGAGCATTTCGAACTGCTCTGTTCGGTCACTATCCCCTACCTGCGGCATCGCAGCACGCAGGTGGAGCAGGGCGAGGATGTGCACATGGTGGCCTACGCTCCCGTCATTACACGATCGGGGCAAGACGTCGTTGGTTTGCGCTTCCACGAACGCTCCACCGGCGTCTTCGATCTCGACCCGGCCATCGTCGATGCCTACTACTTGGCGTTCCGTAGCTTTGCAGTAAGGGTCCGCTCAGCCGACTATCACTACACCCGACGCTTGAAGGCAGGTGAGGCCGTTGTCTTCGACAATCAGCGGATGCTTCACGGTCGGACCGGCTACGAGAGCGACGCCGCTGGTCGGCGGCACATGCGGCTCTGCACCGTCGACCGCGACCAAACCCACTCGCGCCTCCGGCGCCTCAAAGAAGTACATGGTCTCGATGGGATCACCCAGCAGCGCCTACACCCGGGCTCAGCAGCCTACTGAGGGATCCCACGACGGGCATTTAGGCCAGGTTCGTCCTGTGGGCGTCCCATGCTTCCAGACTGGCCTCAGCCATCTTCCTATGCTCGCGGGCGATCGCTCGCGATTCCTTGTCGGCCAGACGGCCACCGATGGCGATGGCCCCAAACTTGTTGCCACGAAAGTAGGCGCCAAAGTCGGCGGGCCGAAAAAAGCCCCGCAGCTCTTCTGAAACCTCGACATCGGCAACCCAGGGTTCAGGTATCACCGGAGCTAGATCACGATCGGCGAGAACCGAATAGATGTCGTCGTCGTTGGTGCGGTCGGCAAAATCTCGACCCTGATAGCGGTAGACCTCCGTACCATCCGGATCGATGATCACCATGCCAGGAAGAGCGATGCCGCCCCTCTCTTCGGGATCGTAGAGGTCGAGGTCCTTGAGAAAGCGCTCGCCGCCAGGGTCCGAAATCATCATCGTGTGGGTGAGTCCCCACCGTTGAGCCATGCCAGCCTGGCGTTCCACTTCGTTCACACTCACGGCCGCTACTTCGGCTCCTAGGCCATGGAGTCGGTCATTGTTCGTTGCCAGCCGCACGAGCTGGGCGCAACAATAGGGTCACCAGTCGCCTCGGTAGGCCATCAACAAAAGGGCGCCGTCAGTACGACGAAGGTTGAGAAGATCGTTTGCTAGTCGGCTCATAGTGTCCTCACAGTCGGAACGTTCGGTACCCGAACGTTCGCAGGTCTAAGCGTAAACGGCGTCGGCCATCCAGGCGGCGATAGCCTGGCCGATCTCGTCAGGGCTGTCCTCTTGGATGAAGTGGCTACCGGCAACGGTCACCTCTGTCTGGTTTGGCCAGGTGCGGCAATAATCCCGCTGGGCGCCGGTAAGAATCGCTCCTGGCTCTGCGTTCACGAAAAGCTTGGGTACAGGGCTGGTCTCCAACCAGGAGCTGTAACCCTTCGCCACCTCGGTCACGTCGGCTGGCGCTCCTTCGACCGGGATTTCCTGAGGCCAGGTGAGCGTTGGACGGCGATGCTCCGGATCGGCGAAGGGGCGACGGTACTCCTGCATCTCTGCATCGCTCAAACCTCTCAGCACCGAGCCCGGCAGCACCCGTTCGACAAACATGTTCTTGTCGATAATCAGCTCTTCTCCAGCGTCGGTTCGGAAGGCCTGAAAGAGCGGGGCGGCCTGTTCGGAGAAGTCGTCCCAGGAAGGAAAGGGGCGAACGATCGCTTCCATATAGGCGATGCCAGCCACCCGGTCGGGGTGGCGACTGGCCCAGTCGAATCCAAGAGCTGATCCCCAATCGTGGACGACGAGAACAATCCGGTTTCCCAGATCGAGCTGGTCGAGCAGGCCATCGAGGTAGGGCCGGTGGTCGAGGTATCGATAACTGCCGGGCCCGGTGTCGTCGAGCTTGTCGGAATCACCCATGCCGATCAGGTCGGGGGCCACACAACGAGCCAGCGGCGTCAGATGGGGAACGATGTTGCGCCAGAGATAGGACGACGTTGGGTTGCCGTGAAGAAACACCACCGTGTGGTCCTGATCGCCACCGGAGTCGAAATAGGCCATGTTCTTGCCATCGATTTCTACCGAGGACTTGGCGAGAGGATCGATGGCAAGCGGCTGCTCAGACATCCTGCCGTTATAGCCGTTTCGAATCTGCGTCGTCCAAAAGGCTAGACTCCCGGCCATGAAAGCCGTTGTGTGCTCAAGCTTTGGTCCGCCCGAGAATCTGATTGTGGAGGACGCCGATCGACCCAGTCCTGGCGAAGGTCAGGTACTGATCGAAGTCAAGGCGGCTCCGGTCACCTTTCCCGACACCCTCATGATCGAGGACAAGTACCAGTTCAAAGCCGCTCCTCCCTACGTTCCCGGAGGCGAAGCCGCTGGCCTCATCGTCGAGGTCGGCGCCGGTGTCGACGCGCTTGAAACGGGTATGAGGGTGGTCGGTTCGACGGGCATAACCGGGGCCTACGCGACCTACGCCTTGGCCAACGCCGCCGATGTTCGTGTACTGCCCGAGAGCGCAGGCTTCGCTGAGTCGACCGGGCTGATGTACGCCCACGGCACCGCCTACTACGCCATCAAACACAGAGGCGAACTCAAAGCCGGCGAGACGATGCTTGTGTTAGGCGCCGGCGGCAACGTTGGCCTCGCTGCGGTCGAAATCGGCAAACTCATGGGCGCCAGGGTGATCGCGGCCGCTTCCAACGACGAGAAGCTTGCCCTCTGCCGCGAGCGCGGCGCCGACGACACCATCAACTACGCAACCGAGAACCTGAAAGAACGAGCCAAGGAGCTATCCAACGGCAAGGGGTGCGATGTCGTGTTCGACGGAGTTGGCGGCGACTACGCCGAATCTGCTCTGAGGGCCATCGCCTGGGGTGGCAGATTTCTTGTCGTCGGCTTCACCGCCGGCATCCCCAAGATCCCGCTCAACCTCACCCTGCTGAAGAGCTGCCAGATCGTCGGGGTATTTCTGGGCGCCATGACCACCAAAGAGCCGGAGCTAGCGGCTGAGATCCAGGACGATCTGATCGGCTTCACAACCAGCGGTGAACTGAAGCCGCACATCTCAGCCCGCTACGGATTGGATGGCGCTGGTGAAGCCATGCGAAGCCTGATGGATCGCCAAGCTGTCGGCAAGGTCGTAATCGAGCCCTAGTCGGTTCCCTTCGAGAACAGTTGACCGGTCGGCGTGGCCAGAAAGGCGTCGAAGGGGATCTCCTCCTGCTTGATGAACCCGGTGGGAGCGAGACTGCCGGCGCGCACCATCTCGATGACCGCCGACACCGAACCTGCGGTCGTCCAGGCAATGGCCGTCGCTCGGTGACCAGCCACATCGACGGGGCGAAATTTGCGCACATACTCAAGCCGTTTGAGCTGGTCATCGATCCAGCCTTCGGATGACACATGGATGTAGACCGCATCCTCGTCGACCGGATGTTTCGCGTTGGTCAGGATCTCGCCCGCGAGCTCTCGTCGATCGCGCAGCAACAGCTCGTGGAAGAAGAAATTCATGAGATCCATATGGCCGGGATATCGCATCGTTTTGTAGTCGAGGTTCTCGACCCGGTCGAGATAGGTCTCGCACATCGTTCCTAGACCTCCCGAGGTGGTAAACGCCTCGAGCCGGGTGCCAGCAACGTAGATGTTCTCCTTCCACTCCATGGGAGACACCCACTTGTGCACCCCTTCCTCGATCACCTCACAGTCGTTGAGGTATTCGTTGACGACTCCCTCGGGCGACCAATTGAAGGCGTAGGCCAGCAGACCGGTGGGATGTTCGGGCAGGGCGCCAACCCGCATTCGAATCGAGCGGCAACGGTCGAACGACGCTGCTTGGGCTGCGGCCACGATGCCAACGAAGCCCGGCGCCAATCCGCACTGGGGTGCCATGACACCATCCGAGGTCGCGGCGAGTTCACGAATGTGGTGGGTTGTCGGCACATCCTCGGTGAGGTCGAAGTAGTGAATTCCTAGGCCGTGGGCCACGTCGGCGACACCGATGTTGAGTGAGTACGGCAGGCAGGAGAGAACGGCATCAGAACCGGAGAGCGCTGTTGTAAGGTCGGCGACATCGGTGACGTCGGTCGAGCGAATCTCAAACACTTCAGGCTTTCGATGGCTGGTCGCCGCCAGGCGCATGTCATGACCGGTCACCTGAAAACCGGCGTCGGCGAGAAGTCGCGCCGCCAGCATGCCAACCTTGCCGAGGCCAAGGACAGCGACAGAATCGAGGGTGGTCATAGCTCGTCTCTCCAATTTATTGTCAAGGGCCGTCGGCCGCTGGCACGGTTGACCGTAGTCCATCGATATGAGTGAGCGGCGTATGAGCGAGGCCAGCGGTGGCCTCCACAATGGCTGGGCCATTCGATAGTGTTGGGAGCACTGCCACAACACGACCACCACCCGGTTGGAGAGATCATTGAACCTGCCAGAGGATCTGGATCGTATCGAGCAGGCACTGCTCGACGCGATCGGTCAACTCCACCCAGATTTCATCGCTCCTCGCCTCAACCCGGCGCTAGCTGCCGAGCTGTTCGAGGCCCAGGTCGGTTCTCGACTGGTCGACCACACCGCCCGCTGGCTGCGCTCCAACCATGGCGTTGGGTACTACACGATCGGGTCGGCTGGACACGAGTCGAATGCTGCGGTCGCTATGGCCTTGCGTCCCAGTGACCCAGCCCTCCTGCACTACCGATCGGGCGGTTTCTATTTCGGCCGGGCCTCGCAGCTTCCAGGCCAGGACCCGGCCGGTGATGTATTGAGGGGGATGCTGGCGCTCACCAGCGACCAGATCGCCGGTGGTCGCCACAAGGTGTTTGGCAACAAGGCACTCAACATCGTTCCCCAGACCTCCACCATCTCCTCCCATCTTCCCCGGGCCGTTGGTCTCGCGCTTAGCATCGGGTCCGAGATCGATTGGTTTGATCAGGACGAGGCTGCCTATCCAGAAGACTCACTCGTCATCTGCAGCCTTGGTGATGCATCCCTGAATCATTCGACCGCCCAGGGAGCGATCAATTGGGCGTGCAACGCGGGCCATCGTGGAGAACGAGTACCGATCCTGTTCGTCGTTGAAGACAACGGGCTTGGGATCAGCGTGCCAACCCCTGATGGGTGGGTGGCGGCTTCGACCGCCTCGCGCCTCAACCTGGAGTGGGCCAGCGTTGATGGTGCTCAACCCGGCGACGTCTACGAGACCACCTCGGAGCTGGCGGAAACGATCCGTGACCAGGGCCTCCCCGGCCTCCTTCATCTCCGCACCGTACGTTTTCTCGGCCACGCTGGAACCGACGTTGAGTCGGCCTACCGCTCGCCGAGTGAGCTTCGAGACGATCTTGCTCGCGACCCCCTGCTGGCCACCGCGAGCGAAGTGGTCGCTGGCGGTGTCTGCGGCGCTGATGAGCTCGTGGCCTGGTATCTGGAGCAGCGAGCCGAGATGCGGACGCGTGCGCTTGACCTCCACCACGACCCGAACGAGTGTGAGCTAGCCACCGCGAAGCAGGTGGCCGAACCGCTGGATACACCAGACCAGCTCGACGGCAATCAGGTGGTGGAGGCCCTAGCTGTCCAGCTCATGGAAACGGCGGCGGCGGCTTCGCCAGAGCCTCTAACACTGGCTCAGACCATCAACGCTACCCTCGCTGCGGCTCTCGATCGCCTCAACAACGTCGTCGTCTTCGGCGAGGACGTTGGCCGCAAGGGTGGCGTCTACGGCGTTACCCGAGGCTTGCAGTCCCGGTTTGGCGAGGGCCGCGTCTTCGACACAATCTTGGACGAACAATCCGTTCTCGGGATGGCCTTAGGGTCTGGGCTCAACGGCTTCGTCCCCATTCCCGAGATTCAATACTTGGCCTATTTGCACAACGCTGCCGATCAGTTGAGGGGCGAGGCGGCGACACTTCCCTTCTTCTCCAACGGGCAGTATCGCAACCCGATGGTGGTGAGGATCGCTGCCTACGCCTACCAACGCGGCTTCGGCGGCCACTTCCACAACGACAACTCCGTCGCAGCGCTGCGCGACATTCCAGGGATCGTGATCGCTTCACCATCACACCCGTCCGATGCCGGCCCCATGTTGGCGACCTGCATTGCCGCCGCTGCAACCCACGGCTCCGTCTCCGCTTTTCTTGAACCGATAGCGCGGTATCACACCAACGAGCTTTTCGAGGAGGACGATGGCCGTTGGACGTCACCGCCGGTGGTTCAGCCGATTTCGATCGGCTCGGCCCGCACTCACGGACGAGGCACCGACGGCACCATCCTCACGTGGGGAAACGGGCTGTACCTGAGCTTGCGGGCCAGCCGACGACTCAACCGAGATCACGGTCAGAATTGGCGTGTTGTCGACCTTCGCTGGCTGGCCCCACTTCCGATTCACGACATGATTCGCGAGGCCGAAGCGACGGGAAAAGTTCTCGTGGTCGATGAAACCAGGCGCAGTGGTGGGGTTAGCGAAGCCATCATGGCCGAGCTGATCGACGCGGGCTTTCTCGGTGGGTTGCGTCGCATTACTGCCGACGATTGCTTCATCCCTTTGGGGGCAGCAGCCGAGCTGGTTCTGGTCGACGAAGACCGGATCGTTCAGGCCGCTCTAGGCGCCTAAGCGTCGTTTCATTGGTTCTCGCTGCGGGTAAGCGTGGCTGTGCCGAGACCTTCGATGGCGACGATCGCCGTCTGACCTGGCTCAAGCTCGGTCACCTGGGTTGCTGTTCCTGTGGTGATGACATCGCCTGTCCGGAGTGACAGTGACCGTTCCCAAAGATGTTCCGCCAGCCATACGAGGACGCCGAAGGGATCACCGAGTACGTCTGCACCGCTCCCCTGTCCTGTCTGCCGGCCGTCTACCGTCATCGTGGCCACGCGTTCAGCCAGCGAATCGTCGGCTATGCCATCAGGGCCAAACGGTTGGCCGTCACCAAGAATGATCAGGCGGTTGGCTCCAGCGTCGGCGATGACGAGCGGCAAGGGGATGCCGAGAAAGCGATCGTAGCGACCACCGACGACCTCGATCGCGGGATGAATGGTGGAGACGGCCGCCAGCACCTCGGCCCGAGTTGGAGGTTGAGAGCCAACCTCGAGGCCCTGGCCGATGGTGAAGGCGAATTCGCCCTCAAGAAGTGAGCGCCCGTTCATCATCGACTCACCGACAACGGCACCAGATTGCATCACGTCGTAGACCCGTCCAGGGAACGGGCCGTCGGCACCGAGGAGTTCCTGGGCGTGGACCGAGGTACATCCGACCTTCCATCCGAGCGGCGCTCCCAACCGCTCACACACGTTGTCATCCACGATCAACGCCGCAGCCGCCGACGATGGAATCGCGGCTTCACCGAGCCGGTCGACCGCGATCGGGGTTGCGTCTCGACGGGCGCTGACCAGCAGCTCCACGAGATCGGGCTCACCATTTCCGGCGGGGTTCGCTTGCGTCTCAGCATCAGCCATTGAACAAGTCTAAGAACAACCATCCGATCAGTCGACCTCGCCCCTTCAGACCGTCTGATCTCTTCTGGCCCGTGCCTACAACCGCACCCGGCAGGCGCCTTCGGACTTGGCCTGCCGCAGGTACCTGAATCCGATGCCAACACCGGCGAGATAGAGCACGGCAATCGTGATCCCCACCAGCGTGCGGTAACGAACCAGAGCGACACCGAGCGTTGATCCACCGGCCACGGCACTCAGGATGGCGAGTGTCCACGGCAGATGACAGGGGCACAGGATGAACGACCAAAGAAGCCAAGAACGACCGGTTCGCTCCAGCCGTTGTCCCTCACCGTCATCGGTGGTATCCACCATGGTCTGCGACACCGCCTGAGTATCGGCTTCACACGCACTCTGCTTGAGCGCTTCTTGCCAGCGTTCTGGTCGCTGCGATCAGAGGCAGATCCGATGCCAATAAAATCCGAAACCGGGATCGGTTAGAGTTGTGCCGGTGGCAGGCAACAATCGGCCAGTCAAGGGCACCGACGAGGGGCGCAGGACCATGGAGCTAGGTGGATACAGCGAACTGACGAGGCTGGCGAACGGTGGATCGTCGACGGTCTACCGAGCCATCGATCCGCGCCACGGCCGAGCGGTGGCCATAAAGGTCTTGAACGAGACCGCCGACGAGGAGACGTCCCGTCAACGCTTTCGCAATGAGATAGCGGTGATGGCCGAGCTGGGAGATCATCCCGGCATCGTGACCATTCTCGACAGTGGATTTAGCGACGATGGCCAGCCTTTTCTCGTCACCCCTCTCTACCGTCATGGGACCTATGCCGATCTCCTGGCCACGCAGGGACCCTTGCCCTGGTTCGAAGCCTGCGAGTTGATGGGTCGGGCCGCGAACGCTCTTTCCGCCGTTCATCAGGCGGGCTACCTCCATCGTGACATCAAGCCAGCCAACATCTTTGTCGGTGCCTTCGATTCGGGGCCGGTGCTGAGCGATTTCGGCCTCTCTTCAAGCTCAGATCCCTTTCGCACCGTCAGCGAGAATCCGGCCCTGACCGTTCTCTATGCGGCCCCGGAGATGCTCGACTCACAGAGGGCTTCGCAAGCATCCGACATCTATACTTTGGGCGCCACCCTCTACACCCTCATCAACGGTCATCCCGCCTACTGGCATGAGAGTTCGGCCAATGCGATGCGGAACATCCTGGATTCGGCCGGGCCACCCCGGCTCAGCGTCGCCGATGCGCCCAGCGAGGTCGTGGAGTACGTGGCCCAGCTGATGGACCGAACACCTGAGCTGCGACCCTCGTCGGCTATGGAGGTGGCGAGGCGACTTACGGCCTTCGCCGCTGGGGAAACGGCTACGTTGAACCCGGCCGCCGCCCGCGTCCTCGGCCCGAGTGACGCCAACACGGCGAGTTTGACGCAGCCCGTGGATCGGTTCACCAATCGGGCCGCCTCCTTGTCGAGCGATTCAGATCCGTTGGCTCAGACTCACGCCGAGATCTCAAACCGTCGAGGCTCGCGGCCCGCTCGAATGGCGGGGGCAGCCTTCATCTTCGTCACGGTCGCCGTTGCCTCCATCGGAGCCGGCTACCTGATCTCCACCTCTAGCAGTGACGACAGCGCCAAGGGTCTCGACGCCAGCATCGATATCGAGCCAGCCTCAGCATCAGCCTCAGACCTAGAGGGCGGCGCCGAAGAGAACGGTGACACCGAAGAATCCGAACAGGCGACAACAACCCAACCAACGACGACCACGATCGAGACGACCACAACAACGACGATCCCCGAGGGTGACCGATCCACGATCGAGGGGATGATCACCGATGACGACGGAACGGCGCTTTCGTCGGTGCTCGTTGGCCTCTTTGAAGAATCGGCCGACGGCAGTCGCGGCGAATGGATTCGCGATGAGCGTACAGAGGCGGCCGGAACCTATGACTTCACCGTCAAGGCTGACTGCTATGTGATTACTCTCACCGCTCCCGAAGGACGTTTGTGGACCAACGGGAGCATGTGGATCGAGAAGAAGGCATGCCTCGATGGCGGCCAAACCGTGGTCGTAGATGGCGCTCTCGCCCCCTAGCCCAAACCCCGTCGGCCTACGCTAGCCGTTGCGACTAAAGAAGAGCTGAAGTTCGACGAGGCCCGAATCGGCGATCGAGACAACGATCGGCGCTGACGGCGGAACAACGCCATAATCAGCGAACGTGATCTGGCTCGAACCGATGGCGACGACCACGTCATCCACGAGTCGGGCTTCGAGGGCGAAGGTTGCCGGGTTGGTGACGCCGCGCACGGTCAGTTCGCCAACAGCGTCGACGCTAAAGCTCGTCTCGCCAGCGTCGGCGGGTAGCTCAATCGGTTCGGTAAGAACAAACGAGGCGGTCGGGAAATCACCGGTCTCCAACGCTCCCCGGGTCTTTGAGTCGCGGCGACCGTCGTCGGTGACAAGAGCGTTCATATCGGCTTCGACCGTGACCTCGGTGACCGTGCCATCCGCCACCACCAGCGTGCCGGAGACCTCGGGGGTCCGACCAACGGCTGTGATGGCGCCAACTGATGAGAGCTCCTCATCTACGCGGAAGCCGACAAAGGTACCCGTCGAGTCCTCGAAACCAAAGTCGCCAACCGACGTATCGACCGACCACGTTCCATCGATGCCACCCGATACTGCCAGTTCTGTCTCGCCGTCCTCAACCGCCGTCTCGTCTTCCTCCGCCGGTGTCGCGTCACGGGAAGCATCCGTGTCGTCGATCTGAGCGACAGCATCATCGAGCGTCACCTCATCGGGTGTTTCTCGTGTTACGAGAAACAAAATCAGACCGGCGACAAGCAGGGCCGCAAGAGAGAACGCCACGATCGTGATCAGGCGACGGAGGCTGGTAGGCGAAGACGTCATAGCGAAAGACTAGCCCTGTGACCGGAGCCTTAGCCGTCGCTTGCCGGCGTTTGTTCCGCTTTCGATTCTGTTGGTGTGGTCGAACGCTCGGTGCGCGCCCATGGCCGGGCCCTCAACCGCTCGGCTAACCAGCTTGGCGAGGCCTCTGCTAGCCGGTCGAGGCCAGCGGCGAGAACACCGTCGGAGACAATGGCCGCCGGGTTCGGGGTACGACCAACCCAGTAGGTCGCGGCCACGAAGGCAGCCGAACCGGCTATGAGCAGGTAGCCAAGCCGTGCCGGCAGCGGAATGGCTACCGGCAAGAAGGCGCCGAGGACCCAGATCAGCTGGAAACGGCTCTCATATCGACTAAAGGTTCGGCCGAGGTTTGCCCGCGGGGCGTCGCGTTGCACGATGGCGTCAAACGCTTGCTTACCGCCTTGAGCGGCTAGGGCGATGGCCATCGAGGTAAGAAAGGCTCCAGCCAGGCCAGTTGAGATGGCAGCCAACAGAGCAAAGCCGGTAAGCCCCAGAAGGGCGTAGGCCAGAATCCGTTCTTCGGGTAACCGGTCCCGAACCTTCGGCACGATGGCCGAACCGGTCAGGCCTCCAAGACCAACACCGATCAGGGCGACACCGAAGTGCCAGGGTGGGGCACCGCCGCTGGATAGGTCGAGCCGTTCGAACCCGATCGACTCCCTCACTTGATGGCCCAACTCAACGCCGACACTGGTCGGGCCGGGATCGATTCCGCCTCTCAAATCGAAAGCCAGAAGCATGGTGACGAAGCCAACGACACCTCGTAGGTAGCCCATGGCGCTGGAAGCCAGCAAGATACCGGCCGAGCGCAGCTCCGCTCGTTCCTCCTGACGCTCTCGCCCTTCGGCCACTCGTTTGGAGGGCATTTGAAGCCCCATAACGGCAGCGCCTACGAACACCAGCACACCCAAGGACAGCACCCAGGTGGCGCCCCCTAGCCGTAGGAGGGCAACGCCAGGGATAGAGATGACCGCTCCTGACAGCGCCGAGAGAACGGAGAGTCGAGAGTTGGATCGGACCAGAGCGTGCTCGGTTGCCACCGTCGTGGGAACCACGGCGCTCTTCGCCACCGCATAGGTCTTGCCCATCACGAGCATCGCGAATGCCAGCGGGAACAGGGCAAGGTCTTGGACGTACCGCACGAGAGCCGCCATCAGCAGCGCTCGGGCGAGGGCCGAACCGATGATCATGTAGCGATGGCCACCGCGGACCCTGTCCATGGCGGGGCCGAGCACGGGGGCGACGATGGCAAAGGGCGCGATTGTGAGAAGTAGGTAGGCGCCCACCTTCCAGCGGGCATCGTTGGGATTGACCGCAAAGAAGAGCGAATCGGCCAAGGCGATGGCGAAGAGCGTGTCGCCCGCTACCGAAAGGGCGTGGGTGCGCGCCAAACGCTGAAACGGAGACACGCGAAGTGACGCTGTTTCGCCTGCGTCGCGTCCGTGATCGTCGTCGCCAGTGCCGTCGGAGCCAGCCAAGGCCGTCGAGTTCGTAATAGCTACAGCCTAGGGTCCTCGAATTTGTAGCCCAAGCCACGGATTGTGATGATGCATGTCGGCTTCGACGGATCTGGCTCCACTTTGGATCTCAAGCGCTTGATGTGGACGTCGAGCGTCTTGGTGTCGCCAACGTAATCGTGTCCCCAAACCCGGTCGATCAGGGCGTCGCGGGTAAGCACGTTGCCAGCGTTGCTCATCAGATAGTGGAGCAACTCAAACTCCTTCAGAGGCAGTTGGGCCGGCTGCCTTCGAATCACAACCTCGTGGCGGGCAACGTCGATCGAAATGTCGCCGACAACGAGCGGGCCCGCGATCTCGGCGTCCGAAACGACAGCGGAACGGACCAGCGACTCGGCTTCGACGGCTGCGAACTCGGCCCGTCGGAGCAGGGATCTCATGCGAGCCATCAGCTCTCGCATGCGATAGGGCTTCGTCACATAGTCGTCGGCGCCAACCTCAAGACCGACGACGGTGTCGATCTCGGCCGACTTGGCGGTCACCATGATGATGGGCACGGTCGAGCGGACTCGCAGCTCCCGGCAAACGTCGACCCCCGAGATCTTGGGCAACATCAGATCCAGGAGAACCAGGTCTGGATCAACGTCATCGAATCGATCCAACGCCTCGGCTCCGTCTCGGGCGACAGCCACGGCAAACCCTTCGCGTTCCAGAGCCACCTCTAGGGCGTCGACATAGGCTGGCTCGTCCTCAACGACCAAGATTGTCGTCGAACCTCGGTCGCTGTCTTCAGCGTTGTCACTCATCTGATCTCCTGTCCACGTCGCCGAAGATTACCGATCTTGAACCACCTAGAGGAGTATTAGGCTTCTGAGTCCTCGATCGTGCGATGGTCCCTGATTCCGACGTCCTCAGCATTGGCCTCACCAAACGATGAGTCGGTTTGGAGCTGGGTCGGGGAAAGCGGGATCGAAAGCGTAAAGGTTGAACCCGTCCCCTCCTTGGAGACAACCTCGACGGAACCTCCGTGGTTGATCATGGCGTGACGTACGATCGCAAGTCCGAGACCGGTGCCTCCGGTCTCGCGACTGCGGGCCGAATCAACCCGATAAAACCGTTCAAAAATGCGTTTCCGGTCGGCTTCGGGGATCCCAATCCCGCCGTCGATTACCGACACCGTGGCCATGGCGCCGCGGGAGCCTAAAGCCGTCGATTCGGTGCCGATCGAGATCTTGATACCTCGGCCCTCATCGGAATACTTGATGGCGTTGTCGAGAAGGTTCGCAACGGCTGAGGTCAGTTGGGAATGGTCACCGTCGACCAGCACCGGACCGTTCGTCTCCTTACTGACCACCACGTCGACACCGCGTCGTCTCGCTGCAGCCGAGGTGCGCTCGACCGCCATCGTTACCGCCGACTGCATATCGAGGGTTTCAGGCTCCGAGGTTGGTCCGGACTCAAGCCGGGACAACACGAGTAAATCTTCGAGGGTCTCAGAGAGTCGAAGACATTCGGACTGGATGCGTTTCGCCATCCGAGTCTTGACGGCGACATCTTCGGAATCGACGAGCGTTTCGGCCAAAATGCTCATCGCTCCGACAGGGGTACGCAGTTCATGACTGACGTTGGCGACGAAATCGGAGCGGACCCGGTCGTTGTAGCGGGCCTCGGTTACATCCTCGATCGCTGCCACCACGCCGTCGATACGACTCTCGACCATCAAGGGTGAGGCCTGTACCTGGAGGTTTCGAGCCGGTGGGCCGTACAGGTCGACGCTTTCTTCGAGCGATAGTCCCACTCGAGCGCCGTCGATCACACGCTCGAGGGCTGCACCAACCAGGGCATTTCCATGCCGACCAGTCGCGTACTGCTCGGCACTACGATTTCGAAAAACCTCGCCGCCGTCGGCATCGGTCACCACGACGCCAAGCTCGAGATCGGTGACTGCCCGCACGACCCGTGCGTCGGTATGCAGCGATACGTCTCGCCGGCTGGATGCCGTGCTGGGCTCGACCGTTCGTCGTTGCGACAAACCTTCGGTTCCCGGCCGACGAGCCCACCAGCTACCAAGACCTGCGCCGAGGAGCCCAGCGACAACAGCGATAGCCAGCCCGAGGTAGAGGCCCATGAGAACCTCTACTCCTCGTTCTCCGCGTCGTTGTCAGCTGCATCCTCAGCCTCGGCCGCCATCCGTACCCGATACTCGGCTCGAAGCCGGCCATTGTGTTCAGGGAGCCAGCCGGTGACCATGTAGGAAACGCGCTCACCAACATTCACCGCGTGATCACCAATCCGCTCGTAGTAACGGGCGATGAGGGCCAGCTGCACCGCAGCGGCCAGGTCGATCTGCTCCTCAGCGTGAGCGGAGAAGATAGCGCCAACCATGTCGCGGTTGAGTTGGTCGAGCTCATTGTCGATGTCGGGCAGGGCGTCTGCGAGCGAGACGTTCTCGTCGGCGAAAGCATCCAGCGAAAGACGGAGCAGCTTGTTGGCCTCCGTGCTCATCGAGGCGATCAGCCCGCGGATGGTAGGGCTGAGTTGGGCCCCGTACATTCGCCGAGCTGCCTTACAGACGTTGACCATGAGGTCGGCGGAACGTTCGATCTCCGCCACCACCTTTGTGATCGTCATCAGGCGACGAAGCTCGCCAGCCATCGGCGACTGGAGGGCGATCAGCGAGAAGCACTTGTCTTCCAGGGCCAGCGTGAGATTGTCGATCTCGTCGTCGGCATCGATCAGGTCCTGCGCTGATTTCAGGTTTCCGTCGAGCAGCATCGCTGTGCCTCGCGGAATCGTCTCGGACGCGAGGGCGCCAAGCCGCAGGACGCCGGCCGTCAGATCATCGAGCTCTCGATGGTAGGCGAGACGCTGCTTGACCTGGGGTGGACCTGGATGTGTTGGTTCTTCGATATCAGACATTGGCCATAGCTCACTGGTAGGTGGTTGCATGCGGTCAGCAGGGTTAACCAAATCGCCCTGTTACGTAGTTCTCTGTCCGCTCATCACTTGGGTTCGAAAATATTCTTGTCGTTTCCGAGAACTCGACCAGCTGACCTGTACGTCGTTCGCTGTCGGCGTCGACCTCGGTGGTAAAGAATGCACAATGATCGCTCACCCGAGCCGCCTGCTGCATGTTGTGGGTGACGATGACGATCGAATACTCGTCCTTCAGCTGCTGCATGAGATCCTCGATCCGGCCAGTGGCAATTGGGTCGAGGGCCGAGCACGGTTCGTCCATCAGCAAGACGTCAGGCTTGGTGGCGATCGCACGGGCGATACACAGCCTCTGCTGCTGGCCGCCCGAAAGGCCCAGCGCCGAGTCGTCGAGGCGGTCCTTCACCTCATCCCAGATTGCGGCCGAACGCAGCGAAGACTCGACGAGTGCCGGCCATTCGCTCTTTGCGATTCCGGCGATCTTTGGGCCGTAGGTGATGTTTTCACGGATGGACTTCGGGAACGGGTTGGGCTTTTGAAAGACCATGCCGATCCGTCGGCGAACCTCGACCGGGTCGACGTTTGGGCCATAGAGATCGACGCCCATGTAGGAAATAGAGCCCTCCACCCGAGCGGTCGGAATCAGGTCGTTCATCCGATTCAAACTGCGGAGCACGGTTGACTTCCCGCAGCCGGACGGGCCGATCATGGCGGTGATCTCGTGTTCGTAAACCGGCATCGTCACGTCTCGTACAGCGCGGAAATCGCCGTAGTAGACCGAGACCTGATCGAGGTTCATCACCGTCGGGCCCTTGGGCTCAACATCGAGGGCGCTGGCGTAGCCAGCGACTGCTGCGCTTTGGTCGATTCTGCTCGAGCTTTGTTCTGTCATCGGTTGCGATCCATCCGGGCCGGCCTGTGTTCCTATTTTGATCTTACCGCTCACGCTTAGCCTCAAATCTGTTTCGCAGGAGTACAGCAACCGCATTAAAGCTCAGCACGACAAGCAGCAGCACAACAATCGCCGCCGACGCCACCGGCTGCCAGTCGTCGCCTGGCTGACTGGCGAAGTGTGTAATCACAATCGGCATGGCCGTAAACTTCTCGCCTAATTGGCCGAGCTCAAAGAATCCGCTCTTCGGGCCGAGCTTGCCTTGAACCGCGCCCACCAGAATCAGGGGGGCCGCTTCGCCCAGCGCCCTCGCCAGCGACAACAAGGTGCCGGTCAGGATGCCAGGAGCGGCATAGGGGATCACATGGGAACGAATGACCTCAGACTTTGTCGCTCCGACGCCGTAGGCCGCTTCACGCAGCGTCGACGGCACAGCCCGGATCGCCTCCGATGAGGTGATCACAACAACCGGCAAGGCGAGGACGGCCAGCGTCAATCCGCCGGCCATGATGGTGTTGCCCTGCGAGAAGGCCACATCGCCGTAGATGCCCTTGAGCAGACCGACAAAGACGGTGAATCCCAGGATGCCATAGACGACCGACGGGACCCCAGCCAGGTTGCGGATGTTGATGCTGATCACTCGGGTCAGCCAGTTGTCGGCGGCATATTCTTCGAGGTAGACGGCGGCGGCAATACCGATCGGAAAGGTGACGACAACGACAAAGACACCGATCCAGAAGGTGCCACGCAACCCCTGGAAGATGCCGGTCTCCTCAGCCGAGGTTCGTGTGCCCCGCGAGACGAAGCTACCGAAACGTTCGCTGAACACAGGCCAGCTACCGGTGATCACATCAAAGAGCAGGATGCCGAGCACCAGCAGGGCGAAGGCGAGCGTTGCACCGATCATTGTCTTGAAGATCAGTTCACCGCGATCTTTGCCTCCGGTTTCGAGCTCGGCTCGAACACGGTCGGCCGTCTTCTTGTCGAGGAGTGGAGAGGTAACAGCCATCGGTTCCGCCTAGTAGCTCTGTCGTACTCGGCGTACGAAACGATCGGCGAGCAGGTTCAGGAGCAGGGTGATTACGAAGAGTACGAAACCAACGAAGAATAGAGAGTTGAAGCCCAGCTCCGAGATCGTGCCATCGGTTCCCGAAGCCTGTGACGCCATAGCTGCGGTCATCGTCGAACCCCGATCGAGCGGATTGGCCGTGAACTGGGCTGAGTTACCGGAGGCCCCGGCGGCCAGAAAGACAACCATGGTTTCGCCGATAGCCCGAGATACAGCCACGATGAGGGCGGCTACGAGCCCCGACACTGCGGCTGGCAACACGACCGACAGCGTGGTCCGTCGCTTCCGAGCCCCAAGCCCGGCCGACGCCTGACGCAGCGCATCGGGCACCGAGGCCATCGCATCCTCAGAGATCGAGGCGATGAGTGGGATCGTCAGAAGGCCAACGCCGAGCCCGGCAGCGAGGAGGTTCTGGCCTCCAGCGCTTGGAAAGATCACTTGGACGAGGTTGGGCGAGATCCATCGCAGAGCGAAGAAACCCAAGACGACCGAAGGAATACCAGCCAGGACTTCCAGGATTGGTTTGACGATCCTCCGCACTCGAGCATCGGCGTATTCGGAGAGATAGATGGCCGCACCCAAACCGATCGGCGTGGCCAGGGCCATCGCTATGACGGTAACCAGGAGACTGCCGACGATCAGAGTGCCGATCCCGAACTCGAAGAAACGGGGCGCCCACTGGTCCGCAACCAGATTCCACAGCGAGACCGGACCGGTCGCCTCGTCCATCGTGTCTGCCGTTGGCGCCATGAGTCCGGTGACAAACTGCAGCGCCCGAACCACGAGCGAGGCCACGATGGCGATGCTGATCAGTACCGATAGCAAGGCAGCGGCGGCCACCAACGCCTTCACCAAGCGTTCTTTCAGTTGGCGACGGGGATTGGCTCTGAGCAAGCGCTCAGGGTTCGGTGCCATCGGCCCGCCAGGCAGCACGGTCGTCATGAACCGAACAGTACGGCACCGACGTTACAACAGGGGTCGGGAGAGGTAAACGGAAGATTAACGGTGCACGAATAAAGAGGCTACGCCCACGACCGGCCGACACCGAGCCGGCGTAGAAACTCAAGGCGCTCGGCTGGTGTCGGATGGTTGGAGTACAACCGAACCCACCAGGGAGGTTCAAGATCGATGTCGGGCGCCAGATACAGCGTGCGTATGACATCGAGATCCTGCAGGCCGACGGCGCCGAAAGCACCGAGGTCGGCCTGTCGCTCATGAGAGCGGGCCAGCCACGAGGTCGCCGGTGCAACGAGGGCCGAATAGGTCGTGACGATGAGGGCGAGGATCGGCAGGCTGCACGGGCTCAAAGGTTCCATGCCAAACCAGGCCCACGGGCGACCGTCAGCAGCCAGGGCGGCACAGATCCAAACAAAGGCGATCGCCGATGTTGTGCCGATCAGCGTCTGGACGAGGACATGGCGCGCCGAAACGTGAGCGATCTCGTGGGCCACGACAAAGTTGCGAGTCGCCGGCGGCTCACTCATCAACTTCTGCGATACGACGACTCGGCGGTTGGGGCCGATCCCGGTCGTGTAGGCGGTGGCTCCGTCCAGCATCGAGACCGGCGAGTGCTCTGCAGGAAGAGCCGCATCGAGCGTCTCAGAAGCCCGGCCTCGCTCGCAAAGAAACGAGATCCCGTCGAGCCCAAAGAGGGTGGCGAGGTGCTCAAAGTCCGCCCTTGCCGGATCGAGACCGCTTTCGCAGATACGGCCGGTTCGCACCTTCACCCAATGACGAACCGATCGTTCCAGTGCGGTCACGGCGATGACCGAACCGACAATGGCCGACGACAGGATCAAAGGCCACTGTTCACGCGAACCAACGAGCTGAAACAGAGCCCAGGACCCGACGGTGGAAATGGCGGCGAAAAGTAGTGTCGTGGCCGTCACCACACCGAGAAACCAACGAACCGGCGATGGCACAGTACCGAGAACCCTGGGTTCGTGTCGATACTCGAACCAGGCGTCGGCAACATTAGACGGCAGACGCAGGGCCAGCGCGGTCAGAACGCCGCCGGTCAACGCCGGAATCGCCGACGCTGAAAAGGAGTCGAGCATGGTTTCGGATGTAGCTGGATCATCGGCCATAGCCTGATCGATCAGTCCGGCAAGTCGGGCGGCGAGCACGAGAAGCACGAGGCGTGACAGCGCAGCCAGCAAACCGGCTCGACGTAGTGGGTGGTTGTAGGCCAACGAAGCCGACAGGTCGGCATCGCTAAAGAACCGTTGGGGTCGAGCCGGTGTTGGCCACCAGAGAGAAGGCCGGCGCTGCATCGTCGGGCTACACAGACTCCGGCGCTGCGGCCTCATCGGTTAAGGCTTGGCGCACATAGGGAAGCAGCGAAGCGGTGTTCTCGTAGCTCAACCGTTCGCCGACGGTTTCCAGCGGCAGCCAAACCACCGCATCGACCTCGTCGTTCGGCTCAAACTGACCAGCGGAGAAGTGCATAAGCCACCACCGGATGCTCTTGTCTTTGCCCTTCACTTTGTAATGAATGGTGGGGAGCTCAACCCCGATTTCTCCCTCGGCGCAGACCTCTTCCAGCGTTTCTCGGATCGCTGCCTCTCGCTCGGTCTCACCCTCATCGACATGGCCCTTGGGGAAATCCCAGTCGTCGTAGCGCGGGCGATGAGCTACGAGCACCTCGATGTCGTCCGGGTTCGATCCGCTACGCCGATAGACAACGCACCCAGCGGCCCGGACACGATCGTCTCGCTGAGCCTTCTGGTCCGACGACTTCTCGTTCGCGCTGGCCATAGCTCTCTATGCTAAGGCCTTTTGGCCACCGTCTTACTTAACCCAGCGCTGAGCGTATCGCGGGCAGAATGCGACGAATGCGTCCTGGGGTCGCAGGTGGGCGTCTTGTTCGATCGTCCGTTTCAGCCACCGCCGGTTGAGCTGAACGGGTGCTGGCCAGCTGTTCAAGCTCATCGTGAGCCGAAACGTTTCCGCCCAAACGGTGGTAGGAGCCGTCGGCCGCAAGCTCCCAGGCCAGGGCTGTATCCGCCAGCGATACGTCGAGTATTTCGGCCAGGCGCGCTTGGGCTTCCTCGTCGTCGACCCGAACCAGCGCCTCGACCCGGCGGTTGAGATTGCGAGGCATGAGATCGGCCGAACCCAGGTAAAACCGTTCGACGCCACGCTGCTGGAGCTCGTGAAGGTCCTCGACGGTCTCACGAGCAGCAAGGTTCACGGTTGAGGTGGCATCGACCATGCCACCGTGGGCGAAGTAGAACAGCCGCGAATGCTCAAGGTAACGTCCGACGAGACTGCGAACGGTGATGTTCTCCGAGAGACCTTCGACCGCTGGCCGCAAGCAGCAGATGCCACGAACGATCAAGTCGATTCTCACCCCGGCCTGGCTTGCCGCATAGAGCCGATCGATCAGTTCGGCGTCGACGAGGCTGTTCATCTTCATGATGATGTGGCCTTCACCCACCGGGGCGCGCGTTTCGTTGTCGATCAATGATTCCAACGACGTGCGCAAGCTATGGGGAGCCACGAACAAGCGGCGGTACTTCACGTCACGTCCGTAGCCGGTGAGAAGGTTGAAGAGCTGGCTGAGATCGTCACCCACCGCCCGATCTGCGGTCAACAGCCCAACATCCTCATAGATACGGGCGGTCTTGGGATTGTAGTTGCCGGTACCAATGTGGCAGTAGCGACGCAACCCATCGGGCTCATCGCGTACAACCAGGGTTGTTTTGGTGTGGATCTTCAATCCGACGAGCCCGTACACGACATGAACACCTGCATCCTCGAGGCGACGAGCCCATGTGATGTTGTTCTGTTCATCGAAACGGGCCTTCAGTTCCACCAAAGCCGCCACCTGCTTGCCCTGCTCAGCAGCATGGATCAAGGCATCGATGATCGGGCTGTCACCAGACGTGCGGTACAGGGTGATCTTGATGGCGAGGACCTGGGGATCTCGCGAGGCGTGACCGATGAACTCGGTGACCGAAGCCCCGAACGACTCATAGGGATGATGCAGCAGCACATCGGCGTGGCGGACGCGAGCAAAGAAATCCTGGCTGGTCTCGACATCCCGCAGACGGGCAGGAACAACACCACCTGTCGGCGTGACCATCAGGTCGCTCCGATCGAGGGCCTGCAACTGCCAGAACGCCGTCGAGTCGATCAACCCTCGATAGATGAAGACACCATCGTCTTCGAGGTCGAGTTCGCGCACGAGCAATTCGTAGGCTTCGGGTGGGATGTCATGGGTGACTTCGAGTCGGATGGCCCGGCCAAAGCGGCGGCGGCGAAGCTCCATTTCAACGGCCTCGAGCAGGTCGTCGGCGTCTTCATCGAGGGTGAGATCGGCGTTCCTCGTGACCCGGAAGGGCCAGCCACCTAGCAGCTTCATGCCCGCAAACAGCTGATCGAGGTTGGCGACAATGACCTGTTCGATCGGCACGAATCGGTTGTCGGCCACCTCGATAAGGCGGTCCATCGTCGGTGGAACCTTCACCCGAGCAAACCGGTGTTGGCCGCTGTCGGGGTCAGCGACAAGCACCGCTATGTTCAGCGAAAGGTTGGAGATGTAAGGAAATGGGTGACCGGGATCGACGGCCAACGGTGTGAGAACGGCGAACATCCGGTCCTCGAACTCGCCGTTCGCTACCTTGCGTTCATCCTCGGAAAGCTCGTCCCAGCCAAGGACATCGATGCCCTCGTCGGCCAGCATCGGCAAGAGCACATCATGCTGCACACGTTCGAGGCGATCGATCTGCAGATCGAGCTGATCTCGGATCGCAGCGAGCTGGGCCAGTGGGCGCAACCCATCGGGCGGGGCCTTGGTGATACCGGCTGCCACCTGATCCCGCAAGCCGGCTACCCGGACCATGAAAAACTCATCGAGGTTCGACGCGTAGATTGCGCAAAACTTCAACCTTTCGAGGAGGGGGAGCTCGGCATCTTCGGCTTGGGCCAGAACCCGGCTGTTGAAGTCGAGCCAGGACAACTCACGGTTGAAGTAGTAAGCGTCGGGCATCGTGTCCTTCGGGTTCCCCTTCGCTACCAGATCAGGCAATAGCGTCGGCGGCGAGAATGGCCGCACCTACTGCGCCAGCGTCATCGAGACGTTGGGCTAGTCGCAATTCAACGAAGTCGGGTCCCAAGCCGCCAAAGTCGGGCGACTGCCGGATCTGATCCAGAAACGGTTCCCCGAGTCGATCGACGATGCCACCGCCGAGAACGGCCAGAGGGATGTCGTTCACGGTAGCAATGTTGCCGATACCGAGCGCGAGCGCATCGGCCGCGTCTTGAAGCAAGCGGATTGTTACCGGGTCGCCTGCATCGAGAGCCTGAGCGATGTGGCGGGATTTGATCGTGCCCTCACGAATGGTGTCGGCGAGGTAGTTTCCCTCGTCGGTTTCCGAGGCCAAGCGCCTTGCCTCCCGGATCATGCCTGCCCTCCCCGCATAGGTCTCGAGGTGGCCGAAGCCCCCGCAACCGCACGGACGACCGCCAGGCTTGACCGTCACGTGACCGATTTCGCCGACCTGGCCTCGCTCCCCTACTACCAGTTCGTCGTCGAGGATGAGTCCACCACCCACACCTGTGCCAACGAAGACGGCCAGCATGGCCGAAACACCACGACCAGCCCCCACTCGATGTTCAGCCACGGCGCCACAGTTGACGTCGTTGGCCACGACCACCGGCTTTCCCAGCCGCTTCTCAAGCTCGGAGGCGGCGTCGATAGGACGATCCCAGCCGTCGATATTTGGACAGTAGGCCACGACACCGCGACGATTCACGGGGCCCGGGATACCGACGCCGACAGCGGCGACGTCTTCCCACCCCTCAACCTTGCGGACCACCTCGGCAACCGCGTCGAGCACGGAGGCAGGCCCGTCCTTCGGCGTGGGTTGCTTGTGCCGACCAGACGCCGCTCCGGTGTCGCTGTCGACAAGGCGGGCGAGAACCTTCGTTCCACCCAGGTCGACGCCGACAACGGGATCGCGATACTGCGAACTCTTCGCTGACTTCTTGGTCTTTTCGTTCTTAGTTTTGCTCATGCTGAGGAATGGAGCCACCGCCGCTGCGTCCGCAGCGAGCGTCTACTCTTCTTCTGAGTTGTCGGCTGCGTCGGCCTCATCTGAAGCGTCGGCGACGAGATCGGTTGAGTCATCGACCTCGACGGCCGGCGTGTCTGCGTCGCCAGGGGTGACCTCGTCGGCAGCATCGTCAACAGGAACAGCGTCAACCGGTGCGGCTTCAACAGGCGTCGTTTCAACGGCGGCTTGCTGACGGACCGGGGTTGAGGTTGTCTCGGCATCGCCTTCGCCAAGATCCCAATCGCAGGTGATGAGCTCTCGCTCGGCATCGCGGTTCACGCGCTCTCGGTTTCGGCGAAACTGGGGATCATGCTTCGGCAGGAGCAGCAGACGCGCCCGCACCCTGTTCCAGAAATCGTCCAGCATTTGGGTGTCGCCGTAGCGCACCTTCATCTCCCAGTGCGGTGCCACCGGACCGTTGTATACCAGGGTTACATGGGCGACAGGCGTGAGATCTTCTTCAGTGGCGAGATCGGTCATAGACCATGATTCTAGCGGTGTCACCGGGCGGTCTGGTGGCCTCTCCCCGCCTTGTTTCAGCGCGGGCTTCCATCGGCTCCACCAAGAATTTTCTAGACTTTTGGCCTATCCAGGGAACCAAATGACCTAGTTGTACGTCTCTTCTAGTATGGAGAGAAACTGGATGGCCGAAGGGGCCTGCAACGAGTATCCACCCAACAAGTTCTTCCCCAGCGATGGGGTCGGGGTTGAAAAGGCCAAAAAGATCTGCCTGACCTGTCCTTCACAGGAGCCGTGCCTTGAATACGCACTCGCCCACCGCATCGATCATGGGGTGTGGGGCGGGACGTCTGAACGGCAACGGCGTCGAATCCTGAAGGCTCGACGAGCAGAGGCTGCTGCAGCCGCTACCGGCTGAAAACCACGAAACCGGCCGACCCAACTGGTCGACCGGCAACAGGTACGTTTCCATCTCGTGCGTGGTCTCACGCACAGCCCCGACATTTGGGTCGGAGCACCTTGGGCACAAGAGGGTGGAGGGAAAATAGATCAGCTAGACGTTGAATCGTCGAGCGCTTCCGCGCCTTCCTGGAGTCCGTCCTTGAACTCCTTCTGGGCTTGGCCAAGGCTGCGCGCCAGCTTGGGGATCTGGGTTCCGCCGAAGAGCAGAACAAGAACCAGCACGACGATGAGCATCTCGTTTGGCGAGAGGAAAGCGATCATGGGACTATCCTATCTCAGCTAGGGCAAGAGTTGAAGGCGCTCTAGGCGCTTTCAACCGATGCCACGGCGGCCTGGTGCTGGCGTTCCAGAGCTCGCTGACGCCGGATGCGACGTCGTTCGCGCTCGCTCATGCCTCCCCAGATGCCGAACTTTTCGCCGTTGGCCAATGCGAACTCAAGACAGTCTTCTCGCACGACGCAGCCCATACAGACACCCTTGGCCTCCTTGGTCGAGGCTCCTCGTTCAGGGAAGAACAGATCTGGGTCTACACCGAGACAATTGGCGTACTCCTGCCAGCTCGTATCGAGCATGAGGTGCTTTCGCCCTATGCGCATGCTTCCTCCTCGCACAGGCCCCGCCTTAGGGGCCGCGTTCTCATAATCAGTTTCAGATGTGATGGCGTGTGTACTCACAGTGGCTCCCGACTTCCGCTTGATAGCCCGTGAATGCTTATGGTGTTGTAATTACAACACTGTGATCTTGCCCTTTCCAACGTCTGGACACAAGTAAAAATACAGAAAACCCCCTCTGTTTACGCGGGTTTATGGTTGTCGAAGCAGATGACACATCAGTGATCTTCCTACACCAATGGCCCGCCGACGCCGCAGCACAAAGTTAAAATCCTTACCAAAATGACCACTCAACGTGAGATCACGTCGAAGGCCCCCTTTGCGACAGCTTGATGCCGAACGCGCCCATCCCCCACCAGATCCGCGATTTCTGTTATGAACTAGGTGCCTGCAAGCCCCCGGCGCAAAGACGCCACCTCTCGCCCCAACCTTGCTCAACTGCTCACAGTGCGTGATACCGGCGCGTCTCGAAAATCACGCTGGTACAGCCAACGCGCTCAAACCGGAGATCAAGATCGGTGAGTGAAGCTACCTACGCCGACGCCAAACCTTCGTTGATGTGACTTTCGACACACAAGCGGTTCTGGGGCGAATTACGGATCAGCTGTGCGTGGTGAAGTAGCTTTACGGCTTGCTGGCAAGGACCGAGAACTGCATCGGTACGTTGTCGCGCACCGCTTCGGGCAACACCCAGCTCTCATCGTCCCGCTTCTCCATGAACGACAGAAACTGCCAGTCGAGATGCTGATACTCGTCGACTCGCACGAGGGTGAGGCCCGCCTCCATGAGTGAATTGATGACGTCGGCCATCGAGTGAGCCCACGAGTATGAGTCGGGATTCTTGAGCTTGGCGGTGCCGGCGTAACTCTCGGTAGCGGAGAAGTTGATTGGTTTGGCCTGGTGGAAATACGGGTAGCGAACAACGAGCTGATCGTCGTCTCGCGAGTCGTCAAGCGCCATCATCGCCGGGTGAGAATCGCGGATCCAGAACCGCCCACCGGGCTTAACAAAGCTGGCCATGACCCTCGCCCAGGTCTTCAGGTCGGGCAGCCAACAGATGGCGCCGACGCCTGTGTAGACCAAATCAAATGTTCCCCCGATGTGGTTGGGTGCGTCGTAGAGTTCGGTTTCGACGAACGTGGCATCAACCTGCATCCGATCGGCGATGCTGCGCGCAGCAGCGATCGCTTTTGGCGAAAAGTCGAGGCCGGTTACCACTGCTCCAAGCTTTGCCCACGACAGCGTGTCTGAGCCGATGTGACACTGGGAGTGCAAGATGCTGAGCCCATCGACATCTCCTAGCTTCGACGCGTCGTGGCGCACGACCGGCGTGATCCAATCAGGATCGTCAACCAGCCGGTCGATGTCGTACCCGTCCGGAGCCATGTGGCCATCCACACGCTCATCCCAATTCGTCAGATTGGTTTTGCGATATTCGTCCATGAGCCAACGGTAGGGCACGTCCAGAAGCCTGCCCAGCGCGCGAGACGTCCGCTATGAGATGATTGGCTATGAGCACGTCGTGGCGTTGCATCATAGGAAGCGTTGGGATGGTCATCGTTCTTGCAGGGTGTGGCGACGGTCTCGCGGTGGAGCGCTCCGAGCAAGACCCCCTAGAGGCCCTCGATTCACCGACGACGACTGCACTGAGGGCTACGAGCGCACCGACCACGGCAACACCAATCGTGCTGCCGTCGATTTCGGCGGGAGAGATGCACATTGAGCCAGGCGGACCCTACATCGATGGTCAGCAAGTCACGCTCTATGCCGATGACGACGCGTCGATCGACCTCTACAACTCGTGGCCTCGAGTCTGTGCCGTCGTCGGCAAAGAGCCTGAAGTCTGCGGCGCCGAACCACTCAAACCTAAACCGGTCAGAACGCCACCAGCAGGGACGCAGGCGGTCACCGTTGACCTGACCCGTTCAAACTTCGATTCATCCGGACCCCTCGACTGCGGCGCGGCCGGCGTTGCATGCCGGCTGCTCTGGCGGAATGAGGCTGGCGAGTTCCTGACCAGCGCGATTCTCACGTTCACCGGCGAGCTGGCCGAGCCTCTGGTGCGAGTTTCTGCCGAGTTGACCAACGAACCCGGAGTCGTGCGAATCGATACGAACAACATGGACCTCGACGAAAGCCTCAATCGTTTGCCACCCGAGGACTTGGCACGTATCGAGGCGACCATCTCCGAGTACGGCAGTTTCGATCGAGAGCGCTTGGAGATCGATTGGTCGGTGGGTTCGATGTGTGGGTATGGCTCGGCCGGTGCGCCGATCGGCAGCGAGGACTTGATCGATCAGCCATCGTGGTGGAACGTCGGCGATGAAAACGAAAACGAGGGCGATCCGCTCCACTTCTTTGGTCCAGTCTGTGATGGGGACGCCGTCGAAGGTTCCTTGGACGGCATTGGTTCAGACGGGATTCTCGAAGTCCGCTTACAGCGCAACATTTATGGATATGGAGGATGGATCGACTGTGCGACGAGCTCATGCTTCGTCACGATCAAAATGTCGTGGCTGCATCCCGAGCCTGGCGGCGGAGAGCTCGGGGATGAGGGTGACTCGATTCGAGTAGCGATCGACGTGCCTGCGAGCTGGCCATCGCAACGACCCACCCTTTCGATCGCCGAACCGCCCCCGTATCGGAGCGGGCAAACCGTGACCGTCGAAGCGACCGGACTCACGGGTGACGACACAGCCATCGGCTGGTGCCCCGGTGGTGACGGGTATTGCGGTTGGAAGTTTGCCGATGTGGTGAATGGCGCCGCGACCGTTCAATGGACAATCCCAGGAAGCGCCGAAAACTGCGGCCTGCAGCGGTGCTATTTCGCGGTCGACTCTGCATCCGAGGGACTGGCACCACCAGCGATCGTTCTCGTTCCGCTCGTCGGCCGATAGCAGCGGCTCAGGCCAGATTTGGCCCGATTTCTAGCGCCCTTTGAGCAGTGTTCGCTTGTGTTCGATGAAATCGACGAGCACGTAGTCGCCGAGATTCTCGGGGCTCGTGAAGAAGGCGCGACCCTTGTTGATGGCCGAAATTCGCTCGACGAAGCCACGCAATCCCCAGTCGGGATCCAACATGAAGGTGTTGATCGTGATCCCATCCCTCGTGCAGCGCATCACCTCTGCCAGGGTTTGTTCGATGGTCTCCTGGGCTGGCGGGTAGCTGAAGAACGGGCGGCCATCATCGAGCAGGTGGGCCGTCGGCTCGCCGTCGGTGATCATGATGATCTGCTTGGTCCCGGTTTGGCGGGCCAGCATGGCTCGGCTCAGCCTGAAGGCGTGCTGCATGTTCGTGCCGTAAACGAAATCCCAAGAGACCTCGGGAAGCTGGGCCGCCGTCAACTCCTTGGCCACCTCGCTAAACGACACGATGCCCATGTAGTCCCGCGGGAACTGTGAGGTGATCAGAGAGTGGAGTGCGATCGCTACCTTCTTGGCCGGAAGGAAGTTGTTGCGCATCGGCATCGAAAGTGAGAGGTCGAGCATGAGCACGGTCGAGGACCGAACCTGCCGTTCCGTCTGCTCGATCTCGAAGTCTTCCGGCGTCAGGCGGACTGGGGTCCCTCCCCCACTACGACGCAGAGCGTTTCCGACGGTCCGTTCGATGTTGAGGTTGAACGGATCGCCGAACTCGTAAGGCTTCGTCGCATAGCTGCGCTCGTGGCCGATGCCGGTGCGGTCGCTGTCGTGCTGGCCCATCTTGTCGGGCGAAAGCCTCTTGAAGAGGTCGCCTAGCGCCTGCTGGCCAAGCCGACGAAGGCCTCGCGGCGTCAGTTCAAGGCGGCCTTCCTTGTTCTGGATAAGACCTTGCTCCTCCATCATCTTGGCCAGTTCGCTCACCCGTTCGAGGGAGGCGGCCGATTCTTCGCCGAGCAGTCGTTTCACCTGCTCGAGATCGACCTCGGCCAAAGCCTGCGGGTTCGATGTTTGGCGAAGGAACTGTTCAAGCTGATCGATTTGGCCAAGTTCGCGCATCATGTCGGAGGCTTCGGCCAGGCCGAGGGGATCGAAGCCCGAGAAGTCGTAGCTCTCTTGCCAGCCTGCGTCCGGGAAGAGCTCCTGCAAGTTTTGGCCGAGCCGGCTGACCTCGAAGTTGAGGTCGAGGTCTTCCATCAGCTGGTTGGAGAGGTCCATCAGCTGCTGGCGTTGTTCGGGTGTCATCGAGTTCAGCAAGGCCTGCATAGCCGCCATCTGGCGGGCCATATCCTCGAGGAGTTCGTCCAACGATTCAGGGTTGTTGGGAAAGAAGTCGCCGTACTCTTCCATGAACTTGTCGAAGTCGGGTTCTTCACCCCTAGCCCGCTGCTCCAACATCTTGTTGAGCTCAGCCATCATGTCTTTCATGCGCGACATGTCTTCCGGTGACATATCGCCCATCGCTCCAGCCATCTGGTCGAACTGCTGCTCCATCAGTTGCTGACGAAGCCTGTCGAGCAGCTCATCAAAGCGTGACTGGGCCTCATCCGACTCAAACTCGTAGTTCTGGAGCCCCCGAACCTTGCCGGCCAGATCGTCGGGCAGCATGTCGAGCTGCATCTGCTTGTTCGTGGTGGTTTCCTTGGCCAGCTCCGCAGCCCGCCGATCCTCGTCGGTATCGGCCAAACTTCCGAGTTCTAGATCGGCGAGCGAGTGGCGATCCTCTAGGGCCTGACGCTCTTGAGCTGTCAGCTCGGAAAGCTCATCATTGATCTCGTCGTAGACGCCGCCGAGGTCGTAGTTTTCCAACCGCTCCTGACGTTCCTCACGGAGGCGTTCCATGATCTCGCGCAAACCCTGAACACGCTCGCCGTTTCGATCCTCAAAGCCGTCCTGCATCAAGCGCCGCAGTGCGGCCATGGGGTCGCCGTGATACATGAGATCATCGGTCAGCTCCGCCAGCACATCAAAAGCGTCAAGCTCGAAACCCCGTTGCGTTCCGTCCCACTTTGAGTAGCGATAGCGCTGACCGACCATCGGCTAAGCCTAGCCCAGGCCTGTCGCCCGCCTCGAAGCGGGTGCAGGGTTGAGAGCGTCGACCAGAAGGGCGCACCCCTAGGGCAGAAGATCCTCGACCAAGGAAAGCTGGTCCTCGGTGAACGCCCCGAAGCTCGAATCGCTCGGCGAGTTTACCCAGGAGGCGGCCACCGCTTCGGCGAAATCGCCGGCGCCAACGCTGAAATCGCTCAGTCCGTCTCCTGCCCACCAAACCATGGGCAGGTCTCGGGCCTTCAGCCATCGCACGCGGGCGTCGTCGTCCAGGTGGGTGATATCGATCGCGTGGCCGATCTCGTGGGCCAACACTCCGGCGACGTCGTGGGCGGCGGCGCCAGCGTCGACATAGATCACGATCGATTTTGTCGACCGCTGGGTAAGGCCCTTGTAACGCGCGCTGTCGTTCATGTAAGTAACCGTCCACTCCGGAAGTATCGATTTCCAGTCGTAGCCGATCATGGCCTCGGCCTGTGCTCCGATGGCCGTCAACTCGGCCTGCGTTCGCACCTCCGAGCCAGGGGTGGCGGCGGCTAGCGTGTCGCCCTCGCTGTAGGCGACCATCTGCCGCTCAGATACCGGTGTGCTTAGCGATCCAACATCGGAGCCGCCGATGATGACGAGGGCGCCCAAGGCCAAGGTCCCGACCATCAAGCCAGCGTTTGGTACCAGGAACCGCTTGAGAAGGGCTTTGGTTCGGCCGCTCACCGCCGGACTTCGCATCATTGAGGTGAGAAGGCGTTCAAGACTCTCGACCTCGTAGGTCAGACTCTGGGAAAGAACGAGGAGATCAGGCTCCCGCAGCGGAAGCTGTTCACCGGGATCGATCTGGCGCAAGATGTAAACAAGCGACAGGTAGCGTTCGAGGATGTAGGCGACCTGCCGCTCGTGTTGCTCCTCGTCACTTCGGTCGATGCCTCCGAGTTTCAGATCGATCGACTGGTCACCGACCGCTAGGCGCCGAGAGCTTAGGTCGACCACGAGCCGACTTCTGTTGTCCTGCGCAGAACCTACCTTTACCTCATAGAGACGACAGAGTCTTCGCAGCACATCATCTTCGAGCTGCAGCAAGCCACGCTCAGCCTTGAAGAGGGCCTCGGCGCTATAGGAACCGCCAGAGATCTCGACCAGGTCTTCCAGTTCTAGACCTCGGCTAACCCGGCTGGTGGTAAGAAGTGCTCCGAACCGATGGGCAGGAATCGGCGATTCGCCATGTCCACTCATACCTAGGTCATCGGCGGGCACGGCGATGACCGTTACGCCTTTTTCGGCCGGCAGCGTCGGCTGACGTGACTCCCCATAAAACTCGCGCTCAATGGTGGCACCACATCGACCGAAGCATGCGAAGTAAACCCACGTGCCCCGGAGGCAATGATGAACGCTCGAAGAACAAGATTGTCTGCATCGGTCCTGGTGGCATCGGCCCTGCTCGGCGCCGGTTGCGGCTCTGACGACCAGCTGGCCGAACCAGCCGACTCGCTGGCCTTTGCCGAGCAGCCGATCACGGTCACGTGTGACGAAGCCGGTGCCGACATCGAAACCGAGCGGCATGACATCTCAAATGTCGTCGTCGAACAAGTTGGCGGCGAACACACAAAGTTCGAAGACATGTCGGGTAAGCGTTACCGCGTTGATATGGCCGACATCACCACTGTTTGGGTCAAGGCGGGCAACAACAAGAGCGACGACGGCCCCGGCTACGGAAAGCGATTCGATTGCGAATCGACGCCTGGACTGGTCGAGGGCGTCAGCGGTGGTCAACCGGGCGAGGTCAAGTACTAGCACCTCGGCTTCAGCCATCACGGCCAGCGAGCAGGCCGCTCTACCCCAGGCACTGTTTGATGCCAGCCGAGCCGGTGCTTTACTTGCGCCTATGGAACTCGGAGCAGTGCTGACCTCAGCCGAACTGGACGGCGTGGCGCCGACAGCAGACTGGTCACGTTGGATCCAAGCTGGCCGAGCAGCCAACGCCGGCGACGGCGCCGGTTTCGCCACGACCTGGCGCGATGATCTCGCCCAACTCGCCGGGCTTGGCGCCCGCTCGGTGCTGCTAACGGCCGAGTGGGCCCGATTGGCGCCACATCCGGCGCCTTCGCCATACAGTGCCGAAGCGGTCGAGCTGCTCACCGAACGTCTTGAGGTGGCAAGTGAGCTCGGCCTCGAGCCATGGCTCTGCCTGGTCGATGGCACTCTGCCGGGCTGGTTCAGCGATGACGACGGCGGCTTCCTCGATGACGAGAGTCGCAAGCTGACCTGGCCGCGCCACATCGACCGAGTAGGTGAAACATTTGGCCATCTCGTAGCCGGCTGGGTTCCCCAACGCGAACCCTTGCTGTGGGCGCTGCGACGGTATCTCCATGCCAGCGCTCCGCCTGGGGTCAGCGACGTTGTGAAGGCGGCTGAAGCGGTGCGGGCCTCGATGTGGGCCGATGGCGAGGCCTGGCGGTTGCTCGCAGGCACGGCTCCCGTCGCCACGTATCAGACCGTCAGGATGATTCGAGCCGCGCCTTCAGACAGTGGTTTCGAGAACGTGAAGGCCCAGCAGCAGGCCACGAACACCGAACGCCTCTTGTGGCAGCCGTGGTTGGCCGCCTTGGGCGAGGGCCGTCAGATCGCGGGCGGTCTTCCCGAGCTCGAGGTGCCCCAGCTTCGGGGCGCCTTCGATCGGGTCATCGTTGAGCTGCGTCCGCCAGTACTGGTGGACGAGGAGGGGCGATGGCAGACACAACGCCCCGTTCCGAACCTGATGATTGAGGCTCTCCACCAGGCGGTCGATGAGCTCTCAGATCACGAGTTCGTGGCCGCCGGTTCCTTGGCTGGGGTGGTCGACGACGGCCACTCCCAGCCCGATCATCAGCAAGCCATGATGGATGCAGCCGCGGAGATGACCGCCGGGACTAAGCTCGCTGGCTGGTGGCAGAGTTCACCGATCGAGGGATACCGGCTGGACAGCTCTGGCCCGAAGGCAGCACCGCAGGCCCCGGCTTCCTTGATTTCTTCGGACCGAACCGAACGATCAGCCGCCGACGTTTTCCGTCGGTTCCAGGCCACAAACTAGGGTTGCGGTCCATGACCGCGCTCTCAAAAGGTTTCACTGTAAATCCCGACCGGGCAAAGGTCGATGTCGTCGGCCACACCCTTGTTGTGACCATGACCCGACACGCGAAGCGCAACGCCATCGACGGGGCAATGACCGAAGCTCTAGATACTGCCTTGAACGAGCTGGACGACAACCCCGACCTCTGGGTTGGAATTCTCACCGGCGGGACCGAGATGTTCTGCGCGGGAACCGACATGGCTGCCACCTCCGGTACACCAACCGAACGAGGCGGCGTCTACGGTGTCGTCGGCCGAACCCGACGCAAGCCGCTGATCGCGGCGGTGGAGGGCGTTGCCTTCGGCGGCGGCTTCGAGGTCGTGATGGCCTGCGATCTGGTTGTGGCCTCGGCCGAGGCTCGGTTTGCGTTGCCCGAGGTGAAACGCGGTCTCGTCGCCACCAGCGGCGCCCTCTTTCGGGCCTCGCGGGTGCTTCCGCTCAACGTAGCGAAATATCTACTTTTGACCGGAGCTGAGCTGGCACCTGCCGAGGCCCACCGACTCGGGTTGGTCGCCGAAGTGGTCGAGCAGGGCCACGTCCTTGCCAACGCGTTGGCGCTGGCCTCGGCCATCGAGGCCAATGCGCCTATCTCCGTGCAGCAGTCGCTCCAGGTGGTCGATGCGCTCGCCAGCACCGACGATGCCCGAGGCTGGGAACTTACCCAACAGGCGCGCCGCATCATCGGCGAATCGGAAGACTCTTCCGAAGGCGTATCTGCGTTTTTCGAACGTCGTGCCCCTCAATGGACTGGCCGCTAGAGGCTGGTACGCAACAGGGTAAATTACCTACTGACCTGACGCGGATCAGGTCATTGCTACACTTGAAAAGGTATGGTCAAGCCGGTGGCCGTCAAAACGCCGACATTCCTAACGGCAGGGCGAAAATATGTCGGAAACATAGCGGTAGCAAGCCTTCTGGTTTTTGCTGTCTACATGCTCGCTACGGGACGACCCGGTGGGCTCGGGCAAGCGGTGCAATCGATGCTTGGCGAGTCGCTACTGCTCATCGTTTCGATTCAGTTTCTCGTGGTAATCCCAGCCATATTTCTGCTGGAACATTTCTTTCCCGCCAACCCTGAGCAGCGAATCATGTCACCGTCGGTCCTGCTCGATGCCTTCTTTATGCTGGCTATCTTTCCCGTAGCTCGAGCATTGGCGGCGGTGCTAACGCTTCCCGCTGCCGATTGGCTTCGCGACACAGCCAACGTGCCGGTGCTCGATTCCACTCGATCATGGCCGCTGTGGCTGGCCGCCTTAGCCGGGCTTACCATTGCCGACTTCGGTTCGTGGTTTGCCCACGTTATTAAACATCGGGTGCCACTGTTCTGGCGTTTCCACATCGTCCACCATTCACAGGCGGACCTGAACGTCTTTACCACCAACAAACTCCACCCGATCGACTACATAATCGAACATTTCATACTTTTTCTGCCCTTCTTCTTTTTCTTCCCAAGTTTCCTTGAGCAACAACAAGCCGTGCTGGTGATCAGCCTGGTGGCTGGCTGGTTTACGAGACTTCAACACGCAAATATTCGAACCAATTTGGGGCCGCTTCGGTACTTCCTGGTCACCCCCCAGTCGCACCGGGTCCATCACTCACTGGATCCCGTTCACTACAACGCCAACTACGCCAGCATTCTTACCTGGGATCGGCTCTTCGGGTTTCAGCACCCAGATTCGACCTCGTACCCGCCCACCGGGATCAGCGACACCAACTTCCCTGAACCGAAGTCATACTCGCCGGTCGATCTTCTGACGAGCCTGACAGGCCAGCTCCTCTATCCGTTTAACCGGGATCGCATCCTTCTGGCCTCCGACCCGCTTCTGGCCTCGGCCTCGGCAGCCACCCCACAATCATCCTTAGAAGCAGAAGAAGAGCCAGTCGCCGTCGACAACTAGGCGACAGCCAATGCGCTTCGCTACTGTCGTGCAATGGCCGAATCTGCCCCAGAAAACACCGAAGACTTCGCTGTCGCTGAACGCGACGGCAACATTTTCCTGATCACGATCAATCGTCCCGAGCGGATGAATGCCCTGCACCCGCCTGGCAATGCCGCTATGGCTGCACTTTTCGACGAATTCCAGTCCGATCCCGAACTTTGGGTGGCGATCGTGACGGGCGCCGGAGATCGTGCCTTCTGCGCTGGCAACGACCTGAGGTACCAGGCCGAAGGCGGCGATCGGTCGGCCATGCCCGACGCTGGCTTCGGTGGGCTCACCTCTCGTTGGGATCTGAACAAGCCCGTTATTGCTGCGGTCAACGGGGTGGCGATGGGAGGCGGCTTCGAAATCGCCTTGGCCTGCGACCTGATCATCGCCTCCGACAACGCAAGGTTTGCCCTACCCGAACCAAAGGTCGGCCTCGCCGCCCTCGCTGGCGGGGTACACAGGCTTCCTCGCCAGATAGGGCTCAAGAACGCCATGGGCATGATGCTCACGGGGCGTCATGTGTCGGCAGCCGAGGGTAAGGAGCTTGGCTTCGTGAACGAGGTTGTACCACAGCCCGAGCTTCTCGATGCCGCTCACCGCTGGGCGGCCATGATCCTCGAGTGTTCTCCCATGTCGATTCGGGCTACCAAGGAGGCGGCGATGGGCGGCTTCGAACAAGGTGGCGTGCGGGCTGCTCATGAGCACCGCTATGAGGCGGTTCAATCGCTTCGCCACAGTGAAGATTTTGTAGAAGGCCCGAAGGCCTTTGCCGAAAAACGCAAGCCGGAGTGGAAGGGCCGCTAGGTGATCGACACGTCACCCAACACCTCCCACGATGACCCGATTGACGTTTTGATCGTGGGTGCTGGGTTCGCCGGCATGTACATGCTGCACCGCTGCCGGCAGCATGGCCTCTCGGCCCACGTCGTCGAAGCTGCCACCGACGTCGGGGGTACCTGGTACTGGAATCGCTATCCCGGCGCACGGTGCGATGTGGAATCGCTCGAATACTCCTATTCGTTCGACGCCGATTTGGAGCAGGAGTGGCGCTGGACCGAGCGCTACGCTTCTCAACCCGAGATTCTGTCCTACGCTCAACACGTAGCAGAGCGCTTCGACCTGAAACGCGACATCACGTTCGGCACAAGGGTCACCGCCGCTCGCTTCGACGAGACAACCTCGACCTGGCAGGTCGCCACTCATGCTGACGGCACCGGTTCCGAGGATGGTGGCGGGCCGGAGGGTGCCGCAAGCCTCGAGGCCCGCTTCGTGGTGATGGCCACAGGTTGTTTGTCGTCCACGAACAAGCCCGATTTCGAGGGCATGGACGACTTCGCAGGTGAGATCTACCACACCGGCGAGTGGCCTCATGAGGGTGTCGACTTCAGCGGCAAGCGGGTCGGCGTCATCGGCACCGGCTCCTCCGGTATCCAGGCCATTCCGTTGATCGCGGCCGAGTGCGACGAGCTCACCGTGTTCCAGCGAACACCGAACTATTCCTTGCCTGCTCACAACGGCCCACTCGACCCGGCGTGGGAGGCCTGGGTCAAGACCAACTATCCCAGCTTCCGCCAGGCCAACCGCGAGCAGCAGGCGGCGTTCGGTTCCCACGTCCCTCGCAATGAGCGCTCGGCTTTGGAGTACTCCGAAGAGGAGCGCCAGCAGATCTACGAAGAGCGGTGGCAAGCTGGCGGCTTCGCCATGACCCGGTCATTCGGCGATCTCGGTAGTGATGAGGAGGCGAATCAGACCGCTCAGTCATTCGTGGCGGACAAGATCGCTGAGCTCGTCGACGATGCCGACACCGCAGCCCTGCTAACGCCGGATCAGCTCTTCGCCTGCAAGCGCATGTGCGTCGATACCGACTACTTCGCCACCTACAACCAGGATCACGTGCACCTCGTCGATGTGCGTTCCACCCCGATCGAAACGTTCACCCCGACGGGGTTGCGAGTTGGCGACACCAGCTACGACTTCGACATTGTGGTGTTGGCCACCGGCTACGACGCCATGACCGGCTCACTTCTGCGGGTCGACTTTGAGGGTCGGTCAGGCCAGAGGCTAACCGAAGCCTGGTCGGCGGGGCCGGTGACCTATCTCGGCCTGACCGTGCCCGGATTCCCTAACCTTTTCACCGTCACCGGCCCTGGGTCGCCGTCGGTTCTCACCAACATGATCATGGCCATCGAGCAGCATGTGGAGTGGATCTCAGACTGCATTGTCTACCTGACGGCCAACGGTCTCGCCACGATCGAGGCCTCCGCGCAGGAGGCAACCGCATGGGTTGGCCACGTGAACAGGGTGGCCGAAGCGACCCTGTTCACCACCTGCAATTCCTGGTATCTCGGGGTGAACATCCCCGGCAAACCTCGGGTGTACATGCCGCTGATGGGTTTCCCCGACTATGTGCGCCGTTGTGACGAGGTGGCAGCCGACGGCTACCGGACGTTCGCCCTGGCCTAGCCTGGGACGATGTTGCGGTTTGACTTTCGGCCATTAAGCCGGGACGACTTCGAGCTGCTAGCTTGGCCGCACAAAACCGGAGATCAAGCATCTGATCGTTCCGGTCGTGAAGGCGAACGTTGCCTCATGGAAGGCCCTGACCAACGCCGGGTTCGATCTGCTGGTCGAGGGCGACCTCGAACCGGACAATCCGATCGATGACCCGGCCCACCTGATCATGGGTCGCACCGTCGACCGGATGAGCTGAGATGCGACCGATGGAACGCTCACCCGACGAAGTGCTCGACCAGCGATTCGCAACACAACGGTTGACGACCGCGCCGCTCTCGGACCCAGCCGATGTCGTCAGGCTGCTGCTGTGCGCTCAGGCCCAAGACGCACCGCTTGCCCGCTACTCCCTCGGTCTGCGAACGGCCCAGAGTAGTGACGCTTCGGTTCGAGCCGCCCTCAGCGCTGGCGATGTGGTCCGAACCCACATTTTGCGTCCAACGTGGCATTTCGTAGCGGCCGAAGATCTCCGGTGGATCCTGGCGCTAACGTCGGCGAAGGTCGAATCCTCACTGTCGAGTCGGCACCGTCAACTCAGCGTCGACGGGCAGCTGATCGACCGAGCCAACGATGAGCTCTTGACGATACTGAGGGAGCGACAATTCAAGACTGCGCCCGAAATCGGTGAGCGCTTTGCCGAAGCGGGGCTTCCCTCGCGGGGTGAGACAGTTCGCCATCTACTGCTTGTGGCTGAGCTGCGCGGCCTGGTTTGCTCAGCGCCAACGCACAACCCGGTGCACACCTATGGGCTTGTCGACGAACTCATTTCGCCAACGCCTCCACGTGAGCGGGACGCCGCAGCTCGAGAGCTGGTGAGTAGGTTCTTCAGCGGTCACGGGCCTGCGTCGGAGCACGACCTTCGCCGTTGGACGACGCTGACGCTGGCTGAGATACGCGGTGCCCTGGCTGAACTCGGCGACACTCTAGAGACGATGGCCTGCGACGCGGCGACGCTGTGGTTTGATTCACGCTCAATCGAGCCACACCCGCCGCGCCGACGGGTAGCGCTGCTGCCCACCTTTGATGAGGCCTACCTTCCCTATCGGAGCGTCGTCATGGCGCGAACCCCCGGCCATCCCCGCGGCGAGGAACCCCATGTCTTTGCTGAGGCAGGCGGGGGTGTCGTCGTCGTGGACCGTTGCGACGCTGGTTGGTGGAAACGAACCAACCGCGGCAACAAGTCGATGGCGATCCGGCTTGGCTTGGCCACCGGTCTCAGCGCTGAACAACGGCGACTGATCGCCCGCGAGGCCGCTAAGCTGGCGGCCTTTTTTGGACGTGACGCGATCGTCGAATTCGTAGATCCTTAGATCAGGCGCGAAGCCCGCGAAAGAAGACATCGGTCTGTCGATGCGGCTGGAAGCCGACACTGCGGTAGAGGGGACCAGACGCTGGGTTGCCGGGTTCAAAACCGATCGAGATGCGCTGAGCGCCGGCCCTGGCAAGGAGTTCAAGGCCAGTGGTGAGGATGTGTCGGGCTAGTCCTCGTTGCTGATGATCGTCTTGGGTTCGCATCGGCTCGACGACACCCGTCGCCGTCTCCGGGTCATACCAGAACAGCCCATAGCCGGCGACGTTGTACTCACCGTCGAGGACGACCAGGTCAAGGTCTGAGCGGTACAACGACGTCTGGAGAAGTCGGCTCTCTACGTCAGGTCGGCGCGGCTCTGCCATGTGATGCGGAAGATCCATTGTCTCGTGTCGGCTGAACAGCCGGTAGCCGTCGTGCAGCGGGCTGATTTCGGGCCGTAGCTCAGCATCCAACCAGCACTCGACCAGGCCATCGCCCTTGTTCGAGAAACCATGGCCGAACAGAATTTCGCGGAGCACCTCGTCGGCCTGGTCAACCTCGAGTTCGACCGTCCCAATGCCGTGCTGGTGAACGTGGGCGAGCCCGCGCTCGACGACCTGAGCAACCCATTGCCGTTGTGCGCCGGGCATGACGACGATTACCAGTGTTGGATCCTCGTAGAGCGCCGACGACCCATCGCCGAAATCGGTGACGAAGACCGCAGCTTCCGGACGCCCGAGGTCGTCAAACCAGAAGAGTTGAGGGACGCTGTCGGTCGAACGTGGAATACTCCACCACCATTGGATTTCGGCCGCCTCATATAGGCCATGCGTCGGGTGAGCGTTTCGCACCCGCTGCAGAAGCGTCGTTATTGCTTCCAGGCAGTCGCCCCCGACCAGATACTCTTCTCGCATCGAATCACGCTACTACGCAGGTGCCACCCAGACCGCCGATATTCGGGCCGGCGTTCAGGCTCAATCGAGTGTCGAATAGTCGGTTGAGCGGTCGTTGGCGCGTTCGCCACGAGCTTGAGCCACACAACGTTCCAGCGCTTCGAGGTAGGCGTCGATCATGCCCGAGTTTGAGTTGGACACGGTCGAATGGAGCGAGTCGGGTGGGGTTTGGCGATCGTGGAACCAGCCGTCGGCCTGAAGCCGGTCGGCCAGGGCGAACATGTCGAGATCAGCACCGTCGGCTTCAGGGTCTGCGGCCATCGATACCGAGATGTTGCATCACCGCCCACGCCGCCGCCATCGGCAGCCCTGATCGGCTGCCCTGCAGGTTGGGGGAGGCATAGAAGCCGCCGAGCCAATCGTCGAAGACGAACGTCTGGTATCGACGCAGTTCTTCGTGCGGTGCAGGATCACCGAAACCCCTTTCGGGACGTAACCCAGCTTGTGCACATCGGCCGAAATCGAGGTCACCCCGCTCACCCGAAAGTCCCAAGGCGGCACCCTGCGCCCCAGGCGCTCGGCGAACGGAAGAACAAAACCACCTCGCAGCCATCGACGACATCGACCACCGGGGCCAACAACAACGGCATCATCGACTGTCGACTCAAGGTCGGCAGCGTGGCCGCCGGAACGAGCCAGACACGGCCCTTTAGCGGCGCCTGTTCAAACCTGCGGGTCTCGGCGCTGGGCGGAGCTGACACCCCGAGCAGCTGGCTCGACCTGATGTCGTACTGCAGCACCGCCGGCATCTGACTCGACGAGCTTCGGCTCGTCAAAGCGGACGGTGGCGTTCAGCGATCTCGACAACTAGGTCGACGAAGTGCTGCTCCGGTTCGACCCCGCCGAACTCGATATCAGTCCAACCAACAACGGGTTGAGTTTGACCTACCTCGGCCAGTGTTATGACGAGAAGGCCCGGCGAGCGTCCAGGCCTATCATTCCGCTGGGTCATTCGCTCCTAGCCGCCTCGGCCCCATGCCTTCCTGATCTAAGCCTTTCCCGATCTAAGCTGTCGAGATGCGTATCACCGATATCTGGCGGTTCCCGGTCAAGTCTCTGCAAGGCGAACGAATCAGTGAGGTGCATCTCGGCGTCGATGGCATCCACGGCGATCGGGCCTGGTCGCTCGTCAATGCTGAGACGGGGCTTCATCTCACCGCCCGGCGCGAACCTCAGCTCCTCTACGCCACAGCCTCCGTCATCGACGACGAGGTTGTGGTCACGCTGCCCGATGGGAAGGTGGCAACCGACGATGCCGCTCTTTCGAACTGGCTAGGGTATGCGGTCGAGCTACGCCGGGCCGCAGCCGATACCTCAGGTACCTTCGAAACAACACTCGATGAAGCCGAGACCGGCGATTGGGTGCAGTGGACGGGAGCGACAGGGTCGTTTCACGATTCGACCCGATCGAAGGTCTCGCTGGTTTCGGAGTCGACGATGGGCGACTGGGATCGTCGACGGTTCAGAATCAACATCATCACCGACGGAGCCGACGAGATCGCCTTGGTCGGCGGTTCGGCCACCCTCGGGCACGCCGTCGTGTCGGTCACCAAACAGATCGACCGGTGTGTGATGGTTAGTCGGCCACAGCCAGCCCGCTCCGAAGGTCCCGCCCTCGAACGCGACCTCGATGTGTTGCGAACCATCAACCGCGAGCGAGACACCTTTCTCGGCGTTGGCGCTCTCATCACAACCCCTGGCCGCATCGCCGTCGGCGACATGGTCACGACCGTTGACAGCCAGCCCGCTGGCGATGCTTGATTGACGCAGTGATTGACGCAGTGATTGACACGGCGGAACCCACATGGGTAGGTTCCTAGCAGCCTCGCTGAGGCCGAAGGAGATCCCGGCGGATCGACCGCCACGCAATGCCATGAGGAGCCTCGTTGTGAGCACCACGATTTACACCGCCCGTCGAATCATCACGATGAACCCGGCCTTGCCATCGGCTGAAGCCGTGGCGGTGCGCGACGGCCGCATCCTCGGCGTCGGCACCACCGAGGAGTTGGCGGCATGGGGTGAACACACGGTCGATGCCACCTTCGCCGACAAGGTGCTCCTGCCAGGATTCGTCGAAGCCCACTCTCATGTGATGACCGGGGGCATGTGGAAGCTGCCCTACGTCGGTTTCTTCGACCGGGTGGCCCCTGACGGCACGCCGGCGCCCGGCTGCACCTCCATCGATGAGATCGTCGCGCGACTTCAAGAGATCGATGCCGCCATGGATGATCCGTCCGAGGTGCTGGTGGCCTGGGGCCTCGATCCCATCTATTTCCCCGACGAACGGCTCGTCGCTCGCCATCTCGACCGAATCTCCGAGACACGTCCTGTCTTCGTCTACCACGTGAGCGGCCATCTGGCCACGGTCAATACCGCCCTGCTTCAGGCCGAAGGCATCGACCGCCACAGCCCAACGCCAGGTATCGCAGTAGACGCTGAGGGCGAACCCGATGGCGAGTTGCAGGAACCGGCGGCCATGAACTTGGCCACGTCTGCCTTTGCCAAGCTCACCGGCTCGTTCACCGGTGATGAGGTTCCGTGGAACTACGCCTATGAGGCCCGGAATGCGGGGCACACTTTCATCACCGATCTCGGCACATCACAATTACGCGATCCGGAACAACTGGCCCGATGGCGTCGGGTTACCAGCGATCCCGAGTATCCGGCTCGGGTGATGGTGGCCGCTGGTCCTGGGTTCGGTGGGGGCGCCGCCGCTCCTGAAGACCTGGCGCGCGAGGCGGTGACGCTGCGGGATGGCGACGAGAACGACAAGCTGCATTTTGGGATTATCAAGCTCATCATCGACGGCTCCATCCAGGGATTCACCGCCCGCATCAGCTGGCCCTACTACTACGACGCACCCGCTGATCACCCCGGCAACGGGCTGTGGCTTGTCGACCCTGAAGCGCTACCCGAGATCGTCGGGGCTTACCACAAGGCTGGCCTCACCGTGCACTGTCACTGCAACGGTGACGAGGCAGCCGAGGTGTTCATCGATGCGGTCGAGAAAGCGTTGGAGGAGCATCCCCGCTGGAACCATCGTCACACCGTGCAGCATTGCCAGCTCACCACGAAAGCTCAGTACCGGCGGATGGCTGAGCTCGGAATGGCGGCCAACATCTTCTCCAACCACATCTTCTTCTGGGGCGACCAGCACCGTGATGTCACCGTTGGACCGGAACGCGCGGCCGGGATGGATGCGTGTGGCACAGCCGAGCGCGAGGGGGTGTCATTCTCCTTTCATTCCGATACCCCTGTCACCCCGATGGGCCATCTGCATGTGGCCTGGTGCGCCGTCAATCGGCGAACCGCCACCGGCAAGGTACTGGGGCCGGAGGAGACCATCTCGGTCGAGTCGGCGCTCCATGCCGCCACCCTCGGTGGGGCGTACCAGCTCAAGGTCGACCACCTTGTAGGCAGCATCGAAGCGGGCAAGTTCGCCGATTTTGCTGTATTGGACGACGATCCGTTAAGCGTCGACCCGATGACACTAAAAGACATTGGGGTATGGGGCACCGTGGTCGGCGGAAAGCATTTCCCGGCTGCGGGCGCCCAATGACCGACGGCGTTTCGTGAACACCGACACCACCCCTCCATCGACCGCTCCGGCAGCGGTTGTTCCGGTGACCGTAATCGGCGGCTATCTGGGAGCAGGCAAGACGACGCTTCTGAATCATTTACTATCGACCGCAACCGAGCGGCTCGCCGTGCTGGTCAACGATTTCGGTCAGATCACGATCGACGCCGACCTGATCGAATCTCACGACGGCGAGACGATGAGCTTGGCCAACGGCTGCATCTGCTGTTCCATGGTCGACGGCTTGGGCGCCGCCCTGACCACGATGCTCGCCCTGTCTCCCCCACCGGAACGCATCATTATTGAAGCCAGCGGCGTCGCCGACCCGGGAACCGTCGCCGGTTACTGCCACGCTCCCGGGCTGATGCTGGATGCGGTCGTCGTCGTTATCGACATCGAAACGGTGCGGGCCAAGGTCAGAGATCGCTACGTCGGTGATCTGGTGGAGGCCCAGCTACGAGCCGCTGACATTGTGATCATCAACAAGATCGATCTGGCCGATGCCGATGCGGTGGAAACCATCGAGGCCTGGCTCGACCAGTACTGCAGCGACGGGCTAAAGGTTGCCACCACAGGAGCCGTCCTCGCCCCCGAGTTGCTCTTCGGCGCCAGCAACGCTGCCATCGCCACAGGAGAGCGAGTCCTGTCGCCTATCGCCGGCGCCGAGGAACGGTTCGAGACCTGGTCGTGGTCGGTGGACCGGCCGCTCCAGAGGGAGCAGATCGAGGCCGCCATGGACAGCGTGCCCGACGGGGTCCAGCGGCTCAAAGGCATCGTGCGGTTGAGCGACGACGATCGTCGGGCGTGGGTTTTACAACGGGTGGGACGGCGCTGGTCGCTCCGCCCAATCGCGGCCGCCGCCAGCACGGTCGGGGCCAGTCGGCTGGTCGCTATCGGCCTTCCTGGAACGCTTGACCCGACCTGGTTCGAGCGCCATCTCCCGCCGTCCTAATACTCGGCGCTCCGACTCGGTTTGAAGGGCTGACTTTCTCCGCCCCAGGATCGGGGATCGGCGATCACTACCTACGTCGCAGTCCAGCATCATTTAGGCGTCATCTTCAAAAAGGTACGTTGCGCCTATGAGCAACACCACCACACCACCATCTGGCCCTTTACCTGATAGCGGCTTCCTACCTTTCCGAGCCAGAACCGAACACAAGCCGACGAGAAGGCGCCCCCGGCTAGGTGCCGTCTTTGCCGTCCTCCTGTCCCTCCTCGCTGTGGCATTCTGGGTATCACCGGTCGCCCGAAGCCAGAATCGTCCTTTCTTGGCCACGTCGGCTGCTGCCGCTTCCACCCTGCAGTCGTCGACGACTATCCAGCTGGTCAATGCCGACTTTTCTGAACAAGACGGCTGGGCCAATTGTGTCGGCGCCAACGAAAACAACTGGGACATCCAGGAGGGCCACCTTCGCGTGCTCGGCGCAGGACCGGCCTGTGTCTTCCAAACCGTTGACGCGCTCGCAGGTCAACGCTACGAGTTGAGCTGTGTCAGCTACGAAGAAGCACCCGGCACAACCCAACTACGCGTGAGCGCCCTCGGTTCAGCGTGGCAAACGCTCGATGAAACCTCGAGTGTTGTCACCGCAGGGTCACGTGTGACCGAGGCAAGCTTGACCGCGCCCGAAGGGTCAGCACACATCGGGATCACCTTCGACAGCACCGGCGCCGGCTACTCAAGCTACGACCGTTGCACCCTGACAGCTTCCTCACGAGATGAACCGCCGCAACCTCCACCACCGGCGGTGAACCTGCTTCAAAACGGTGGGTTTGACGGGGTCGACGGTTGGACGAGCTGTGGCAGTTCCAACAGCTACAGCATCGATTCAAGCCAGCTCAACATCACCGCTACAGAGCCATCGCCAGCCTGTCTTTATCAGGAAATTCCTGGCGACTGGGCGGGCACAAACCTCGAACTGGGCTGCAGCTCGAGCGTTGCGACCGGCTACGCCTCGATCACGCTCAGCGCTGCGGATTCGAACTACGCCACGCTCGAGTCGGTGTCTAAAGAAGATGCGGCGGCGAGCGAACCAATGAGCCTCATTGCACCCGCTGGTACAGCGTTTGCCGTGGCAACCATCTACAGCGAAGGCTCATCGACCTTTGACGCATGTGTGCTTTCCACCGAGTCGACACCGCCGATCGGTGGAACAACGGTGACGGTAACTGCCGATGAATTCTACGCCGACCTCAACGGACAGCCCGGATACCCATGGCAATCGCTGGCGGCTGGAACGACGGTCAAGCTGGAAGGCAACTTCCAATCAGGAATACGCCTCACGTCGGCACATAGCGGCCTCATCTTCGATGGCGGACACACGATAGACGGCACCGACGGTTGGGCCAACGGTGCTGTGCTGAATGGAACGGGCTATCAGACACCCGACTACCACAACGGCGCCATCCAGATCGACGGCGCTTCAAACCTGACCGTTCAGAACTTCAAGATTGGGAACTATTCATCGACCACAATCAAATCGAACCCCAAGGCCATCTATGTTCTCGGGAATTCTTCCAACATTATCGTCCAGAAGAACGAGATCTTCGAGTTCTCGACGGTGCACGAGACCGGCTGCGCTACGAATGGTCCTGCTCTGGCGTTATGCGGTTCTGCTCACGGAATTCTTGTCTCCACCGAAAGGGAAGCGCCCTCGACGATCCAGGCGATCGGGATCTACAGCAACCTGATCTACAACATGGATCTCGGGAAAAGCGAAGCGCTGACGATCAAGGGTGATGTTCGACGGTTCTTCGTCAAGTTCAACACCATCCACGACACCAACAACATAGCGATCGATGTGGCTGGCTACGTTCAAGAAAGCGACAACACGTTCTACTCAACCCAGGGTGGCGAGGTCGAAGGAAACACGATCTACAACGTCGACACCAGAGGCAGCCAGGGGGGATTTCTCAGTAGCGTCGTTCGCAATCAGGCCTACGCCGACACTCAAAATGGCGGGCTTCCCAACCAGAGCGCGGCATGCATCTATGTAGACGGAGGCCGCGACGTTGAGGTCGTCGCCAACCGCGTCAGTCGCTGCAACATCGGCATCTCCATCAACGGTGAACTGGATCGGAATCTGACAGCCGGATCGGAAAGTGCACAAGACGTCGTGGTCGAGGGCAACCTCGTCTACGACAGCTCGGCCACAGGGTTCAAACTCGGATCTGGCGGCGCGACCGCTGCCGGCGTTGACGGATGCGATATCAGAAACAACTACTTCTACACGAACGACGCAGTGAACCTGACCTTCGATGCTGCCGGTGACACCGACATCGATCGATACCACGATGGCACGGGTGAAATCTGGATCGAACATTCCGTGCGGAACTGCAAGGTTCGAGACAATCTGTTCCTCGCCAGCTCAATCCGGACGAACGCTCCTGGGGACCTGCGACAAACCGTGTTCGCGAACACCATGTCGGCCTTGGGTACCGAGACGGCTCTGTTCACCAACAACCAGTTCTCCTATCAAGATCAGCCATCTGGCCTCGTGGCACGATGTCAGTGGATTGGGTTCGAGAATCGGTCGATGACCGACTGCCTCACAGATCTGAACAGCAACGGTGGCAGCGGCAACACCTTTGAACCCATCAGCAAGCCAGCAGATCTCGAACTGCCACCAGCCACAAGACCCTGAACTGCTAGATCCTGATGAGGTCGGGGTCGTTCCCCGCATCGCTCATGCCACGCCGGACATCGACTGTGGCCAGCAAGGCGATGCCGACCACAAAGAACACGATGAGCGACACGATGGCTTGGCGCTGTGATCCGGTGATCTGGTTCACGATGCCGAACGCAGCCGGCCCGATCCACGAGGTGCCGCGGGAAGCTATTTCGTAGAAGCCAAAGAACTCTGCTTCGCGATCGGAGGGGATCATCTGAGAGAACAGAGAGCGGGCGATAGCTTGAGAACCCCCGAGCACCAGGGCCAGAACCGCACCCATCGCCCAGAGCTTAGGAATCGAATCGAGTTGGGCGTAGGCGTAGATCACCAGCGCCGCCCACACACAAAGGTTGGCGAGCAAGGCCCTCTTGGCTCCTGAATGTTCGGCCCATCGGCCGAAGGCCATAGCCCCAGGCGCGGCAACGAACTGAATCATCAACACGAGCAGCAGCAGGGTCTGGGCCTCTGCTGCCAGCTCGTCGGCCGCGAACGAGGTGGCGACCACGATCACAGTCTGGATGCCATCGTTGAAGATCAGGTACGCCATCAGGTAGCGAAAGGTCACCGGGTAGCGGGTCCACAGCTCTCTGGCGGTGTCCACGACAGCCGAAACGCTGAAACCAAGCCAGCCCCGGTCGGCAGGCTTTGTGCGTTGAGGGCGACGGACCTTGAGCCGGCGATGAGTGAACGCGGCAATGAACACGGCGGCCCACACGCCAGCGCCGCCGAGGCTGAGGCGAACAGCCAGGGCGGTGTCATCCATCAGGGCGATCAGAGCGAAGTTCAGCGCCAGGTAGATACCACCACCGACATACCCGAACGCATAGCCACCAGAGCTAACTCGGTCTCGGAACTGAGGTGGCGCTATGTCCGGCAGATACGAGTTGTAGACCACACCGGCCGCTGCGAACCCGAGAGCGGCGAAAATGAACAGCAGGCCGCCGACGGCCACGTTGTCGCCGGTGACGACGAAGAGGGCAGCGGTGAAGGCACTGGCGGCGTACGCCAACGAGAGGAGCAACTTCTTCTTGTGCGGCGTGTGGTCGGCGACCGTGCCAACCAGTGGCAGAACCAGCACCTGGAGAACGGCCGATGCGCTAACCGCGAAGGGAAAGAAGGAGGCGGCGTCGATCGTCCAGCCACCGATGGCAACCCCACCATTGTCTTCGGCGAGCTCGAGCAGATAGGGCCCGAGAAGGGCAGTGGTGATGGTCGTGCTAAACGCCGACCATCCCCAGTCGTACATCTTCCAGCCAAAAACCTCGCGCTTGTCGAGTTCAGCCTCGGACACAGGTCGTGTTGGGAGGGGAGGTACGGCCACGTCGGCCAGAGTATCTCAGTCGCTGATCGGGGCTGTCAGCTACGGGCGCGATAGGCGGCTCGCGAACCGACCGAATCCTTATTCAAGCGCTTCGAGAGGTGCAGGCCTTCAAGCAAAAGCTCGATCGCCGACGCCCGCATACCATCGGAATCGTTGTCGCCGACCAAGCCAACCACCGAAGCGGACAGGGCCGGAACGTCGGCCAGGAGCTTCAGATAGTCGCCAACCGGGAGATCATCGCCAGCGCTCATCGTGATCTCGTCCTCCTCGAAGGCATCGAGGATCTGTCGGGTTTCCTCACCCGAGATCCGCTGCTTGAACACCGCCAATATGGCCGATCGAAGCAGATGGTCGATCACCTCAGCATCTCGACCTTCCTCAAGCGACTCCACCTCGATCTTTCCTGCGGTCGAGGCGATCAGCGCATCGAGGTCGCTCACCCGAGGCACCACTTCGGTCTCCCCCAGTTTCAGTGCACGACGGGTAGCGGCTGCCACCAATGTCTCCAGGTTCGCCACCGTCAGACGAACCGACACACCTGAGCGCTGATTTACCTGGCCGCTGGCTCGCGCCAGATGGGTGAAGGTGGCGATCAGCTCTTCCATGAATTCAGGGACGGCGACCGTTAGGCCTTCGTCTTCCCTCAGCACCGACTCCTGGCGAGCGATGTCGATCTCGGTGGAGATCTCGAGCGGGTAGTGGGTTCGGATCTGGGCGCCGAAACGATCCTTCAAGGGGGTAATCATCCGCCCTCGGTTCGTGTAATCCTCGGGGTTGGCCGAAGCCACGAGCAAGAGATCGAGTGGCAACCGAACTTTGTAGCCGCGGATCTGAATGTCTCGTTCCTCCAACACGTTCAGCAGGCCCACCTGGATCCGCTCGGCGAGGTCGGGCAGCTCGTTTATAGCGAACACGCCACGGTTGGTCCGTGGCACGAGGCCGTAGTGCAACGTCAACTCGTCCGACAAATAGCGACCTTCGGCCACCTTGATGGGATCAACCTCGCCGATAAGATCGGCGATCGATGTGTCTGGGGTGGCCAACTTCTCACCGAAACGGCCAGAACGGTGCACCCAGTCGATGGCGGTGTCATCGCCATGTTCAGCCACCAGATCTATGGCGTAGCGAGAGATCGGGTTGAACGGATCATCGTTGATTTCGGAGCCAGAGATTATCGGCATCCACTCGTCCAACAGGCCGGTGAGGCCTCTGATCATTCGGGTCTTGGCCTGTCCCCGTTCTCCGAGAAACACGACATCATGGCCAGCGAGGACAGCGTGTTCGAGCTGTGGAAGCACCGTGTCGTCGTAGCCCTGGATGCCAGGGAACAGCGTTTCACCGGCCTGGATCTTGGCCATGGCGTTTGACCGAAGTTCCTCCTTGACCGGGCGTGACACCCACCCAGAGGCTCGAAGCGCCGCCAGGCTCTGCGGGCGAGAGTCGGATCCAGACGTGTTCTGATCTGCGTTCACGATCCGACCTTAGCCGCCCCGTCAGACCAAGACCCGATCGCGCTCGCCCAGTCACCACTACAGTTAGTTCAGTGGATCTTTCAGGTCGGTGGCGTGTAGCTCCCCTCAATACAGAGCTAGCTCGGCTCGGTGTCGATCCCACACTCGACGACTCGACGTGGGCCGAGGTGGCTGTTCCCGGCCACTGGAGCCAGACGTCCGACTACGCCGAACACGACGGACCGTTCCTCTACCGCCATTCCTTCGCCGCACCCCGGCCAGAACCAGGCCGTCGCCACTGGCTCACCTTTGACGGAGTCCTCAGCTCGGCCGAGATCTGGTTCGATGGCAGCTACCTCGGCGACACCGTCGGCTACTTTGCTCGAAACCGGTTCGAGATCACCGACGCTCTGTCGCAACAGACCGATCACCTACTCGCCGTCGATGTGAGCTGCCCACCGGGCGGATCAGCCCGGGACAAGGCCACCCTCACCGGGGCCTTACAGACGGGGCCACTCGCTCCGCCCGGCAACCCCGGAGGTATCTGGCGCCCCGTGTCGATCACCGAAACCGGTGCTGTCGCTATCCGACATGGACGCCTTTTCTGTACCGAGGCCAACACCGAGACCGCAACCCTGCAGCTCCGTCTTGTCCTCGACTCGGCTGATGCTTCCGACACCGTCATCACAACGACGGTGACCTCACCAGATGGGTCCGAAGCCATCACGCGCACAGACACCCACAGCCTCGCCGCCGGTGAGAACCGCCTCGAATGGCGGGTCGAGGTTGAGGAACCCGAGCTGTGGTGGCCGAGTTCGCTTAGCGACACCTCTGAGCAGCCCTTGTATGCCGTCACGGTCACCGTGGCTGAAACCGATGGCGACGCCTCGAACGGGCGACAAAGCGACCAGCGCTCGTGGACCACCGGGCTCCGCACCATCACGATGAAGGATCTCACGTTTACGGTGAACGGTCGCCGTCTCTTCGCCAAGAGCGTCACCTACGGTCCGGCGGGTCCCCATCTCGGGCAGCTCGAACCCGAACAGCTTCGAAGCGATCTTCGGACCATCAAGGCAACCGGCTTTGACATGGTCAGGGTCTACGGCCACGTGACCCGGCCCGAGTTCTACGATGAGGCCGACCGGTTAGGGATCCTGGTCTGGCAAGACATGCCCCTCATCGGAGGCTACAGCTCAAAGGTTCGCAGCCAGATTCGAGCGATGGCGCGGGCGCTTGTCGATCATCTCGGCCATCATCCGAGCGTTGCTCTGTGGTGCGGCCATTGTGAGCCAAACGAGTTGATGACCATGGGAACAGACCAGGGAGATGCACAGGCGGCCGGGTTTCAACTCGCTCGACAGCTACTCCCGAGCTGGAACCGCTCCCTCCTCGACCCTCTCATAGGGCGAGAACTGCGCAACGCCGACCCGTCTCGCTCCGTCCTTACCCGTTCGGCCACCCTCCCGAGCCTGAGCGAAGCCAGCGATGCTCACCTCTGGTTGGGATGGCGAGCCGGGCGTCCCGAGGATCTCGCAACCACCATTCGGCGATGGCCTCGGCTCGGCCTCTTCGCTGGCGGTATCGGCTCCCAGTCGGCTGCCGTCCGAGACTGGCCTGAAGACGCGCCGACTTGGCCAACGGCAGAAACAACGAGCTTCAACCGCTACCTCCCACGAACCGCCTACCCCAACGGCCAAGCCTGGGCGGCTGCGACCCAGTCGTACCAGGCTGATGTTCTCCGAACCCAGATCGAAACGATGCGAAGACTCAAATACCGCCCGAGTGGAGGTTTCTGTATTACCGCCTTCGCCGACCCCGAAGCCGCGGGCGGCTTTGGCATCGTCGATTTTGGGCGCTTACCCAAGCCCGCCCACAACATGGTGATCGATGCCTGTAGGCCGGTCATCGTAGTAGCCGATCGACCGCCGACGATCGTCGTACCCGAGGAGGCGGTCACCCTCGCCATCCACGCCATCAGTGATCTCCACCGTGGTCTCGGCAACGTAGCGGTAACCGCAACCGCTACCGCCAGCGGCTGGCGCCATTCGCAGACCTGGTCTGGCGACCTCGGAGCCGATACCTGCGAAAAGATCGCAGACTTCTCCTTCTCAACGCCCAAGGCCTCCGGTCAGCTGATCATCGATCTGGAACTTGAATCCGATGAGTTAGTGGCGACAAACCGCTACCAAACCGTGATTATCCCGGCGGCCGAAGCCTTCGCCGAGCGGTCGTAGCTATCCCGCTAAATCATTACATTCCCGCTCGAAGGGGCTATGAGCGAACCGCGCCGCTATTCTCGGTTCTGGTAGCACCGATCTGCGTTCTCGACGCCGCCGAGTTTGCGGGTTGTGTCGTGCTACCAATGCCCTTCGAGGGCCGCCCCGATCGACGCCATGTGCAGCGAGACAGGCGCGAGATTCATCTACACGCGGAGGTTCGCACCTATGGCAGCACCAACTGCCGCAAACCAGGGCCACACCAGCAGCGCCGATCGCCCCCTCCGGGCCACGCCACGGAGCCTGCCGTTTCCCTTCAGCCTCTACCAAACCTCGGTAGGTAAGAAGTGGGTGATGGCGATAACCGGCTTGATGCTGATCGGTTTCGTTGTTGTCCACATGATCGGCAACCTCAAGCTGTATCTCGGTGTCATCGAGCTCGACGGCGTTTCCGATTACGACGTCGACCACTACGCCCACGCCTTGCGGGAACTGCTGGTGCCCCTCGTGCCTCACGGCGTCGTGCTCTGGATCATGCGGTTGGGGCTCATCGCCGGTTTTGGCCTTCACATTCACTCGGCGTACTCGCTGAGTCGATCGAACATGGTCGCCAACCAGGCGTATGAGTCGAAGCGGGATTGGCTCGCCGCCAACTTCGCCTCTCGCTCCATGCGTTACACCGGCGTGATCGTTCTGCTCTACCTGATCTTCCATCTAGCCGACCTCACCTGGGGTCGAGCGGATTGGTTCGAGCACGGCGAAGTCCAGTCGAATGTCGTGAACTCGCTGAGCAATCCACTCGTCGCCTTGATCTACATCCTGGCCAACATCGCCGTCGCCATCCACATCTACCACGGCATGTACTCCATGTTTCAGAGTCTCGGAATCAACAATCCGAGCTACAACTGGCTCCGACAGGGGGCCGCACGATCGCTCGCCATCATCATTTTGATCGGCAACATCAGCTTTCCCCTGGCCGTGTTGGCCAACATTATCGAGTTCGACCCCAGCCTGATCACGGCTGGGTACTGAGAGGAGCGGGCACATGACCACATCAACGGTCCTTGACGCAGCTGTCCCCGACGGCCCCATGGCTGACAAGTGGGACAACCACAAGTTCAAGATCCAACTCGTAAACCCGGCCAACAAACGTAAGTTCAAGATCATCGTCGTCGGCACCGGCCTCGCTGGTTCGTCGGCGGCAGCCACGCTTGGCGAGCTCGGGTACAACGTGGAGGCGTTCACCTTCCACGATTCGCCCCGGCGGGCCCATTCGATTGCAGCTCAGGGCGGTATTAACGCCGCCAAAAACTACCGATCCGATGGCGACAGCGTCTTCCGGCTTTTCTACGACACCGTCAAAGGTGGCGACTACCGCTCCCGCGAGGCCAACGTCTACCGTCTAGCTCAGGTCTCGGTAAACATCATCGACCAGATGGTGTCCCAAGGTGTGCCCTTCGCCCGCGAGTACGGTGGCCTGCTGGCTAACCGTTCCTTCGGCGGTGCTCAGGTATCCCGAACCTTCTACGCTCGCGGCCAGACCGGCCAGCAGCTCCTGCTCGGTGCCTACCAGCAGATGATGGGGCAGGTCGCCGAGGGCAACGTCAAGCTCCATACCAATATGGAGATGCTCGACGTTGTGGTCAAAGACGGCGCCGCTCGCGGCATTGTGTGCCGCAACCTGATCACGGGTGAGATCACCTCCCATTCGGCCCACGCCGTCGTGCTGGCCACGGGTGGCTACGGCAACGTGTTTTACCTGTCGACCAACGCCATGGCCTGCAATGTCACCGCTGCGTGGCGAGCCCACCGCAAGGGCGCCTTCTTTGCCAATCCTTGCTACACACAGATTCACCCAACGTGCATCCCAGCGTCGGACGAGTTTCAATCCAAGCTCACGCTCATGTCGGAATCGCTTCGCAACGACGGCCGCATCTGGGTGCCCCGCAACTACGACGAGACACGTGCGGCCAAAGACGTTCCCGAGGCGGATCGCTACTACTACCTCGAAGAGAAGTATCCGTCTTTCGGCAACCTCGTCCCTCGGGATGTCGCCTCTCGAAACGCCAAGACGGTCGTCGACCAAGGTCTCGGCGTCGGTCCGCTGAAGAACGGTGTTTATCTCGATTTCGCCGACGCTATCGGACGCGATGGGCGTGACGCCGTCGAGGAACGCTACGGCAACCTGTTCCAGATGTACGACCGCATCACCGGCGAAGACCCCTACAGCACGCCGATGCGCATCTACCCGGCAACGCATTACACCATGGGTGGGCTCTGGGTTGATTACAACCTCCAGACCACGATCCCCGGGCTCTTCTGTACCGGTGAAGCGAACTTCTCCGATCACGGAGCCAATCGTCTCGGCGCTTCAGCCCTCATGCAGGGCCTCGCCGACGGCTACTTCGTTCTGCCCTACACGATCGGCAACTACCTCGCACCACTGCTGGGTGATGATCCGCTGACGATCGACGACCCGGCCTTCATTGAGGCCGAGGCCGAACTTCAGGGTCAGATCCAACGGTTCCTGTCGATCAACGGCACTCGCTCACCCGAGTACTTCCACCGCGAGTTGGGCAAGATCATCTGGGAGCACATCGGCATGGAGCGCAGCAAGGAGGGGCTGGAGAAGGCAATCAACGAGATCCGAGCCCTGCGCGAAGAGTTCTGGGCCGATGTTCGTGTTCTCGGTACCAACGAATCGCTCAACAGCTCGCTGGAGAAGGCTGGCCGTATCGCCGACTTCTTCGAACTCGGCGAGTTGATGGCTCGCGATGCTCTCGATCGAGCCGAATCATGCGGCGGACACTTCAGGACCGAAAGCCAGACCCCTGAAGGCGAGGCGCTACGCAACGATGATGCGTACGCCCACGTTTCCGCTTGGGAGTGGCATGGGCCAGACACACCCCAAACCAAGCACAGAGAAGAGCTCGCCTTTGAAGAGGTCGAGCTGAGCCAGCGCAGCTACAAGTAGGGAGTATCAGTGAGCAAGCAACTAAACCTCACCCTCAGCATCTGGCGGCAGGAGAACGCTGCCAGTCGCGGCCGGTTCGAAACCTACCAGGCCAAGGGCATCCCAGACGACGCCTCCTTCTTGGAGATGCTCGACATCGTCAACGAAGGCCTCATCTCTGAAGGTGAACTACCCATCGAGTTCCCCCACGACTGCCGTGAGGGTATTTGCGGCACCTGTGGGGTGATGATTGACGGTCGGGCCCATGGGCCGGAGTTGGGCACGGCTACCTGCCAGCTTCACATGCGCAAGTACAACGATGGCGACACCATCGTTATCGAGCCGTGGCGAGCCACCGCCTTTCCGGTAATCCGAGACCTTGTGGTCGATCGCTCACCGCTCGACGCGATCATTCAGGCTGGCGGCTACATTTCGGCGCCAACAGGCACGGCGCCCGATGCCAACGAGATCGCCGTTCCCAAAGAGGTGGCCGACTCTGCGATGGACGCGGCTGCATGCATCGGTTGCGGGGCCTGCGTTGCCGCCTGCCCCAACTCGGCCGCTCAGCTCTTTACTTCAGCCAAGCTCTGGCACCTGAACTCGCTGCCCCAGGGGCAGCCCGAGCGGTTCAAGCGGGCTGAAGCCATGGTTGAAACAATGGAGCAGTTCTTCGGTTCCTGCACGAATCATGGGGAGTGCACCGAGGCTTGCCCGAAAGAAATTCCTCAGGATTTCATCGCCTACCTCAACCGAGACTTCGTGAAGTCAAAGAGGGTCAACCGAACGATGGCATCTCGCTCGTAGCCATCGACCCACCAACGCAGGTGCGCAAGAACCAACAGGCATACTTCCCGACCTCGGATGGGCTTCTTAGGGCACGACCCAAAGCGTTCCGACCGGGGTCGGCATTCCTACCGCGTCGGGTTGGGCGGTGTCGACGGCACCAGCAGCGGCATGGACTGTAAGCTCAGCGCCTGAGCCCCACCAGTGCTGCCTGGTGGCGACCATTTGTTCAAGGTCGTGTTGGCCTGCATCGTCGAGCACGATCCCTTCGACGGTGCCCGCCTGGTGATAGCTGTTCTGTCCAACATCGGCTTCGGCGGTGGCGAGGAAATCGAGCTCCCAGCCGAGCGGGATCCGATGCCCGTAGCCCTTGCCGAGCAATGCCCGGCGGTCGTCCAGACCGAGGGCGAACGCCTCGAGCCCATAGCTCCAGTGCTGCATAGGTTGCTCGCAGACAAATTCGCACCAAACCCCCGACGAGCGAAACTCCCAACGCTCGGCTGGCACGGGCAGTGTGTTGTCGCAAAGAACGAGCGGGTACTTCTGCAGGCCGCCGACGACGAGGTGCAGCCCAGCGGTGATCGATGAGTGGTTTCCGGGGTTGGCGAAGAGCCCGATCTGCATGAAGATCGAACGGCGACCGTCGGTGGCCTGGACACGATGAACCTCTTGCCATGCCAGGGTGGGGTCCCCTGGCTTGTGGCGGTGTTCCTGCGCCGCTTGCTCGCTCATCCGGCGGCTTGGCTCATCGGTCACTGCGAGTCCTTCTGGCCATGGTTCATATTCCTCATGGAGAAAAGGAGCAGGCCGACGACGGTCCGGGCGACTGAACCCCCGCCGACCTGCGATCACGACCGACCTTCAATGCTTTCGCATGCCCTCAGTCGATCAGTACTCGATAAACGGCGGGTACAGCAGGTACACCACCATTTTTCTCAGATCTTCTCTAGTTCGACACCGGCTTTCGAACGTTTTCCGAACTACCACTCATCCTAGGCCTTCAATCGGCCGAACGACAAGCTGCTATCGGACAATCTAGCCTACTATGAACACCTATGTGCTCCTCTCATGTTTGGAGTATTCAACCGCAATCTTCAGTAAAGGAAACGTCCTAGAGAAGCTGCGCGTAGCCCGTTGCAATCCTAGGCCATTCAGCTCTCGGACTCGAATCTCCCGTAGCCTTTAAGTCTGATGTCTACACTAGATCCGGCCGAAGGTCCTCTCGAGGATTCTCCGCCATTACAACTACCTCCATCGGCATCGGCTACGGCTCTACCGCCGACGGTCGGCGCGCTTGAAGACCTAGCCACCGCTCTGCGAAAGACCGGGCTCGAACTCGATCTTGGCAATGCGGCCAGCGCTCGTCACGGCCGCGACGAACTCGCCGATCAAATCACCGACTATCTGGTTCCGCGACTTCGCCGTCTCGATGCACCCCTGCTGGTCGTGCTCGGCGGCTCGACCGGCTCCGGCAAGTCGACCATCACCAACACGCTGGTCGGTGTTGAGGTGTCGCCGTCAGGCGTCCTTCGACCGACGACACGGGCGCCGGTACTGATCTGTCACCCCGACGACCAGGGCTGGTTCGCCGGCGGCGACGTTCTGCCAGAACTCGCTCGCGTCACCGGAGGCCACGGAGCACCGAACGCCAGCGGGAGCGTGCTTCGTCTCACCACAACCGAGGCTGTAAGTCCCGGACTCGCCCTGATCGATGCGCCCGATATCGACTCGATCGAAGACGCCAACCGCGACCTAGCAACCCAGCTATTGTCGGCTGCCGACATGTGGCTTTTCGCCACCACTGCTGTGCGCTACGCCGACGCAGTACCTTGGGACTTTCTCCGACAAGCACAAACTCGTGGCACCGCTTTGGCCTGTGTCATCAACCGGATTCCGCCTGGCGCCTCGGGCGAAATCGTTCCCCATTTCGAGTCGATGCTGACCAACGCCGGACTCGTCGGCGTCAAGGTCTTCCCGGTGGAACAAACCGAACTCGATGAGGGCATGCTGCCCCCGTCGGCCGTGTCTCACATCAAAGACATGTTGACCGAACTGGCCACCAACGCCGAACATCGGGCCAGCGTCGTCCGCCAGACGCTAGACGGTGCCATGGAATCGATCGGCGACCGCGTCGACGAGGTCGCCGTTGCATCAGGCCAGCAGAACGCGGCCGCCGACGAGCTGCGCCTGTCGATGGAACGAACCTACGAAGACACGCGAGAGAGCCTCCGCTCCGATGTCTCCTCCGGCACCCTCTTGCGCGGCGAGGTACTCGAACGTTGGCAGGAGCTCATCGGCACCGCCGAATTGATGCAGGCCGTCCAGAGCAGAATCTCGTGGTTTCGTGACCGCATTGGTTCATTCCTGACCGGCCGAACGGGTGCAACGGCCGAGGTTCAGGGCGAGATCACCTCCACCCTGGAGCAGCTCCTGATCGATCACGCCGACAAGGCTGCCTCCACCACGGTCTCGACGTGGAAAAGCCTGCCGGGCGGGCGCCAAGTTTTAGGCGACGATCGCTCGTTGGAACGAGCGTCAGAAGCCTTCAAATCCAGCGTTCGTACCGAGGTTCAGGCCTGGCAAGACGACATCCTTGATCTGGTACGCGAGCGGGGCGCAACCAAGCGCACGACCGCTCGTGTCCTCGCCTTGGGTGTCAACAGCATCGGCATCGCACTCATGGTGCTGCTTTTCGCCCAGACGGGTGGTATCACCGGTGGCGAAATCGCCATCGGCGCTGGCACTGCTGGTGTTTCGCAAACATTGCTCACCGCTCTCTTCGGTGAGCAGGCCGTGCGAGAACTGGCCGTCGATGCCCGCAGGTTGTTGATGGAACGCATCGAGAGACTGCTCGACAACGATGCCGAACGATTCGCTGACCGACTGGGCGAGACCGTCACCTCGTCCCAGGCCACGAGCGCCCTAACCGATGCGTTGGCGAGGTACTCGGAGGCAGCGAAGGTTGTGACACCTTGATCGGCGCCTTGACCGGGAAGAGCAGTGCAGCCAAAGGCCTTCCGAGCCAGCTCGAGGGACTGGCCGCCGCTCTCGAACACGCTGAGGGCCGCCTCGACGAGCAAAATGTAGTCTTCGGCCGCCACGTTCTGGCCAAGGCCGATGAACGGCTCCGCCATGGAACGACCAGCACGCTGGTTGCCTTGCTCGGCGCTACCGGCAGCGGTAAGTCTTCGGTGACCAACGCCCTCGTCGGGTCGGATGTGGCTACGGCGGGTATCCGCCGGCCCACCACCTCGAGCACACTCAGCTGTTACTGGCGTGAAGACGAGGCCGGGTCAGACGATGTGCCGGGGCCAGACAACGCTCAAGGCCTGCTCGACTGGTTAGAGATCAAGAACCGCCACGAGGTAGCAGACAAGGGCATCGCTCCTCCCCTGTCCGGACTGGTGCTGCTCGACGTGCCCGATCACGATTCTGTTGCCGTCGAGCATCGCATGGAAATGGAACGGATCGCCGAGCATGCCGACCTTCTGCTCTGGGTCACCGATGCCGAGAAGTATGCCGACAAGGCAATGCACGATTATCTGCGGCGCCTCGGCGAGCATGGCGCAGTGACAGCAATGGTTCTCAATAAGGCCGATCTCCTGAGCGAAGCCGATGTCAAGAGTTGTGTCGTCGATCTCAAACGCCTCCTTGCCGATGATGGATTGCCCGAGGCCCCGGTCGTAGCCATCTCTGCCACCACCGGGCAGGGCGTGCCCGAGCTTCGATCTCTGCTGGCTGAGACCGTGTCGAAACAACAGGCCACCGTCGAACGGCTCGCAGCCGACACCCGGACTGCGGCCGCTGCCCTGCTCGACGATCTCGGGGCCAACGAGGGGTCTGACAAGGTTCCTGACAAGGTGGCGAAACGACTCGCTTCCGATCTTGTTGGCGCCTCCGGTCTTGAGGCGGTGTGTGATGCTGTTGCCGCCGGTCACCGGCGAGATGCTTCCAGCCACATTGGCTGGCCCTTCACCCGCTGGGCTCGCAAGCTTCGGCCCCATCCCCTACGTCGCCTGCATCTCGGCCAAGGCACGGGCGGTAAGGCTTCCCTGCCCCAAGCATCAGGCGTTCAACGAGCCCGTTCGGAAAGTGCAGTTCGCGACGCGACCACCGCCGTAAGCGACAAGCTGCCCGACCCCTGGCCGGAGTTGATCGCCTCCGCAGCGACGCCAGATCAGGCGACGCTCAACAACCGCATCGAGGGTGCCATCGCAGGCTCCGTCCGCGCCATCAATACCGGGAAGCGTCCCGCCTGGTGGCTCATCGTCAACTCCTTTCAGGTCGTGTTTGCTCTCGCCGCCATCGGCGGCGCTATCTGGCTCGCCCTCCTGGCCTTCGGCGCCTACCTTCGCCTGCCCGATGTGCCGACACCGACCGACCCCTGGATCGACTTTCCCATTCCAACCGATCTTCTGATCGGCGGCTTGCTCGCCGGCTTCCTGCTCTGGGTTCTCGCTCGACGGTTTGCCGCAGTCGGCGGGAAACGACGGGCGCGGGTTGTACGCAAAGAAGCCGAAGACCTGGTGCGCGAGATCTCCGATGAGCTGGTGATCGAACCCATGAATGGTGAACTCGGTCGACGCAACGAGCTGCGTTCAGCCTTGCTCAAGGCCTCTGGAGGGCGAGGCTGACGAGCCGGACGCTACCATTTCAACCATGCGCTATCTGAGCGATGAATGGCTGAAGGCGGCGGACGAGGCGATCGCGACGGTCGACGTCGGCGTCGGCATGGCCGCAGTGGCTGGTGACGCTTCCTCGGGTGAGGGAGCGACCGCGCCGACGGGGGCCGCATCGACCGCCGTTGGGGTTACGGTGCTCGATGGTCCGGATGGTGATCGCCGGTATCAACTCGTGCTCGACCCGACGAATCTTCGGGTTCTCCCCGGCGCCGACGGTGCCGGTGTGTCGATGACGATGTCCTACGACGTGTCGGCGGCAATCGCTCAAGGTCATCTCAGCGCACAACGCGCCTTCCTCGACGGCGATGTCCGCCTCGGCGGCGATGTAGCGCTCTTGCTGGGCGACGAAGCCGTCAAGGCCCTGGCCAACATCAATGACTGCTTCTCCCAACTGCGAGCCTCGACGGTGTACTGATCATGCCGGAGATGCCCGAGATACAGGCCCATACCGAACGGATGAGCAGTGCCCTGGCGGGATCGACACTTGCCGCTTTCGAGCTCCTCAACTTCGCTGCGTTGAAGACCTTCAGTCCTGCGGTTGACGCCGCGGTTGGGCACCAACTCCTCGGCATGGGTCGGCGGGCGAAATATCTGCTCTTCGAGTTCAGCAATGGTCATACTCATGTCGTCCATCTGATGCAGGGGGGCAGGCTACGGCCCGACCCGAAGAGGTCACGCAAGCCCAGACTTGGTCTCGCTCGCTGGGTGTTCACCAATGCGGCGGGCGATGAGGAAGCCTGGCTCCTGACCGAGGCCGGCACCGAGCGCAAAGCCGGCGTTTGGGCCGTCGACGGGAACCCGACAGAGCAAGACCCGCTGCTAGGGCTAGGACCTGAGGCCATCGATCTCAACCTCGACCAGTTCACGGCCGTCCTGGGTGATCAATCGAAACGCATCCATGGCGTGTTGCGAGATCAGCGAACCCTGAGTGGTCTCGGCCGCATGCTGGCCAACGAGATCTGTTACGAGGCAGGGATCTCACCGTTCGCTAACGCTTCAAAGCTGAGCGAGGAGGCCATCGCCCAACTCCATCAAGCGATGCTCTCGATCGCAGATGCGTCCATTGCTCATGAACGCACACTGGACGACATCGGCAAAAGCGCCGACCGACCCTCCAAGGTTCACAATCGGGCCGGCGATCCATGTTTCGGCTGCGATGGCACCGTCCGCTCGGTCGAGTACCGGCGCTACACGGTGTTCTACTGCCCAACCCGCCAGACCGGCGGCAAGCTGCTCGCCGACAACACCACGAGCAAGTTCCTCAAATAGCCGCTTCAACCGACGCCGTACGGAAGCCGCGTTGGAGCAGGTGGGCGCCGACAGCGACTTCAAAAAGCCCGCCGGGGATTGCAGCGATGAGCGTGACCCCGAGGCCAGTCGTCAACTCGATCAGGGCACCAACAGCGAGCACCGCATAGCCAGCGATGCCCCAGTAGGCGAAGGTTTTCGAGAGCCATGGGCCACGCCCAACAACAAGCCAGAAAGGCAAGCTTCCTACACTGAGCACGGCCATGCCGAGCAGGTACCCGGTGTCGGCGGCGATCGCGACATCGGTGCGGGTGACCAGCAGGATGCCGCCAGCGAGCAGCACTGCTTCGGTCGCACGAGCGACAAGGTAGGTAACCCCAGCTCGCCGATGGTGGTTTTGCAGCAGGCGGTACCCGATCGCACCGACCGTGAATACTGCGATTGAGTTGGCGAGTACCAGAGCTAGCCCTACAGGGCGTTCGGCGAAGGCGCTTCCAATGCCGTAGAGCAGAAACGCGGCCAACACGAGCCCGCCAAAGAGTCGGCCCTCCCAGCGATTGATGGCAGATTCAACGCCGACCGGGCCTTCGTCGCCGGGGAGACGCAACCCGGATCGCGTCGTTTCTGTGCGATTGAGCGATGTTGTCATGCTATGAACTCCTCGACTGTCGTACTTTGTACGCCTGTTTCCATCCACCCTAGCCGTACAAAGTACGGGCGTCAATGTGCCAACCATCACCCACCCCAGGAGCGTCGGGGCGATGACGACTTATCGGGGCGAGCTGTCGAGCCCGTCGAGGATGAGTGAGAGGCCAAACTCGAACTCGCTGCCGAAGTCATAGCCCGGCTTGAGGACGTGCTCGGTGGTGAGTTCCATCAGGTATGGGTACGCATCGGCGGGGAACTGCTCGACAATCGCATCGGCGAGCTCAGCCATGTCCTCACCGCCGGTGGCTGGCAGACTGGCTTCCTGGAGCGCGAACCCATAGATGTAGGCATCGATGAGGGCGTAGGCGTGGGCGGTCATCTCGATCGAGAAGCCGCCTTGTCGCAGGCATCCGAGCACGGCGTCATGGTGTTTCAAGGTCGCTGGGCCGGGGTTGGTCCGTGATTCCATGAGGGGCGTGGCCCACGGGTGCCGAGCCAGCACGGTTCGGGCCGAGCGTGCCCGGCGTCGCATTGCTTCCTTCCAGTCGCCTCCGACGGGGGGCAGATCGATCTCGGCGAAGATGAGGTCGACCATGCCGTCGATGATGGCTTCCTTGTTGGGCAGGTGATGGTAGATGGTCATCGGCTTGACGTCGATGGCGGTCGCCAGCTTGCGAATGGTGAAGCCTTCCATCCCAACCTCGTCGGCCAGGGCGACAGCGCCTTCGAGCACTCGACCCCGACGAAGGGGCTCTCGCTTCGACGTTGTCTTGTTGCTTGCTGGTGGTGTCATCGGCCACTTTCGCTAGATCTCTTGTTGCCAACAGTACTTTGTACGACTACGGTTGACAACAAGTCGTACAAAGTACGTGCCGGGCGGATCTGGGGCCGAGAGCTCCAAAAACAACAGGAGCAACTGCTATGCAGACAACACGAGACAAGAGAAACTACCTCGATCGGCTACCAAGGGTTTCGGCCGCTCTCGAACCAGAGTCAGCATCATCGATGACGGCGATCGTCCAGGATCGCTACGGCTCAGCTGACGTTCTCCGCTTCGAGACGATAGATCGCCCAACGATCGGGGAGGACGAGGTCCTGATTGAAGTCCATGCTGCTGGCGTGGACCGAGGCACCGAGCATCTGATGACCGGACTCCCCTACTTGATCCGGTTCGCAGGCTACGGCGTCACCAGACCCAAGAATCGGGTTCTTGGCTTCGATGTCGCTGGCATCGTCGTCGGCACCGGGGCCCAGGTCACCCGCTTCGCTCTGGGTGACGAGGTCTTCGGTATCGCAAAGGGATCCTTTGCCGAGTACGCAGCGGCCGCTGCCGACAAACTGGCCCACAAACCGGCAAACCTATCCTTCGAGCAAGCCGCGGTCGCTGCAGTCTCTGGGATCACAGCCCTCCAAGCCCTGACCGACATCGGCAACCTGCAGCCCGGCGAGCGCGTGCTCATCCTCGGCGCCTCGGGCGGTGTTGGAACCAACGCGGTGCAGTTGGCCAAGGCTCTCGGGGCCGAGGTGACCGGTGTGGCCAGCAGCGCCAAGCTCGACCTGGTCCGTTCGCTCGGAGCCGACCACGTGATCGACTACAGCCGAACCAACGTCACCGACGGACACCTCCGCTACCACCTGATCCTCGATATCGGAGGCCGCAACCGTGTCTCTCATCTTCGTCGAGTCCTGACAAGAGCCGGCACGCTCGTGATCGTCGGCGGCGAGAACGGCAACCGCTTCACCGGTGGCGTTGGTCGCCAGATCCAGGCCATCGCATTGTCCCCACTGCTCCGGCAGCGCCTGACCACCTTCATCAGCGCCGAACACCACGAATTCATCGATCGGCTCGCCGATCACCTCACCGCCGGCCGGGTCGTCCCCGTAATCGGCCAGCGTTTCGGACTAAAGCAGGCGCCTCAGGCCATGCATCAGCTCGCTGCTGGCGACGCCAGCGGCAAGACAGCCATCATCGTTCGACCCGAAGGCGCCAGGCACTCATGATTACCGACACCCGATCAACCCCGGCGACCGAAGGCCGACCCGATACAAACCCCCGCACCGCTGCCCGCATAGCTGGCGTCGGCTATGTGATCCTGTTCGCTCTCGGCATCTTCGCAAACTTCATCGTGCGAGAAGGCCTCGTCGTTACCGATGACGCCCAAGCTACCGCGGCCAACATCGCTGATTCCGAAGGGCTCTTTCGTCTCGGCATGGCCGCCTTCCTCATCATCTTCCTGGTCGATGTGATCGTCGCCTGGGCGCTCTACATCGTTTTCAGAGCCGCCAATCGAGATCTCTCGCTCCTGACCGCCTGGTTCCGGCTCATTTACACCGTCTTCCTCGGCGCTGCGCTCATCTACTTCTTCCAGGCGTTGCAGTTTCTCGGCGACGCCGATTTCCTCACCGCCATCGACGCGACCCAGAGAGAGGCACAAGCACTCATAGCGCTCGACACCTTCAACTCGACATGGCTGATCGGTCTTGCCGCCTTCGGCATCCACGTGATCCTGATCGGTGGCCTCGTGCTGCAATCCGCTAGTGCCCCCAAGGCGCTCGGGTTCGTGCTGCTCGCCGCTGGTGCCGCCTATGTCATCGACACGGCGGCCCACGCCCTCCTCGCCAACTACAGCGACTACGAGACACTGTTCACCACCATCGTGGCGATCCCGGCCGTACTAGCCGAAGGCTGGTTTGGGCTCTGGCTGCTCTTCCGGGCTGGTAGAGAGCCGCTTGACGCGAGGTAGCGAGCGGTTGCTTAGGCCTTGTCCGGCGAACGGAACGCTTCGTTGTAGTCGTCGAGCGATGCCTGAACCACCGTCCGAGCGTGCTCGGCACCGTAGGTGTCGACGATCTCAATGGCGTTCGGCGTTTCGCCGGTGATATCCATTTTGTAGGTAGCGAAATAGTGCACAATTCGCTGGACGACAGCCACGGGTAGATGCTTCACATCTTTGGCGTAGTGAAAGACGGTGTCGCTATCGAGAACAGCGATGATCTTGTCGTCGGCTTCGCCCCCGTCAAGCACTTGTAGACCTCCGAGAACACGCGCTGGAAGAACTATTTCGGCCCGGTCGATCCGCTGCTGGCTAAGCACGCAGATATCGAGTGGATCGCCATCGCCGACTTCGGCTGCCGGCGTGAGAGCCGCCACCCGGTCACCACAGTAGGTCTGTGGAACGAACCCGTAGAGAGTCGGCGGCAAGGCAGAAGACCCCTGAGGACGATCGACCCGTAAATATCCCGTCTGCTTATCGATCTCGTACTTGACCGCGTCGAAGGGTGTTATCTCGATATAGGCGTCGACAACCGTCGGCGCGCCGTCGCCAAAAGGAAGGCCATGCCACGGGTGAGCTCGGAATCGATCGAATGCGGTGATGGTGGTCTCCTCGGCGACAAACCGTGCCGACTCGATGGCGGCTGGTTGAATGGAGCATACCTCTCCTACTCGGCCTACTCGGCCCAAGGGAGTGATCAACGCCCGGCTGGCTTAGGGCCGTCGATGAGTTCCGTGGCAATCTGATGTCCGTGGAGGTGTCAATGTGAACAAGCCCATCGACGTCGACGTACTCGTTGTTGGCTCTGGCAATGCTGCCCTCGTGGCCGGACTTGCCGCCCAAGAGCAGGGGTGCAGCGTGCTTGTGATCGAGAAAGGCACCGAGGCTTTAGCCGGAGGCAACACCCGATACACCGCGGGTGCTATGCGCTTCGCCTACGACGATATAGCCGACCTGCTGCCCCTTATGTCCACCCCTGACGATGTGCGCATCGCGACCGCTGATTTCGGCTCCTATCCCCGGTCGCGCTTCGCTGAAGACCTGGCCGGATTCAACGACAGCGGCGAACTCACGACCGAACAGCAGAGCCTGGTCGACGAGTCGCTGCCCACCATCCAGTGGCTGGCCGACCTCGGCCTACGATTCGACCCAATCTGGGATCGTCAGTCATTCGAGCACGATGGGCGGCGGGTGTTCTGGGGTGGCCTGACCCTCGAGGCCGCGGGCGAGGGTGACGGGCTGTTCCACGTCGAGCGACAACTCTTTGAACAAGGCGGAGGGGTCGTTCGCTACGAAACCGAGATGAACGAGTTGCTCGTCGAAGTACACGATGGCGACCAAGCTGTCTGCGGTGTCGTTACCGCAACCGGGGAGCAGATTCGGAGCCGAGCTGTCGTTCTGGCCTGCGGCGGCTTCGAGTCGAGCGATGAGCTGCGGGTACAACACCTGGGCGAGGTCTGGAAGCGGGCGCGCATCCGCGGCACCCCACACAACACCGGCGCAGGGCTGGGTGTTGCCTACGCCCTCGGGGCCGCGGCCCATGGTGTCTACGAGAACTGCCACGCCACTCCCATGGACCTCCACATGGTCGAGTACGGCAACCTCGATCTCCCACCCATGGAGAGGAAGAACTACCGAAAGATCTGCTACTTCCTCGGCGTCATGCTGAACGCTCGCGGCGAACGGTTCGTCGACGAGGGACAAAACTTTCGGAATTACACCTACGCCCAGTTTGGCCGGGCAATCCTCGAACAGCCGGAGGGTTTCGCCTGGCAGCTGTTCGACGCCAAAGTCGACAGCTTGCTGTATGGCGAGTACCGCTTTCACGATGCCCATTTCGTGGAGAGCGACACCCTCGACGGGCTCATCGGCCAGTTGGAAGGTGTCGACCACGATCGGGCTCGGGCCACAATGGCCTCATTCAACCAGGCCGTCGATCAGTCGGTGGCCTTCGATCCAACCCTGCTCGATGGGAGGGCCGCGATCGGTCTCACCCCGCCACGATCCAACTGGGCTCAACGCCTCGACACGCCGCCGTATCGGGCCTACCCGGTGACCGGCGGTATCACCTTTACCTACGGCGGCCTTCACGTCGACGATGACGGTGCTGTTTTACGCGACGATGAAAAACCAATCGCCGGGCTCTACGCATGCGGAGAACTCGTCGGTGGTGTCTTTATCGCCGGGTACCCGGGCGGTTCTGGGCTCACCTCGGGCGCCGTGTTCGGGCGCCGGGCTGGCTACGGGGCGGCTCGGCGAGCCGCCAGCCAGAAGGCTACTTGATCAGCCCGAGACCCTTGACGGTGTCTCGCTCTTCGACCAGCTCGGCCGCCGATGCGTCGATACGGGCCCGGCTGAAGTCACTGATCTCAAGGCCCTGAACGATTGAGTACTCACCATTGTTGACGGTGCACGGGAAGCTTGAGATTATGCCCTCTGGAACTCCATAGGAACCATCGGAGGGAACAGACATCGAGACCCAGTCGCCCTCGGGGGAACCGAGCGCCCAGTCGTGCATGTGATCGATGGCGGCATTGGCGGCCGACGCAGCCGAACTGGCGCCTCGGGCTTCGATGATGGCGCCGCCGCGCTTGGCCACGGTAGGAATGAAGTCGTTTTCAACCCAACCCATGTCGTTTATGACCTCGATGGCGTTGCGCCCGTTGACCTCGCAATGGAAAAGGTCTGGGTACTGGGTGCTGGAGTGGTTGCCCCAGATCGTCATCTTGGCTATGTCGTTGACGGTCGCCCCGGTCTTGGCCGCAAGCTGGCTCATGGCCCGATTGTGGTCGAGGCGGGTCATGGCGTTGAACTGGCGGGGATCGATGTCGGGCGCAGCGGCCGAAGCGATCAAGGCATTGGTGTTGGCCGGGTTCCCGACGACGAGCACCTTGATGTCCTTGCTGGCCGAATCGTTGATGGCCTTGCCCTGGGGACCGAAGATGCCACCGTTGGCTTCGAGTAGGTCGGCTCGTTCCATGCCAGCCTTGCGCGGCATTGCTCCAACGAGCAAGGCATAGTCGGCGTCGCCAAAGGCGACGGTTGCGTCGTCAGACTTGACCATGCCGGCCAGTAGCGGGAAGGCGCAGTCTTCAAGTTCCATGGCCACGCCGTCGAGCGCACCGAGCGCAGGGGTGATCTCAAGCATCTGGAGGATCACCGGCTGGTCTGGGCCGAGGAGATGGCCTGAAGCGATGCGGAAGAGAAGGCTGTAGCCGATCTGGCCTGCGGCGCCGGTAACGGTAACTCGGACGGGTGCGTTGCTCACAACAAAGGGCTCCTGGCTTGTCAGGTTCGTGTAGATCTATCGGCGGTTCTGGCCTCGATCGTAGCGGCTGTTCGAGCTCAGACATCGTGGTGAAGCTGGGACGAAAGCGCCTAAGGAAAGAGCGTAGAGCCGACCGCTACACTCCCCCAGGTGCGCATCGCCAGCTGGAACGTCAACTCGCTCCGGTCCCGAGTCGATCTCATGGCTCGCTGGTTGGACGAACAAGAGCCCGATGTGGTCGCCCTCCAGGAGACGAAGTGCACCGACGATCAGTTCGACTTCTCCCTGTTCACCGACCGCGGTTACCGGGTCGCCCATCACGGCCTCGACCACTGGAACGGCGTGGCCGTCGCCTCTCGGGTGGGACTGCGTCAGCCACGGCGAGGTTTCAGCGGACCTCAAACCGCGCCCTTTGACGAGGCCCGCATCGTCAGCGCCCTGTGCGGACCATCCAACGACTCGGTGAGAGTCGTTTCGGTCTATGTGCCGAACGGACGTGAACTCGACGACGCCCACTATCTCTTCAAACTCGTTTGGTTAGAGCGCCTCCGCTCCGAGGCGCGCCTCGGTCGCTGGGCCGACAAGGCCACCGTGATCTGTGGCGACTTCAACGTGGCACCCGCCGATCAGGACATCTACGACCCAAAACGCTGGCGGCACAAGACACATGCGTCGCCCCAGGAACGGGCCGCTCTCGAAGCCATCAAGGATCTAGGTTTTGTCGATGCGGCCCGCGCCCTCCACCCTGACACCCCCGAGTTCACGTGGTGGAACTACCGGCAGATCCTGGAGAACGACCGGGGCCTCCGCATCGACTTGGCCCTCGTCTCCGAGCCGCTTTGGCCATACGTGCAGACGTGCTGGGTTGATCGGGCCGCCCGTACCGTCGAACGGCCTTCCGATCACGCCCCCCTCATCCTTGAGCTGGGTTAGCACCGGCCCGTAGCCGCGGACTAAGCGTGCAGATAGCTGCAGGTTTCATCGTTGCCGCCTAGGGGCTGCGAGGATTGACTCGGGTATTGCCAAGCCAGGCCGCGTGGAGGCCGGCGTAGATACCGCCGGCCTTCACCAGATCGGTGTGTGAACCCTCTTCAACCAGGCGACCGCGGTCGAAGACCAGGACAAGATCGGCGGCCTCGGCGGTCGACAGACGGTGGGCCACGCTAACCATGGTCCGTCCCTCAGCCAGGCGTTTGAGCGCCTGGGTCAGAGCCTGATCGGTTTCAGGATCAACGGCCGAGGTGGCCTCATCCAACACCAGGAGGCCGGGATCGACCAGCTGGGCCCGGGCTAACGCCACGAGTTGACGCTCGCCGACCGAGAGACTCTCGCCTCGTTCTCCAACGTCGGTGTCGAGGCCGTTCTGCAGTCTTTCTGTCCACCATCCCAAGCCGAGTCGTTCGAAGGAGGCTTGAATTTCGGATCGGGAGGTCGAATCGGTGGCGCTGCCATAGGCAACGTTTTCCGCCACTGACGTATCGAAGAGGAAGCCATCCTGGGGAACCATGCGCAGCGAGTGGATGCGAGATGCTGGGCTTGCCTCGGCCAGTTCGACACCGTTCAACCTGATCGACCCTGAGGTTGGATCAGCCAGCCGGCAGAGCAGCTTTGCGAACGTCGTCTTGCCCGAGCCGGTCTCGCCCACCACCGCTACGTTCGTGCCGGCAGGGATTGTGACCGTCACGTCTCTAAGGGCGAGATCGAGAGCGTCGTCGGGTTCGGTTCGCTCACCGTCGTCCGAATCAGACGTTCGAGCCCGGTAGCCGAAAGACAGATTCTCGACGACTACTTCGATAGGACCCGGTGGCAGGTCGATTCCCGGCTCAGGCTCCACGACGTCGACTGGATGGTCCAACACGTTGAGGACCTTGCGCCAGGCGGCGGCCGCGGTCTGGGTCTGGTCGAACGTTTCCGAGAGCTCGGCGATCGGTTCGCGCATCAGGTTGGTGAGAATGAGGCAGGCGACCAGGCCTCCCTCGCTCAATCCCCAGGTTTCGCGTTGCCACAGGGCCAAGACCAGCACCGTCACCAGTGCGAGCGCTCCAAAGAAGTCGCCGATCACGAACAAGCCCGCCATGTACCGGTTGGCTCGCATTCGGGTGCGATAGCGAACAGCGATCGAATCGTGGAGACCACGCTCGGTCTGGTCCTCAACCCCGTAGGCCCGAATGGCGGCTGCGCCGCTCACCGATTCGGAAAAGGTTGAAAGCATGTCGCCAACCGAGGTCCGGTACTCGTCGTAGACCACGATCTGGCGCTTCTGCATCCATCGAAGAACAAACAGCGCAGGCAGATGGGCCAGCACGGCGATAAGCATGACTTGCCACGAGTACAACGACAACACGATCATGACCCCGAGCAGAATCAGCGGATTGATCGACCAGGAGAACAGGCCCCACTGAGCAAACCGAGCCAATGCCTCCGGGTCGCTGGTGACCCTGGAGACCAGGGCACCTCGTCGGGATTCATTGTGATCGGCAAGCGAGAACTGGTGGATGCGGTTGAAGGCGCTCGTCCTCAGATTGGCGATCCCCATTTCAGCCCGCAGGGCGAGACGTCGTTGGTTGATCCAGCTGGCAATGGCGACGGCGGCAACCACCACCGCTGCCACCGCCACGTTGGCCCAGATCGTGGCCATTTTTACCGACACCGTGTCGGTGTCATCACTGCGCACGACGCCGTCATCGATCGACCGTTGAATGATGACGGGAATCACGAGACGACCGATGGCAACGAACAAGCCGATCGTGGCGGTTGCAGCAAAGCCCTCCTTGAGCTCAGGCGTCGCCTTCAAACCTCGTCGCAAGAGCGAGACAACACCTTCGTCGACCGAACCGTCGGCACCAATCTCGATGCCATTGTCGATCGCATTGTTGGCGGTATTGCTGTTGGCCTCGGATTCATCGGGCAGTGTGGCGGTCACGAAGCCTCCTCGTAGGCCCGCACCAGGTTCTCGTAGCCTTCGATGCCCATCAGCTCCTCGTGGGTGCCGCTGGCCACGATCGTGCCGTCGGCCAGATACAGCACGCGATCGGCCAGCATGATCGTTGCCACCCGTTGGGCGACAACCAAGGTCGTCGTGTTGAGTTCCTCCCCGAGTCGAGAAAGTATCTGCTGTTCGACCTTCGGATCGACGGCGCTCGTTGCGTCGTCGAGGATCAGCAGCCGCGGTCGCCGGACCAGCGCCCGAGCCAACGCCACCCGCTGGCGCTGGCCCCCGGAGAGGTTGACACCTCGCTCACCGAGAAGCGTGTCGTAGCGGTTCGGCATCTCATCGACGAACGACACCACCTGGGCCAGATCGGCGGCATGCTCGATCTCACCTACCGTTGCTCGGTTGGACACGTCGATGTTGGCCGCGATCGAGTCGGCGAACATGAACGACTCCTGAAACACGAGGGCTATCGCATCGGTGCGTTCGATCGGATCGATGGCCTCAAGGTCGATCCCGCCGATCTTGATCTTCCCCTGGTCCGGCGGCACCAGGCCGGCAACCAACTGACAAAGAGTTGACTTGCCGACACCGGTCGAGCCGACGAGGGCGACGACCTCACCCGGTTCCACCGAAAAACTGACCTTGTCCAGTACCTGCTCAGAGATCTCGCTCGCTTCGACCGGGTAGCTGAAGTTCATGTCGGCGATATCGAGCCGGAGCGGCCCGTCCGGCAGACGACGGCCGCGCCCATCTTGGCGGGCCGGTAGGGTCTCGTCGAAAACTCGATTCAGCCGTTCACGCGATACCAGCGACGGCGGCACCGTTTCTAGAAAGTACCCGAAGACTCTCACGGGAAAGGCCAGCACGGAGAACAGGGTGGTGACCGTAATCATGTTGCCTACCGTCATGGCACCAGCCTCGATGCGATACCCGCTCACGACGACAGCGGCCAGGATGCCAAGCGATGGGATGATGTCGAGCACCGGCTCGAACACCGCACGCAGGTAGCCGACGAGAACCCGGTGATGCCGCAGCTCCTGGCTCGCCCGATCGAAGCGTTCCCCCTCCGCCACCGAACGACCCAGGGTCTTGACTACAAGAGCACCCTCGAAACTCTCGTGGGCGATCGATGACACCTTGCCAACAGCGGCCTGACCGGCTGCCGCCGGTTCTTCGATGCGCTTGCTGTAGTAGTTGTTGATGAGGCCAAGGGCAGGAAACACGGCCAGCGCCACAAGGGTGATGTAGGGGTCGATCGTCAGCAGATAACCAAGCGAGAGCACGGCGATACACGCGGCGCCAATCGAGAAGGGCAAGGGGTGGAGCAAATCGACCGACTTTTCAACATCAGCGTCGGATAAGGCCAGCAACTCACCGGTGGGTGTTCGTTGATGCCACGACATCGGAAGGCCTAGATAGCGCTCGGTAAGGCGATGCCTGAACGTAACCTGCACCCGCTCGGACGTCATGCCTGCGAAGTACCGGCGGAAGACTACACCGATCATGCGTAACACGGTGACAGCCACGATGGCGGCGGCCGCCCAGGCCAAGGTGTTCGGCGCAAGCTCGCCGGTGCGGTAGGTGGGAGCGACCACCCGGTCGACGACTTCTCCGAGCACGTAGGACGCGCCGACGAGGGCACCAGCGAAGAGAACAGCCCCCGAAACGGAGATGGCGAAAGGCACGGGATGGAGCCCAACCAACTCCCTCACCAGGCCCATTCCCCGGCGCAGCACACTCCGTTCCGACATTTACTCCACGCTAGCAGTGGCCAGCCGCGGCGACGTGAGAGTTTCGACACGATACGATCGTCGTGTCATGACCACCTGGGGACTAATCGGCCCACTCGACCGCCGGCGCAAGGCGGCCGTTGGTATCGCTGGGGCGGCAGCTGTTGTGGCGGTGGCTTGGGTTTTCAGGGCTCAACCGGTGGCGGCGGCTGGCCTGGCCATCATGACCGCGATCGGCGTCTGGTTGGCTGCAATCGACTTGGCGGTACATCGCCTACCGAACGTCATCGTTGGACCGCTGGCTGGTGCCGTTGTGCTCTGGCTCGCGGCGGCCGGGTTCAGAGACGATGACCTTCGACGCACCGGGGTGGCCCTGGCGGTTGGCCTCGGGTTCAGCGCCTTCCTTCTCGTCGGCAACCTGCTGGCTGGCGTAGGAATGGGCGACGTGAAGTACGCCTTTCCCATCTTCTCTGTGGCTGGGTGGTTCGGAGCGTCCACCGTGCAGATCGTCGTGCTGGCCACGACCCTAAGCGCCGCCCTGGTTGCCGTATGCGTCCTCGTTGGCGGTGGTGGGCGTAAGGCCGCGATCGCCTACGGCCCTTACCTCTCGATCGGGCTCGTCGTCGGCCTCCTCATCTCCGGCCCCGGATCGATCTGACGCGACCTCATATTCCAGCATCGTTGAGGTTCGCTGGTTCACTGGCCGGTCTGCGTTACGGGTTGGTGAGGCCTCGCTACCCAAGCGGCGTTTCGGATCGACCCGACCTTGTGATGGCCCCAGCGAACAAATAGAGCAGCCCGGCAACGGCGAACACCATCCACAGAGGGATGAACTCGGCCAAGGCACCGAGGGCGAGGCCCCCACCGATCTCCCCTGCCGCCATCGCCTGGCTGTTGAACGAAAGAGCGGTGGCGCGCACCGAGGTTTCGGCGTGGCGGTTGACCCAACCACTCATCATCGGAGCGGTAACTTCACGAACCGTGTCGCGCGCCGCCCAACCGATGACGGCAACAACGATCCAGCTGGTGGACATGGCCAGAATCCCAAAACCGCCAAGCACCAACAAGGCGGCGAGCGAACGAGCTGTCGCCCCGTCACTCAGGTGATGGCTGCCCCGATTGATCCAGATCATCAAGGGCATGGTCAGCAAGGTCAGGCCCATCCAGGCAAACCCAAACCAGATGGCCGTGTCGGCTCCGTTGAGGGCGGGAGCCCCCAGCTCCACCAACCGGACGAGGTCGAGTCGATCCACAACCTCATCCGACATCGAAATGAGCACAGTGACCACGACAATGATGCGAAGGATGCGAGAATCGCGGATCAAGGCCAGGCCCTGCCGCCAGGTGTCGGCCACGGCGCGACTCGACGATCGTTCGGAGCGGTCGGCCGGTTCGAAATTGCTCTCCGGCATGATCGCGGCCATCACGAGACCGAAGGCGATATTGCCGAGCCCGGCCACGATCATCACCGACGTGATGCCCACATCGAGCACGACGAGCGCAAACAAAGCGCAGCCCAAGCCGACGAGCACGCCAACGAGCCGCCAGATGGCGTGACGCATGATCAGGCGATCATCTTCCCGTCCGATCTCATCGGTTACCCATGCCGTGTCGGCCCCGCTCTGGAAGGTGTACCCGAACCCCCAGAGGGCCTGCCAGGCCAGGAGGGTCCATAAGGAATCGTTGAAGGGGCTGGCAAAGGCAGCGACTCCCATCAAAATCCACGACACCACGATCGACCATTTGCGACTGAACACGTCGGCGACGGCACCGGTGGGTGATTCAGACAGTAGTACCGCCAGCTCGAGCACCGTTCCCAGTGCCACGAGTTGGATCGGGGAAAACGCCAGGTCGACGACCCACCAACCCATCGCAGCCAGCCCCCAAGGCGCCCACAGGAAACCCTGGGCCGCTCCCATGGCCAGATACAGCCGTTCGGGTTTGGAGCTTTCAACCATCAACTACCCAACCGACTTCTGTGCGCAGCAGGACCCGATAGCGGGGCCTGAGGCGCACAGAACGAGTGGTTTGCTAGAGGGCGGCACGGCTTTCGGCGGCGTCAACCGTGTTCTTCAACAGAAGGGCCACGGTCGTCGGGCCGACCCCACCCAGACGTGGCGTGATCCATGAGGCCACCTCACCAACCGATTCATCGACATCCGGGAGGAGCTTCTTGCCTTCCCAGGTGATACCGCCAGAAACCACGACCGCTCCCGGCTTTACCATGTCGGGCTGAATGAAGTTCGGGATACCGACAGCGCCGATAAGGATGTCGGCTCGGCGGGTGTAATCGGCTAGGTTGGGAACCCGAGAATGAACGACGGTGACCGCAGCGTCAGCACCGGCTCCGCGATTGGACATGAGCAGGGCCATCGGCCGACCAAGGGTAGGTCCCCGCCCAACGACCACAAGGTTCTTGCCCGCCGTCGTAACCCCATAGTGGTTCAACATGGCCTGGATGCCGGCGGGCGTGCACGGGACGGGGCCCTTCTCTTGCAGCACGAGCTTGCCGAGACTGGTCGGATGAAGACCATCAGCGTCTTTGGCCGGATCCATGAGCGCAAGCGCTTCACCGAAATCAAAGCCATCGGGCACCGGGTGTTGGATGATGTAGCCATCCACCCCGGGGTTATCGTTGAACTCTCGTACCGCGGCAAGCAGCGCTTCCTGGCCCCCGTCGACGGGAACCTCATGGTGAAACGAGGCGATGCCGATGCGATCGCACGTTTCGTGCTTCTTGCGTACATAGCCTGCCGACGGGCCGTCCTCGCCAACGAGGATCGTTCCAAGGCCGGGCGTTACCCCTCTAGCCTTCATCGTTTCGACTCGCGCCTGAGCGTCGGCCAGAACGGCTTCAGCGACTGGGCTACCTTCCAACAACTGTGCTGCCATGGCCACAGCCTATTTGCTTGTCGCTGGGAGCGTCGCCACCATGGCTATTTCGGCTGGCTATTCGGCCGACGATTTCGGATGACCGGATCTAATGCCGAAACTGGCGCTCACCGGTGAAGATCATGGCCAGATCAAGCTTGTCGGCCGTTTCGATCACAAGCTCGTCGTTGACCGAACCACCCGGCTGGATGACAACGGTGGCCCCCGCCGCGGCCGCAGCTTCGACGCCATCGGGGAAGGGATAAAAGGCATCGGAGGCACATGCCCCGCCCTTGGCCCGACCATCGGCCTTCGCCGCTGCGATCTCCGCCGACTCCACGCGGTTCTGCTGACCAGCGCCAATACCCCAAGCAATCCCGTCGCGGGCGAGCACGATCGCGTTGGAGGTCACGCTGCCACATACGACCCAGGCCAGGTGGGCATCGGCCAGCTCCTCGGTTGAGGGCTGCCGCTTCGTAACCACAGTCCAGTCTTCGGGGGTGGAGGCAAATCGATAGGGCTCTTGAATCAGGTAGCCGTCGGACAAGGGTCGCAACAACAAGCCGGAGCGAGCTGGAGCAGGTGCGGTCAGCAACCGGGTGTTCTGGCGTTTTGCCTTCAGCCGATCGAGCACACCGCTGGCGTAGCCGGGAGCGATGATCACATCGGCTTGGGCCGCCCGCTCCATTGCTTCGACCGTGGCTTCATCAACAATACGATTGCAGGCCACGATGCCCCCGAAGGCCGACCGCTCATCACAGGCGAAGGCGGCCTCATACGCGGATACCAGGTCTTCAGCCACAGCGGCTCCGCAAGGATTGGCGTGCTTGATGATCGCACAGGCTGGGCCGTCGCCGAGTTGCCCGAGCTCGTTGGCCAAGCTCCAGGCCGCGTCGGCATCAAAGATGTTGAGATAGCTCAGCGGCATGCCGCTGTGCTGCACGACGGTATCCCAGAATCCGACGCTGCCAGCCCGTCGATAACGAGCGCCAGCCTGATGCGGGTTCTCGCCGTAGCGAAGGTCTTCGCATTTCTCCAACGACAGGTGAAACGATGCGGGGAGAACGTCGTCTTCGCCGCCGGCCTGCTTCGTAAACCAGGTTGCGATCGAGGCATCGTAAGCCGCCGTGTGGGCGAAGGCCTTCCTGGCCAACTTCAGGCGGGTACCCGGCGAGGTTTTACCAGCCTTGGCCACCTCATCGAGCACGGATTCATAGTCGGATGGGTCGACGAGAACGGTCACATATTCGTGATTCTTGGCTGCTGCCCTCAACAGGGTCGGGCCGCCGATATCGATCAGATCGATCGACGGATCCGAGGTGAAGGGGTAGAGATTGCCGACCACGATGTCGATCAGGTCGAGATGGTGAGCCTCGAGGTCGCGCAGGTGCTCGACATTGCGTCGATCGGCCAAGATCCCCCCATGTATCCGAGGATGGAGGGTGACGACACGGTGGCCAAGCATCGGCGGAAAGCCGGTGAACTCCGCCACATCAGTGACCGGTACACCAGCCTTCGCAATGGTTTCAGCGGTGCCGCCAGACGAAACAAGGTCTATGCCGAGCTCGTGAAGACGCTGAGCAAATTCGGCGATCCCGGTCTTGTCATAGACCGACAGGAGAGCTCTCACGGTTTCTAAGGCTACTCCAGAACCGGATCGATGCAGCCCTCTTCCCCACCGGTGTCTCCGCTGGGACTAAAGCTCCTGGCCTGCTCGACGAATCCCGACCCGGGGTCCTGGGTCGTGAGATATCGCTCAATGCCGTCGGCCAGGGCGGCGGCCATGGCGTCGGCGTAATCGTCGGTAGCCAGCAGGGCGGCCTCTTTCGGATTGCCCAGGTAGGCGAGCTCGGCCAGCACCGAAGGTACCGTCGGGCGACGGTTGATGCCGTAGGCGTCCGCACCCTCATCGTTGAGAACGGCGAGAACGCCTGCATCGCTGCGACTCACCCACTCGACATCGAACTCTGCAAGAGCCTCGACCACCTCTTCATAGATCAGTCCACCGAGGCGACGAGAGTCGGTCGAGCCGTTCTGCACATACATCTCGGTTCCAGGCGTCGGGGAGGGGTTGACCGCCGGGGTGTTGTGATGAACCGATACCAGAAGCTCGGCTTCGACATGGTCGGCCAGGAAGGTTCGCTGGATCACCGGCATCCGGTAGTCGCCGGTGCGGGAGAGAACGACGGCGATCCCTCGATCGTTCAGCTCGGACGCGGTGCGGCGTACCACTCGGAGGTTGAGGTCGGCCTCGGCCATCTCGTCGGTTTCGGCCCCCCGCTCGATGCCTCCGTGCCCCGCGTCCAGCACCACCTGCACATCACCGACCGGCTGACCCCAACTGACAAGGCGTTCAAAACCGCAGGGCGACTGAACGACATAGCCTTCGGCCGTCTGTCCAATGACCGGGGTCACGACACCGGCCGCGGTGGTGATGGCTTTGAATGAGCCGACCGGGTCGATCACATCGCCAGTGATGGGCTCGGGCTCATCGAGCATCCCGAGACCGCCAGCCGCGGCTGCATCGGTGGCGCGGTCGATGGGATCTCGATCCACGTCATCGTCAGGATCCGTTGAGGCTGTCGTATCCTCACCCGACTCGCTGTTGCCGACCGCCTCGGGACCTTCGACCAGCGTCGGCCGCTCGGCCCCCGAGCATGCTGAGAGCAAGGTTGCGAGCAGGACCGCGCCCATCAGAAACGCCTTGGAGGTAACGATGCGAGTCCCGCTTCGCAGTCGACTGGTCATACCAGCTAGTGATATCAGGAATGACCGCCGATGACAGCCAGAGTGAGCAAAAACTGCCTACCACATCGACCAAATACTCGGGATGTCTTCTAGCTCCGCGGCCGGCGAGAAGGATTTCGGAGCATCGTGAACGGCTTGACCGGGGCCTTAGCCGCCGAGGCCAGACCGCGCAGGACGGTGCTGTCGCCAAAATCAGGGCCTCGGATAAATCCGGCCCTCACAAACGCCACGAACGACATCAAGGTGATGAGCATCATGCAGCCCAGAACGAAAGCCCAACTCCATCGGCCCTCGCCCCCGGGTAGCTGCATATTCATGCCAAACCAGCCGGTGATCAAGGTCAGCGGCAGGAGGATGGCCGAATACACGGCCAGCAGTGTGGTGGCTGCGGCCTGCCGATCGGCGGCGGCGCCCCGATAGGTATCGAGAGCGTCGGTCAGCAGGCCACGGGCGGTCGCCAACGACTCCACAACCTGGTTGTGTACATCGAACGCATCACCGAGGATCGACAGCGAACTCGGTCCGAGAATCGGAATCGTGCCCCGACGCAGGTTGGCCAGCATGAGTCGTTGGGGGCGCAAGACCTTGCGCACCGTGGTTTCCTCACGGCGCAGAACTTGAATGTCGCCGAGCACGTCGGGGTCGGCGTCGAGGGCCTCCTCGGCGATCTCGTCGATGCGATTCTCGAACTCGGCGATGACCTCGAGATAACGGCGGCCGATGACCTCCGCGAGCTGCCCAAAGAGCTCATCGGGGCCATTCTCGGCGATGTGGGAGTGCGACTGCACAGCTCGCCAGAGCCAGTCGAGGCCGCGCACCGGCTGGGCGCTCACGGTGACAAACATCTGAGGGGTAATGAAGCAATCGACCTCGAGCGTGTCGACCCGATCGCCCTCATCGGTCAGGGCATGAAGGACAACAAAGAGATGCTCGTCGTACTCGTTGAACTTTGGCAGCTGCTCGATGTCGAGGATGTCTTCGATGGCGGCCGAATCAAAACGAAATCGCTCGCCCAGCTGATCCAGTTCGCTCGCCGATGTGGTGACGACATCGAGCCAGACCATCTCCTTGTTCGAGATGTGATCCTCAGCGAGATCCGGTGAGGATTCGCGCATGGGTTCGCCCAAACCATCACGAACGAGTAAGCGGGCGGTCATACAGCACCTTCAGACTGAGTCATGGGGCGAACGATCATGGCCTTCATTCTCTCATGCCTGAGCGGTAGAACCGCTCAGCCCCAAGAAGAGCGCAACCCAGCTCACTCGCCGTGTTCGAGCACCACCTCAAAATCTGTCTTGCCCACCAGGCTTGAACCAACCGAGCAGTACTTGTTGGTGGCGAGGTCAACAAAACGTTCCGCCATCTCCTGGGCCAGACCCGGCGCGTTGATGTAGTGGACGGCCTTGAACCGCGTGTAATACGCAGGGGTGTCTTCGGCCCGTTCGCCCTCCATCTCGACCCTGTAGCTGATCAGATCAAGACGTCGCTTGCGGATCATCTCGGTCACGTCAAAGGCTGAGCATGCACCCAGAGCGTTCAGCAGAAGCTCCATCGGGTTCATGCCGGTTTTGGCCTGCGATTCGCCGTCGATCATGACCCGTTGACCATCGGGGGTTTCCCCGACGAAGCGCTTGCCGATGAGATGGTGCACGGTCGTGGTCTTGAGGTTGGCCGATGCTGGTTCGTGGGAGTTTTCAGTCACTTCTCCACGCTACCGACCGCTGAGTGATGCCTTCGCCTCAACATGACTACAATTCGAGCTAGCACTAGCTAGCCAAAAGAAAGCAGGCAACCAAATGTCACAGGACACATGGAAAGAAGTTCGGGACAAGGTTGAGGGATTGGGTTTGAAACTCAAGCTCCATCTCGAACAGGAAAACGACGAAGCCGATACCACCTCTTCACCCGGCGACACCAAGGCTGCGGTCGAGGACCTCGGCCAGAAGCTCCAAGACGCATTCGCCAGTTTCGGCAATGCGGCCAAGGACCCCGCCGTGCAGTCCGACATGAAGGACATCGGAGCAAGCCTCAAGGACGCCATGCTGGAAACGTTCAGCGCAGTCGGGGCCAAGGTTGACGAGACCGTGACCGAGGTCAAGAACCGCAAGGTGGGTGGCGGCGACGCAGGCGATGACCTGACCCCGCCAAAGCCCGCTGACGGAGCCTAAGCGTTCTCGCCTGAATCGGCGTCTAGTCGAACCGCAGCCGCGCCGATTGCGTTCAGGGCGCCCGCAACCCGGGCAAAATGAGCGTCGTCGGTAACTGCGCCAACAATGGCACCGCCGGAGCCGGTGAAGGTGGCAGGAGCGTTGCACGACTGGGCCACGTCGACCAGCTCCAGTTGGGCATCGGCGATCGGAGCCAGCTGTCGGCGCAACTCCATGTTGCGCTCCAACAAGGAGGCGAACCGCTCACTATCGTTCCACCGCAGGGCCATTTCACCCTGGACGGCCAAGGCGGCAAGGTCGGCGAGCAGTTCTCGTATCCGGCCATCGCCGGCCTCGTACCGCTGACGTAACACGGCGTGAAACCGATCGCTTGGCTCGGCGGCTAACTCGCGGTAGGCCAGAAACAACGATGGCAGGTTAGAGCTATCGACCTGCCGGTAGGAACCGAAGGCCACCCCCCAGTGGGCGTCAACCTCCATCTCCGAGAAGTTCATCGACACCAGGCCCCCGTAGGCCTGCACAACTCGGTCTTGGAGGCCAGCGTTTATGCCAAGCTCCTGGGTCTCCACCTTCAAGGCCACCGATGCCAAAACCGGCGGTGGAAGCTCGACGTCGACGAGGTCGGCCAGACAACGCATCGTGGCCAGTACGAGTGCTGAAGACCCAGCCAGGCCTACCTGACGTGGAATCGACGTGCGGTAGCGCAACCGGAACGCCCGCTGTCCAAGGTCGTAGCGGTCGACCGAGGCCATCACGTCGGCGAAGGTCGCGATGGTGGCGGCCAGCAGCTGTGGGCCGGTGCCGTAGCCGTGATGTCGAACCGATTCGACCAGACCGTTCACGCTGTCCCACAGGGGTTCATCGGCTGGCGCTGGCACGATCTCCAACCGATCGGCCGGTTCCAGTTCAACCGTGGCCGTAAACTTCGGTACTGCAAGAGCGAGGGTGCGGCCGCCGTAGCCGTCCGAGGGATTGCCGAGCAAGCCGACTCGCGCAGGAACCGAGTGGGTTATCAACCCTCGGCACCGAACGACTCGGGCGTCGGTACCTCCACTCCCGGTAGGTAGTAGATGTGGATGTCCTCGAGAATTTTTTTGATTCGGGGTACGTCGGCGTTCGCTGCCACCTTCATCGTGACCGCTTGGGCGTAGAGGTGTACCTCTTCGACATCGCCGGTTTCAAACATGGCGCGAGCGATCAGGTCTGGTGGGCGATCCGTGTAGATCTCGTCGCCCCGCTTGTACGACTCGTGTCCCATGCCGGTGAATGTCCGGTTGGTCTCGAAACGAAGGTAGCCGGGCCGGCTCGACTCTTTCTGCACAACGGTTACTGGTTCACCCATCGCTATGAGGCTATCCGTGACGGCCGTCGAGTCCACGAGAGACCGCTGGCCAAAACGGCGAGTCCAAGAGCGATCGTGATCAGCGCCAATACGGAGTGAACGATGATGAAACCGATGCTGTAGTCAGCAGAGGCAATGGCTAACCCGCGAACCAACCAAAGCCCAATACCGACGAAGGCCATGAGCAAGGCAACCGGATGGCCGAGGCCTGATCCAACGCCTTGACCGCGCCAGCGCGCGAGCCAGAACCCAAGGACCACCAAGGCCATAAGGGAGAATCCGACCGAGGCCAGCAGCGACCAGCGATTGGCGACGGCCAGGCCACCGGGGTCTACGATCAGGTTGCGTAGCCGTCCACCCCAGACGAACAGGTTCCAGGCTGCCAAGATCGCGGCCCACGTGGGGAAGGAGAGCCGCCGGACCAGGCTCATAGCAACTGGCCGACACGGCGGGCTGCGGCCTCGACGCCCGAGCCGCCCATCGGGGCTCCCATCGAGAGTAGGGCGGCTTCGATCACGCCGATCGTGCCGAGCAACATCGGTGGATTCAGGTGACCCATGTGACCGATACGGAAGCAGGCGAAGGGGAAATCTCCAATCCCGAGTCCGAGGGTTACACCAGCTTCGGCCTGACAGATCCGTCGGAGCACATCGGGGTCGATCGTGCCGGTTCGAACCGTGGTGACCGCGGTTGAGCGGTAGGCCGGGTCGGTGATGTTGAAGCCGACGCCTTCGGGATGCGACCAGGCTTCAACCGCAGCCCAAACCACCGACGCCAGGCTGGTGTGACGGGCCCACACCTTCTCCAAACCGCCTTCTTCGGCGATCATCTGGAGTGCTTCATGAAAGCCGTAGAGATGCGATATCGGCGGTGTACCGCTGTAGAGCGAATAGTGGGCATCGGGATCGATACGGCGATCCAGGCTGGTGTAGCCGGCCTTGAGATCGCCGGTTCCACCGTCGACCACCTTCTCATTCATCCAGACGAAAGCCAGCCCGGGTGGCGTCATGAGCCCTTTCTGGCTTGCGCCCACGGTGACGTCGACCCCCCAGTCGTCCATATGGAACGGCTCACAGCCCAACGAGGCGATGCAGTCGACCATGAACAAGGCCTTGTGGTTGGCGGCGTCGATCGCCGACCGGAGAGCAGGAATGTCGTTGCGCACGCTCGATGCGGTATCGGTGTGCACCGTCAGGACGGCCACGATCTCACCGTCGGTGTCGGCCTCAAGCCGCGCCTGCAGAGCGGCGGGGTCGACGGGGGCATCATCGAGGCCGGGCAACACCTCAACGTCCACACCGCTGATACTCGCCATGTCACCCCAGATGGTGGCGAAGCGGCCGGATTCAAGCACGAGAACCTTGTCGTTGCGGGACAGAACGTTATCGATGGCCATCTGCCAACCGCCGTGACCATTGGCCATGATCCCGAAGGCGTAGCCCTCCGTACCGGCCAGAGCGGGCAGTTGCTCGAAAATCTCTACCGAGAGGCCAACGAGGCTGCCTTGGTAGATGTCGGGCATCGGATTGCTCATGGCTCGCAGAACCCGGCCTGGAATCACCGAGGGACCAGGTATGGCGAGAAAGTCTTGGCCGTGGTTGAGCGGGCCGCGCATGATCGGATCGGCTACCAGCTTGGCCAACGAGTTCTTGGTCATAGGCCGATGCTAGACCCGCCGACAACTTCCGGCACCACCCGACCCCACCGATTGCCAGCACACTCGAGTTGTTGATTGAAGGTGAGCTATCGCCCCAGCTGTCACCCCTGGTCGCCATACTGGAGAGATATGGCAGGAACTCCGAGTCGGGACCGGATCGTAGATCGTGTGCGCGCCCTGTTGGCCAAGGCCGACAGCACCGAGCATCAGGCTGAACGCGACGCCTTTTTCGCGAAAGCCCAAGCGCTGATCACCCGGCACCATATCGACGAGGCCGAGCTTGAGGCAGCAGATTCTGAGGTCGTGCGAGAAACGGTTCTCATCGTCGATTGGGGCCACGCAACTCGGGGCGTCGTCTACCTCTACGGCGAGGTGGCCGAACTCAATCGGTGCAGCCTTGGCCATCAACTCACGAGGGGCGCGGCCCGCATTGAGCTCTTCGGCACAAGTCTCGACATAGAGCTCACGCTCACCCTTGTCGACTACCTCCTCCCCCAGCTTCGTGCCGCCCTCTTACGCGACCGCCCGCGCTCGCGGATGAGCTACTCGATGGGCTGGGTACGAGAGGTAGCGGCACGGCTAGCCGAAGCTCAGAAAGCCGAGGCCGCCATCTCGAACGCCTTGGTGCCGACCAACGTCACCGCTGACGAGGCTCTGCACGCCGCCTTCCAGGTCCGCTCGGCGCGCTCGACCGAGGTCGACACTCGGGCCTATGGATCAGGTATGGCAGCCGGCGAGAACGCCGATATCGGGCATGTGAAACTCGACAGTTAGGACCGCAGATCGAAACACCGGCGAGTTCTATGCCTCAGGCTGCAGCGGTACGTTCCACGAAGCATCGTTGAACCGTTGGATCTCGATGAGGTAGCCGTCGGGGTCGCGGAGGAAGGCATGGTAGATGTCGAACTTCTCGTAGAGCTGCGGAGCCTTTTCGAACACAACGCCTGCGGCGGCGAGACGGGCGCAATACTCGTCGACGTCGTCGCGTACCAGGGTTACGATGACACCTTCGGGACTCGTCGACCGCTCAGCTGACGTGCAGATCCCGAGGTACCCACCGTCTGACACCTTGTAGATCCGGCAGTGCACCTGGTCGAGCACGAGCGGCAGGCCGAGCACCTCGCGGTAGAAGCCGCTCGACCGTTCCAAGTCATCGACATAGATGAACACGACCAAACCGTCGTTCAGCGGCTGCATCATCGCCATGATCTACTCTGCTGATCCGTCGAGCGAGAAGGCGCTCATATAGGCCCAGCCATCGGCGGTCGCATCCACATCGGTCGTTGTGAACCCAAGCTGATCGCTGAGCAGCAGGCCGAAGGGCGAGCCGGGCCAGGTGTGACCACCTTCAGCCACCGAATAAAAGACCATTGGGAAGCCATCGCCACAGTCGCTGTAGGTGATCTCGGTTACCGCAGTAGAGACAGCACGTTCCTCGACATCGCTGGCACAGCCGGCGGTGGCCGCGAACTCGGCGAACTCATCAGGCATGACCTGATCAAAGAAGTCAGCCATCTCTGGGGGTGCCTGAGCGGCAAGGGTGGAGTCTCCACCGTCATAGGGGACGACATCGTCGGCGGTGCCATGGAAGGCCATGAAGGGCACGGCTCGCTCCGGCTTGCAATCGTCGTGGTGGCTGAGACCGGCCACCGAGACTGCGGCCGCAATCCGCTCCGAGAGCTCACAGACGAGGCGGCTGGTGAAGAAGCCGCCGTTCGACATGCCGGTGGAGTAGACCCTGGCCTCGTCGACGCAGAAGTCGGCGACGAGGGTGTCGATCAGCGTCTCAACCATGGCCACATCATCACGGCCTGGTGTGTCGAATTGGGCCAGCTCCCACGCATTGCGCGTATCGCCAGCAGCAGGAATCCCTGTTGGGTGCGCCACGATGAATCCCTCGGAGTTGGCGAGGGTCTCATAGCCGGTAAACAACGACTGCTGGATTCCGTCAGAACCGAGACCATGCCAGTTGAGAACAACCGGGACCGGGTCGGCTTCGGTCGGTGACGACGAGGCTGGCACGAAAACACGAACCTGGTAGGTCACGCCGCCCTCTTCGATGTCGAGGATCGATGATCCGGAGCGAGGTGGGCATCCTTCACTACCTCCGGTTTCTGTGTCCCCGGTTTCTGTGTCTGCGGTTTCTGTGTCGGCGGTTTCTGTGTCCCCGGTTTCTGTGTTCGACGCTGCCGTGGTCGGGGTGGCTGTCGTTTGGGTGGCCTGTTCTGCTGTTGTGGAAGGAGCCGTCGTGGTCGCGCCGGTCGCCGAATCGGTGCTTAACGGTTCACTGTTCCCGGAGCACGAGGCGAGCACGAGCGCCGCGATTATCAAACAAGCATGCCAGTTGCGTCGCATAGCCCCAGTGTAGGGAACCGGCTAGAACTCACGAGAAGAGCTGGGCTTGACCGCCAGGCGACAGCCGCCTCACATCAACACCGTTCCATACCAGGCCATCCATAAACACCCACGAACGCCGGTGGATCCCGCTCGGCCCATAGCCTTGAAGGGCCGTTTTATGGAGAGGGCAGGGATACCCCTTGTTGTTTTCAAAGTTGTAGGCCGGATACATCGGCGCAAGCTCACGCATGATGCGGTCCCGGGTGACTTTGGCCAAGATGGAGGCTGCAGCGATAGACAGCGAGGTGGCGTCTCCCTTTACCAGCTTCCGAGTTACCGGGTGACCGACAAAGTCCCATTTACCATCGAGCAGCACAGCGTCGGGGGTTAACCCCAAGCCCTCGATGGCTAGCGAGGCCGCCAACTTCTGCGCGGCTGACATCCCGAGACGATCACATTCGGCTGCACTTACATGACCGACCGCCCACGCATCGCACCAGTCGGTGATGCGCTCGTAGAGAGCCTCTCGTTCTTTCTCGGTCAAGGCCTTAGAATCTCGGAGCTTGTAGAGCCGGCGATCCTTCGGAACAACGACGGCCCCGATGGTGAGGGGCCCCGCCCAGGAACCTCGCCCCACTTCGTCGACACCGACAACAATCTCGTGACCGGCATCCCAAAGCTGATGCTCCTCGGCCAAACCGGGAGCCTTGCCCTTCAACGCCTTACGCAATCGCGGAACGGTCGGGGTGGCCATACTCTCCTTGAGGGTAGTGGCTAGGGTGGAGCCATGGGGCTGAAACTTACCTCTCGGTGGCTCGCGGCGGCCAAGCTCGCCAGCTGGATTGTCGGCTTCGGGATCATGGTTGTGCTTCTATCGAACGCAGCCCTGGCGGCGATGGCCGCAGGCCACGTTGTAACCGACACCGACGATCTGGCCGACCTGGCGTTTGACGCGGTGATCGTGCCAGGGGCTGGCATTTTCAGCAACGGTCAACCATCGGTAACCCTGCAACGCAGGGTTGACGGGGCCGTCAACCTTCACCAAACCAGCGTCGTCGATCACATCTTGGTATCGGGCGACAACGGCCATGGAAGCTATGACGAACCCACCGTGATGCGACGCGTCGCCCATCTCAGCGATGTGCCACTGAGCGATATCACGCTCGACTACGCGGGGTTCAGCACCTGGAACACTTGTATCCGAGCGAAGGAAATCTTCGGCATCACCTCGGCCGTCTTCGTCACCCAAGAGCGCTACGCCAACCGTTCGAGCGCTCTCTGCCAGGCGGCTGGCATCGACGTCACCGTGTTGGCAATCGAGACCGGTCGCGGCCCCTCGCTTCGGCGTTACCTCTCCTCGATCGGTCGTGAACGCCTCGCCGCGGTGAAAGGCCTGTACGAAGTGCTCACCACTCCCGAACCTCATTTCGGTGGCGAGTTCGTAGGCCTCGTCGGTTCTGAAAATCCCGCCAACCCAGACCCGGTGTTGGGCGAGTAGCCGGCGAGCCACCCTCTCGAGCGTCTGCTCCAGATCGCCGACATCTCGGATGTGATCACCCCGGTCGACGCGCCAGTTGAAGACGCGCTAGTTGAAGCTGTCGTTCTGCGAGGGGGCATCGGGCAGGCCCTCACTCGATCCGGCGAGCAGGGTTTCGCCGCGCGTGTCGGTCGTAGACCAGTCGGGGTCGAGCGACGGACACCGCAGCCGTACCGGGGCAATCGTTCCGCCAGCAGCCGGAGGCCGGGGCGACACTTCCCAGAGCAGGGCGGGGCGTGGACCATGCCAGCGAATCGCGAAGCTCACGTGGCCATACAGAGTCGGCGCCTGATGCACCTCGACGCCGCCCCCTCGCCAGGCGGTCGGGAACACGGGGAGCAGATCGATGGTTCGGTCGGTGCGATCGTCGAGCATCAGAGAGCGGGCCGTCGACCAGTACCGAGCTGCGTCGATCGCGGAATCGTCGAGCCCAAAGCGACCCGTCGACCGGGCCGTCTGTCCAAGCTCGACAAGACGATCGTAGGCAGCTTCTGAAGGCTCTCCGGACGACGACGCGAGCGAAGACGCCCGATCAGCGAGTTCACGAGCCGGTTCCGGCTGATCGGCAACGACGAGGAGCCGACTGAGTCCATCCAGAGCTTTGGCCACCACCGGAGGGGCCGGCTTGGCCCGCTCGACGAGATAGGCCAATTGGGCTGCCGGTTCCAGCAAGGCGTCGGTCAGTTCAGCGGCGTCAGCGGTGGCGGCGGCCAACCCGAGTCCGACCAGAAGGTCGGCGGCCGTCGAAGGATCAGGGATCGAGGTGGGGAAGGATTGCGCAAGAGCGACGAGCCAGCGACGCGCCTCGGCATCATGCCCGCCATGAGCGAGCCCGGCCAGGATCGGCCCGTACTCGGAGGGTCTGATCGGGTCGGAGGGGCGACAGTCGCCGAGGAGCAGCCGGGCCCGGGCTGCGTTGGCCAGGTTGGTAACCGCTTCGTCGGCGAAGTCGAAGCGAGCCGAAGCCTCCACCACCGAGTCCCAGCCCTTGGCCGCCGAGGTGGGAGCCGGTAGGCGGTCGATCGCGGCGACGGTTCCGACGTTCTCGCTTGGCACGACGAAACGCAACGTCGTGCCGTGAGGAAGCGGATAGATCAGGGCCGCGTTTGCTTCAAGCCCGGAAGCCGTCGCCTCGTCACCAAGGTCGATACCTTCGTCGGCACCTGCCTCGCTAAGACGATCAGCGACATCAGCAATAGCGCTGACGGTTCGCTGGTTGGCCGATCGGGGAAGGATCACACCTGCGCTCCCATCGACCAGAATCGTGTCAGTTCCGCTGACATCAATTTCGGCTCCGACGCTAAGGCCATCAGCCCGGTAGGGCCGAATGGCGACGGCAAGCGCAACCGGTACCGACGAATCGTTTCGCACCTCGATCACGGTGGCCTCACCGTCGGCTAGCACCACCGGGTAAACGGTTTGGACCGCATCACCCTCCGGGATTCGAACCGACGTTTCGATCACCGGACCGAAACCAACCCGACGCTGGCGCACAGCGGGCTCACGGCTCGGAAAGTACCAGCGGTCGGCAGCGCCAATCCACCAGTCGAGCGACCAGCGGGCGTGGGCGGCCGTAACCAGGCCGGCGCCGTCGACCGCCGCCGGCGTGGCACTGTCAAGCCCACCGACGAGCGTGACACCAGCGTCGGCGGGACGTTCCTTGCTACGAGGTCCGAGAGGCACAGGCGGAGTCTAGCTACGGCAACGTAGTCCCCCATGGTAAGACCCGACGGCGAGACCATGGCCCACCGCTTGGCAGCCATTGGGTCAAGCTCGGTACGCTGTCGTTGTGTCGCCCCCACGACTACGAGACGACTCGTCGCCCGAGCCACGATCACCTGGCCTCAACCTGAGCTCGACCGCGGTGATCGTGCCGGTCAAATCGTTCGACCTGGCCAAATCCCGTCTGGGAGGGAGCCTGAGCGACACCCAACGGGCCGATCTGGCCCAATCGATGACGCGTGCTGTTCTAGCCGCCGCAACGCCGTTGGACCGCTTCGTGGTCTGTGGATCGCACGATGTAGCAAGCTGGGTTCTCTCCCAGGGTGCTGGCGTGGTCTGGCTCGAGCCTCCCGGGCTCAACCGGGCCGTAGCCTTCGCTGTCGAACGATTGGCCGACGATGGTTACGAACGGGTCATCATCTCCCACGGCGACCTACCGCTCGCTCGCGAATTGTCGTGGGTGGCCGATTTCAACGGCGTCACGATCGTTCCCGACCGCCACGGTTTGGGAACCAACGTCATGAGTATTCCGACCGGGGTCGGTTTTCGGTTCAGCTACGGCGAGAACTCGGCCCTCGCCCACCGGCGAGAATCAGCCCGGCTAGGTCTTGACCTTCGTGTCGTCGCCGACGAAGAACTCGGCTGGGACATCGACCAACCCCAAGATCTGGCCCGAATGCCTACGCTGGCCCCCTACGCCAGATGATCGGCGATGCCCACCTCCCGTACCTCGAATGAGCCCGTACCTCGAATGAGATTGTGATGACCGAAGCACAGAACCCTCTAACCCCCGCCTCCGTGAATCTCGGAACATTCACCTCGAACCTCGACACACCCGAGAGTGCGCTGGCCATAGGAGCTCATCCGGACGACGTCGACTTCGGAGCTGGCGCAACCCTGGCCAAGTGGGCGGCCGACGGCTGCCTTGTTCACCTCCTCGTCTGCACCGATGGTTCGAAGGGGTCATGGGACGCGGCCGAATCGGTCGAAGCCCTGATCAACACCCGCCAGGAAGAGCAAAAGGCGGCAGCATCGGCCTTGGGCGCGACCGGCGAGGTGGCCTTCCTCGGTTGGCCCGATGGCGAGCTGGAATCGACGATGGTGCAACGCGATCAGGTGGCTTGGTGGATTCGCAAGCTCAAACCGGCGGTCGTACTCGGCCATGACCCCTGGAAGCGCTACCGGCTGCACCCCGACCATCGGCATGCGGGTTGGCTGGCCTGTGACGGTGTCGTGGCGGCGCGTGACCCGCTCTTCTTCCCCGATCACCCCTTTGAGCATCACCGCCCATCGCATCTGCTCCTGTGGGAAGCCGACGAACCCGATCACGCTGAGGATGCCGACGGCTTTATCGACGCCAAATACACGGCCCTGCTCTCCCACACCAGCCAATTTGAGTCGACGATGGATGCGGGTACCGATCCTGAGCTGATTCAGTTCAGGCAACGGGTCGAGGCCAAGATGCGAACGGCGGGTAAGGCGGCTGGGATGGTCCATGCCGAAGTGTTCAAGCTGATCGACGATCTCTAGGCAAACACCAAGGATTACACCGTTCCGAGGGGTCTGTCTTTTGCGTTCGGGATGCGAACAAGCGCCGAATGACGCATACTTAGTACATGGCAACAGGCGGCATACGCTCAGTAGATCTCGAAGACCTCTTCAACCCCGATGAGCAACGTAGGTTTCGACGGCTCTGCCTCGAAACCGACTACGAAGAATTCGCTGAACTGTCCGAGGGCGTGGAGTTACACCTCGAACAGATCCGCGAACAGGCGAGCGCAACGACCGATGTTGACACCGCTGAAATGATCGCCAAGGCACTGTCGGAAGTGCTCTGTTCCGGCCTCACCTTTACCGCTGATGAGCGGGCCCTGCTGAGGGGGGCGGTGGAGTATTTTGTTCTGGCCGACGATGCCGATTCCGACCTCGATGATCCACTCGGATTCGATGACGACGCCCGCGTGCTGAACTCAGTCCTCGATCGCATTCAGCTTCCAGAATTCAAGGTCAGTCCAGCGAGCTAGGTTTCGCGCCAGCAGGCAAAGCACTACCATCGATCCTGATGGAAATTGACCTTGGTCCGTGTTCTGCGGATGACATGATCGCATGGACCAAGATGGCTCGTCGTATCGTCGTTGAGATCAAGGGAGTCGACGGCGAGATCGGTATCAATCCAGACCTCGCCGAACCCTGGTCCCGCCTCATCGACGCATGGGCACAAGGGGCCCAAACAGCCAGGGCGGCCGACCACCACTTTCGATCCACCGAGACTATCGAGCCCGACATGGCCGAGTTTCTCCTTCACGGACTCGACCAGTGCCTTCACTCCCCGCAGGTAGCCCAATGGGTTACACAAGAGGAAGCGAGTGCGCACCGGGGAACCACGATGATGATCGTTCGTGCCTTCACCGACGCTCTGTGGGAACAAGGCAGTGGCTGTCAGCACTTTGCTGATCAGGTCCTGGCTTCACTCGGCACCGAGATCGACTAGCCGAGCGGTCGGCTCCGCAAGGGGCGGCCAGCCAGCACACTTCGTTGCGTTCGCCCCCGCCGTAGGGCGACTTGGCCATCGACGATGACCCATTCGATGCCAACCGATGGCTCACCAGGATGGTCGACGGTGGCCTTGTCCATGATTGCCAACGGGTCGAAGACGACCACGTCGGCGTCCGCCCCTCGCTGAAGGCGCCCCTTCAGTGCCATGGCCGGGATCATCGACTGGACCCGCAGAGCAGGCAGAATCGTCATCTTGGCCAGGCCGGTGCGGAGATCGAGCACCCCGGTTTCTCGCACATAGCGGCCGATAGTTCTCGCAAACGTTCCCGCTCCCCGCGGGTGGTTGTTGAGTCCTTCGGTGGGGATTGCATCGCTGGCAACCATGACCCAAGGGCGAAGCAGCGCCGCTCGCACCTCTTCTTCGGGGATCGACCCGAGAGCGGCTACCAGATAGTTCTTGGCTACGGCCTGGTCCCACGTGTCGGAGGCCAACCGCTGCGAGGTGCCAGCGATCTGGAGCTCGTTGGTGGTTATGCGGTAGCGCTGCTGCCAGCCCTCGTCGAAGCGAGGGCTGGCAAGGTAGGTGCCCCAAAAACTGTATGGATAGACACAGGCGGTGACGTCGACGCGCTCCCCCCGGGCTGCCTCGATGGCATTCAAGGCTTCGTCCATCACAAAGGTTCCACCGGTGCTGGTCAGATGCTGGATGTGAAGCGAACAGCCGGTGCGGCGACCGATCCCCAGAACCTCCTCCAGAGCTTCGAGGCTGGTGCCGGGCGGGTCGGGATCGCTGTAGCGCAGGTGGAAGAACCCGACATGGCCGATCTCGGCCGCGAGGCGAGCCAACACCTCCATCTCTTGGGTGCTCGTTCCCGGGGAGTATTCGGGAGAAAAGGCGATCCCGGCGAGCCCATGATCGAGGTTCTTGCGGACCAGGCGCTCCATCTCGATCAGCTGTGGACCATCGAGTGGTTCGCGGATATCGACACCGAGGTCATAGCCACGCATCACGTGATGGCTGAAGGCCCCGCCGTAGTGAATCGGCGACAAGGACCGGTAGCGGTTGAAGAAGGGTTCGGAATAGTTGCTGACCCCATGCATGGCCAGGTTCGTCGTAACCCCATCCGCCAGTTTCAACCACACGCCAAAATCGTTCGGCTCATAGGACAGAAGATCAATGAAGCCGGGGCAGACCACCCGCCCCCGGGCGTCGATCATGTCGCGGCCCCGCAGCTTCAGCGGCGATATCTCCATGATCCGGTGGTCGTCGATACCAACGTTGGCCAGGCCGTCGAACCCTGATTCGGGATCGATCACCCGGCCACCGCTGATCACCAGATCGAAGAGGTGGCCGTCGTCTAGAGCTGGCAGGTCGGGGTCGAGGGTGGCTGGGTATCTCGGCGCAAACGGGTTGACCTCATCTCCGAGCACCTCCTCCAGCCTTCCAACCCCGACCGAGGCCGAACCGGTGGGCTTGGTTGGCGGGCGTTCGGGCGCGGCCTTAAGCCCTCTCAACACGGCGAGGTTGATGGCTCCAAAACCGAGAGCAAGCAGCAGCTTGCGTCGATCGCGGGACAGCGGCGGGTCGGATCGACTTTCCATCCAGCCCCGAACCTAGCCGTCGGCCGTCGCCGGTTCGCTGATGCTCAGACCAGCCGGTGCAACCGACACAGATCAACGGACATCGCGCTGATGGCGGCTACTGTTTGATCGTGGCTCAAGACCTCCCCTCCCTCTATCGCCTTGGCATCGTGGGTTCATCGCAGATTGCTCGCATGATGCACCAATCGGCGGTCAAGCTGGGGATAACGCCGCGCCTGTTCGCCGAGCGATACGACGATTCGGCCGCACAGGCTGCCCCTGAGGCGGTCTTTCATCACCCAGACTCGCTGGCCAGCTTCGCCGAGGACTGCGAAGTGCTGACCTTTGAGCATGAGCGGCTCGATATGGGCTTGCTTCAGGCGATGGAGGAAAACGGAGCCCTGCTGCGCCCCGGCACAAAGACGCTGCGGGCCGCTTTCGACAAGCTGCATCAACGCCTCATCTTGCGCAATCGAGGATTCAACGTTCCGGCTTTCGCCCAGGTTCGGGGCCCCGATGATCTGCTCGATTTCGCCAGCGCCTACGGATTTCCTCTGGTTCTGAAGTCGGTGCGGGCCGCTCCCCCCGGTGGCCGAGGGGTATGGATCGTCGAAGGCCGCAGCCAGGCGATGCGGGTGCTGGCCGAGCACGGTGAACAAGAGCTCATGGCCGAGGAGCATCAGCAGATCATCAAAGAGATCGTGGTCATCGTGGTGCGTCGTCCCGGTGGCAACAGCCGTTGCTACCCGATTGCCGAAGTTTCTAGCCAGGACGGCATCGCCCGCGAAATTCGGGCCCCGGCCGACCTTGGTAATCGGCTGGCCGCCGAGGCCCGCGATCTGGCCAAAAGGTTGGCCGACGATCTGGATGCTGTCGGCGTTCTGGCCGTTGAGATGTTTCTGACGACCGAAGGTTTGGTGATCAACGAGCTGGCGGCACGACCGCACAATGCTGGCCACTTCACGATCGAGGGCACCCCAACATCACAGTTCGAGAACCATGTTCGCGCTGTCCTCGATCTTCCACTGGGGCCGACGTGGTCGCTGGCACCGGCGGCCGTCACGGTCAACGTGTTGGGCACGATCGATGGGGTCGACCCGGCCCAGCACCTCCCCGATGCCCTGATCATCGAAGGTGCACACATCCACCTCTACGGGAAGATTCCACGAGCTGGACGCAAACTTGGGCACGTAACCGTGTTGAGCGACGATATGGATCAGGCTCGAGAACTTGCCCGCCGCGCCGATGCCGCTCTTCACGGTCGTCGACCTTTGTAGGCAATCTCAGGCCGGGGCATAACGGCGAAGACCACTACTATCGGAGACATGGAGAATGTCACCGTCGTCGATCACCCACTCGTCGCCCACAAAATCACGCTGCTGCGGGACGCCGAGACCGAGTCGGCCGCATTCCGGTCGCTCTGTCAGGAAGTGACGCTGCTGACCGCCTATGAGGCATTGCGCACGCTGCCTGTGAGGTCGGTGCCGGTGACCACCCCGATCACCACAACTCAATCGCCGATGCTGGCGGGTCCGGCTCCTGCCATCGTTGGCATCCTCCGTGCCGGCCTGGTGATGGTCGAGGCCATTCTCACCCTGGTGCCTCACGGCCGCGTCGGCCACCTCGGGCTCTACCGCGATCCGGTGACCCACCGGCCGGTCGAGTACTACAAGAAACTGCCGGAGAATCTGGAAAAGCGGACGGTGCTGCTTGTGGATCCGATGCTTGCCACCGGTGGTAGCGCGGTGCACGCTCTCGATGTTTTATACGATGCCGGGGCCCGCAACGTCGACATGTTGGCTATTGTCGGCTGCCCCGAAGGGGTAGCTGCGGTGCACGAGAAATACCCGGCGACCCAGATCACCTTGGCGGCCCTCGACGAACGCCTAAACGAGAATGCCTACATAGTGCCCGGTCTTGGCGACGCTGGCGACCGGATCTACGGCACGAAGTAGCCCGGCTGGCATCGCCACCACCTACAAAGCAAGACCTAACGAAGCAACAAGGAGTAGGAGTCCATATGACGACCTCTGAACGCGGCAAGACCACGCCTGGCGAGCCCACCTCCTCAGCTGCTCCCGACATCGACTGGCAAGCGTTGGCCGTGGCGGCACGTTCCGCCGCCTCACGCGCCTACGCACCGTACTCACAGTTCCGGGTTGGCGCCGCTGGCCTGACCGCTACGGGCCGCATCGTCACCGGCTGCAATGTCGAAAACGTTTCCTACGGCTTGACCTTGTGCGCAGAATGCGGCCTGGTCAGCGCCCTGCACGACGGTGGGTCAGGAGAACGTCTCGTCGCGGTTACGACCGTTTCCGGGAGCGGCGAGCCCTGTCCCCCTTGCGGGCGATGCCGTCAGCTGCTGCTGGAACACGGTGGGCCGGGCTGTCTTATCGACTGCGATGGCACGATTCGAACGGTCGGAGAGCTGCTTCCGCTCGGTTTTACTACCGATCGACTGGCTGAGGGCTGATCGACCGCCGTCAAAATCTTCCCCATTTGGTCAATTCACCCCTCGACAGTTAGAGACTAGAGCGATTATGCTAGGGACTCTAACAAAAGCGTGATTGCACGCAACTGGCAGCAATGCTGAACGGCAAAGGGGAACGCAATGTCGCAGTCGTCGTTAGTTGATCCAAACGAGCAGTTGTCGAAGTCACAGGCGCAGGACCACCTGCTCCCGCACTTCACCAAGGGCAAGGCGTGGATGTCCGACAACCTCGGAGTTATCGAGCGTGGCGAAGGCTGCTACGTCTACGACACCGACGGCGTACAGTATCTCGACGGTCTCGCAGGCCTGTTCTGCACCAACCTTGGCCACGGACGCCAGGATCTGGCCAGCGCAGCGGCTAAGCAGATGGAGCAGCTCGCCTTCTACCCAACGTGGGGATGGGCCAACCCGCCTGCCGCTGAGGCTGCGTCGATGATCGCCGATGCTGCTCCTGGCGACCTGTCCGAGGTGTTCTTCGTTAGTTCCGGATCCGAAGCGGTGGAGTCCGCCCTCAAATTCGCCCGCAACTTCCACGTGGCCAACGGCGAACCCGAGCGCTACAAGGTGATCTCCCGCGAGTGGTCCTACCACGGCACCACCCTGGGCGGTCTGTCCGTTACCGGTGTGCCAAAGTTCCGCTCCCCCTTCCTCCCCATGTTGTGGGACGGTGTCCGTCATGTCCGCAACACCTACGGTGACACCGCCGACGAGCTGGCATCGGCGAGGGCGGTCGAAGAGATGATCCTGGCCGAAGGGCCTGAGACCGTTTCCGCCGTGTTCGCTGAACCGGTGCAGAACGGTAGAGGGGGCCTCGTACCGCCCCACGGCTACTGGCAAGAGCTTCGCCGCATCTGCGATCACTATGGTGTGCTGCTCGTCGCCGACGAAGTTATCTGCGGGTTCGGCCGGTTCGGCCATTGGTTTACCAGCGAACGATTCGGTGTCGTGCCCGACATGATCACGTTCGCCAAGGGTGTTACCAGCGCCTACCAGCCACTCGGCGGCGTCCTCATCCGTCGGCCCCTGGTCGAGACCATTTGGGAATCCGACGGCGGCACCTACATGCATGGCTCCACCTTCGGCGGCCATCCGGTGGCGACCGCCGTCGCCGTTGCCAACATGCGAGCGCTGAACGACGAAGGCATTCTCCAGCATGTACTCGACCATGAAGATGGCTTCCGGGCGCGCCTGGACGGCTTGCAAGACAGCTATCGATGCGTGAAAGATGTGCGAGGGCTCGGCTACTTCTACGCCGTCGAGCTCATGGCCGATCGCGATTCGGGCCAGGAACTATCCGACGATCAGCGGGCCGTCTTACAAGGTGGCCTGCTGGCCCAGTATGTGCGAGACGCTGGCCTCCTTATCCGCCCCGACGATCGGGGTGCCACGATGTTGATGCTGTCACCACCGCTCATCGCCGATGACATCGTGCTTGACGACCTCGCCCAGCGGCTCGATCAGGTGTTGCAAGCCACAACGGGCTGGCTCGCGGCCAACCCCAGCTAGCGTGTAAACCTTGTCGCAAGATTCTTTTCGATGGACCGAGCTGGCCACAGCCCGCCCGGTCCGCCTCGTGCTGGCCGATGCTGGCGACCCTCGTGCCATCGAGGCCGCGGCAGCCATTACCGACCAAGGTTTGGCCCACGCCGTTGTCATCGATGAGGGCCCAGGAGCCAACGACGATGCCTTGAAGGCGATCGCTGAAGGTTTGAAACGCCCCGTCGATGTTGAGGACCCGCTCAACCGGGCCATGTTGATGATCGCGGCTGGCCAAGCTGATGGCTGTGTTGCTGGTGCAAGTCGGGCCACCGCTGATGTCTTGCGTTCTGCTCTTCGCGTTCTGGGAGTCGCGCCGGGGCACGAGGCCGTGAGTAGTAGTTTCTTTTTCGTACTGCCCGATGGGCGACCCCTCGTCTACGGCGACTGTGGGGTTATCCCCGATCCCGATCCAGGCCAGCTAGCCTCGATCGCCGTTGCCAGCGCGGCCACGTTCAACCAGCTGACCGGCGAGGAACCCCGGGTAGCGATGCTGTCGTTCAGCACCAAGGGCAGCGCCGAACACGAGCGAGTGGACAAGGTGCGGGCAGCCACCGAGCTGGTGCGGCAGCTGGCCCCCGATCTCGCCGTTGACGGCGAGCTCCAGTTCGATGCAGCGTGGGACGAAGCGGTCGGCGCCTCCAAGGCGCCAGGGTCGCCGGTGGCGGGAAGGGCCAACGTGTTCATCTTCCCCGACCTGGATAGTGGCAACATCGCCTACAAGATCACCCAACGTCTCGGCGGCGCTCAGGCCTTCGGCCCCCTACTCCAAGGCATCGGCGGTGTGGTCCATGATCTGTCGCGGGGCTGCACGGTCGACGACATCGTCTCGGTGGCCACCATCGCCGCCGTCCAAGCCAACGCCTAGCCGAACAGCTGCGTCAGCACATCGTAGGTACCGACGGTGAGCGTGCCGGTGAGGTCGATGGTGACCGATGGCGTCACGATGGCGCCGAGATCGTGATCGAGGCTGATCGCTCCGAGTTCCAGGCCAGAGGCCTCCGCATCGCTCCAGACGGAGCGCAGATGGTCGAGCAGCAGTCCATCGCGGTTGAGATCAGCCGTCGTCGTCTCCATCGGCAAACCATCGGAGATCAGAACAAGCATCTTGCGAGACTCGGGGCGGACGACCAACCGCTGGGCCGCCCACGCCACCGCCTCGCCATCGAGGCCCTCCCGGTAGTGATCGGTGCGGAGCATGGCAGCCAAGGAGAACCGAGCTTGACGCCAGGTTTGATCAGCCGACTTGTAGACGATGTGGGCAACCTCGGCCACGCGTCCAGGCTCGTCCGGACGGCCCGCCGCCTGCCAGTCGGACCGAGCCCGACCTCCGGCCCACGCAGCGGTGGTAAACCCGAGAACCTCACTCGCCACGCCACCCATATCGAGAGCCCGTACCAGGGTGTCGACCAGTACTGTCACCGACTCATGGCGCTGAACCTTCATCGAGCCTGAGGTATCGATCAGCAGGCTCACGACAGCATCGGCGCTCGGGCGTTGCACCGGCTGACGATAGATGTGCGTGTCGCCCGGATTGGCCACGATGTGAGCGAGCCGAGCGGGGTCGAGAGCGCCATCGTCATGACCACCATGCCACCCCTCAGGCTGCCAGGCCACAAACAGCGACCGGAGGCGTTGAGCCACTCGGGCCACGCTTACCGCTTGAGCGGCCCTCAGGTCCTCTACGTCCGAGCGCAGCTGGCGAAGCATTGGCGCCCGGTACAACGAGGCACCGGTTACCTCGATGTCGTAAGCATCGGTGAAGACCGCATAGTCAGACTCGGGCCGGGCCGCCGCCCGCTCCGAACTCGTGCTGGCGATCTCCTGGTCGAGGGTGTCCCAGTCAAGCGGGACCAACAAGCGATGGCGATCCTCCTCGACCTCATCGCCGCCGAGCAGCTCGGAGGCGTCGCCCGCCATCTCAGCGATAAGCCGAGCGATCTCGGCGGCCGGTTCGGCGTAGGCCTCCTGATCCGCGACGAGCGATCGCAAGGGCCGCAAGGCATGGCCGACCAGGCGAGAAAGATTGCCCCGCGTCGTTTCGATGAGATCATCGACGTCCTCGGTGGTTGCCACCCCGAGCAAGCGGTAGCGCAGCATGTGAGTAATGGTGAAAAGCAGCAGACCGACGCCGGTCTCGGTCAGGCGTTCGGCCTGAGCCGCGGTCGTCCACCGATCGAAGGCCAGTCGGGTGTTTGCCTGCACCCCCACCAACGTCGGGCTGGCCAAGGCCTCGCAGCGGAACTGTTCGGCGATATCGAAGACAACGCGTTCCAACGGTTCGACCGGACTCAACGCTAGGTGCAGGTCGCGGTCGCTATGACGCACCCGCAGACCCAGCGAGTCGACCACCCCTCGCCGATTGGCCAGATCGAGCGAGCCGAGGTCGACAGCGAGATAGGGCACCACAATGCCGATGGGCCGATCAGCCACCTCCAGCCGGGCGCCACGCAACTCGGCCTCGGGCTCAGCGGACACGGCCCGAAGGCCAGCTGACGCCAACCGATCGGCTCGGCGGTCAGACGCCGACACAACCATGATGATCCGCCCGACGCCTAGTCCGACTCGGTCGAGCCGAACACTCGCTGGTAGTACTCCTGAGCCACTGGCTTCTCCGCCTCGTCACACTTGTTGACGAAGGACAGCCGGTAGGCCACGCCAACATCACCAAACGTGAGCGTATTGTCGGCCCAACTGATCACGGTTCGCGGCGACATCACCGTGGAAAGATCGCCCGCAGCGAAGCCGGTGCGGGTCATGGCCGCCACTTCGATCATGGCCGCGGCCAGTTCTTCACCGTCGGCCCGTTCCTTCAACGCCGGCACCTGGCCCAGCACCACCCGCCGCTCAGCTTCAGCGCTCAGGTAGTCGAGGTGAGCCACAACGTTCCAACGGTCGACCTGGGCCTGGTTCAAGACGTTGGTACCGCGATACAGCCCGGTGAGATCACCGAGACCAACCGTGTTTGTTGTGGCGAAGAGCCTGAACCGAGGATGAGGGGTAATCACGCGGTTCTGATCGAGCAGGGTGAAGCGTCCATCACGTTCCAAGACACGCTGGATGACGAACATGACGTCGGGCCGACCAGCGTCGAACTCATCGAACAACACCGCCACAGGGCGCTGAATCGCCCACGGCAGGAGGCCTTCCTGGAACTCGGTGACCTGCTGCCCATCGCGCACCACGATGGTATCACGGCCGACGAGGTCGGACCGGGTCAGATGCCCATCGAGATTGATACGGATCAGCGGCCAGTTGAGCCGAGCCGCCACCTGCTCAACATGGGTTGACTTGCCGGTGCCATGTCCACCCTGGATCATGACGCGTCGGTTGTGTTCAAAACCTGCCAGCAGAGCGAGCGTGGCTTCGGTATCAAAAACGTAGGCCGGGTCGACCTCGGGGATGTGGTCGGTCAGCTCACCGACCTCATCCCTTTCGATCTTCGAAACCTTGATGTCGGCGTCGATCCCAAAAACCTCAGCCGCCGACATCATAAAAGGCCCCTACAGACGGATCCAGTTCGAGTTTCGCCGCAGGCGAAACCTCGGGTTGAACCCGCAGGGTTCATACATAGTCCTTGTACTTGTCGAGGTGACGAACCGGCTTGGAGAGGGCGTCCTTGCGGAACGGATCGCCAAGCTCCTGGGTGCACATGACCTCGATGACCGTGGTCTTGCCATCGTTCATCTGGGCGGCGATGGCGTCGGTCAGGGCTGCGCCCACGTTGTCGATCTTGTCGACCCGAACACCTTCAGCGCCCATGGCCCTGGCGATCTCGGCATAGTTCTCGCCGCCATCAAGCTCGCCAGCTACGAAGCGGCGGCCATAGAAATCGACCTGATTCTTCTTCTCTGCACCCCATTGACGGTTGTGGAACACCACTGCGGTGACCGGGATGTTGTGGCGGACAGCAGTCATGACCTCGGTCATCGACATGGCCCAAGCGCCGTCACCGGCGTAGGACACAGCTGGACGATCGGGGGCCGCGCACTTGGCACCGATAATGGTTGGTAGTGCGTAGCCACAGTTGCCCCAGCTCATGGCAGCGAAGAAGCTGCGAGGCTCTTCGAACCTGAGGTAGGAGTTTGAAACCGAGTTGATGTTTCCGATGTCGGTGGAGACCATCACTCGGGCTGGCATCGCTTTCTCCAACTCGCGCAGCACCTGGCGAGGATGTAGCCAGTCGCCAGGATCGTTCTTGGCCTGCTCGATTGCTTCGAGGCTGAACTCGTCGCTCTCGTGGGTCCAGTTATCGAGCTCGGTTTCCCATTCCTGCTGCTCGGCCACCATGGTGGCGGTGCGCTCCTCGCGGTTGGCGTCACACCGCAGGTCGCGGCCATCGAGGCGTTGGGTGAGAGCGGTTGCGGCGGCTCCGGCGTCGCCGTGAATGCCGACCGAGATCTTCTTGACCAGACCGAGCATCGTGTGATCGGCGTCGACCTGGATGATCTTGGCGTCATCGGGCCAGTACTCGAGGCCGTGCTGAGGCAGGGTGCCGAACGGGCCGAGGCGGGTGCCGAGCGCAAGCACGACATCAGCCTTGCTGATGAGCTTCATGGCGGCTTTGGAGCCCTGGTAACCAAGCGGCCCGCACCACTGGGGGTGGCTGGCGGGAAAAGAATCGTTGTGGAGGTAGCTGTTTACGACCGGCGCCCCGAGGCGTTCGGCCAGGGCCACGCACTCGGCCATAGCGTCGCCCATGACCACGCCGCCACCGGAGATGATTACGGGGAACTCGGCTTCGGCCAGCAGATCGGCCGCCTGGGCTAGTGATTTCTCGCCGCCAGCACCACGGTCGAGACGCATCGGTTCTGGGATCTCGACGTCGATATCACCGTAGAAACGGTCGCGGGGAATGTTGAGCTGGGTCGGGCCCATCTCGGAGATGGCTCGGTCGAAGCACCGCGCCGTGAGCTCGGCCATGCGCTTCTCATTGTTGACGTGGCCCTGATACTTGGTGAACTCCTCGAACATCGGGAGCTGATTGGCTTCCTGGAAGCCACCGAGGCCGATGCCCATCGTGCCGGTTTGAGGGGTGACGATGACGACGGGCGAATGGGCCCAGAAGGCGGCGGCGATCGCGGTTACGCAGTTGGAGATGCCGGGGCCATTCTGTCCGATGACCACGCCGTGGCGACCTGAGACTCGGGCGTAACCATCGGCCATATGGGCCGCGCCTTGCTCGTGAACCACCGGAATCAGGCGGATTCCGGCCGGTGCGAAAATGTCCATGGCGTCCATGAAGGCTGAGCCCATGATGCCGAACATGTCGGTCACACCATTGGCTACCAGGGTCTCTACAAACGCTTCACTAGGGGTCATCCGAGTCATGGATAAGACCCTATAACCAAAACGTAAGAGTGTCTAGTTTCTGGGTCAGCTTACGCGCCTAAAACACGGTCAGCTTACGCGCCTAAAACACTAGGTATTTCCTTGGGGCCGCAGACCGGAACAGAGCAGGTGGATGAGACGGTCAAAAGACTCGTCGAGGTCTTGCTCGCGCGGGTGGCCATCGCCAGCTTCTAGATGGCAGAAGCCATGAAATGCGCTGCGCAAGGTGCGAGCCGCATGCACCTGTCGGTCTTCGCTGAGATTGTAGGCGCTCAAGGCCTGGGCCAGGATCTCGACGATGCGAGAAACAGCTTCTTCCAGCTCGGGGTCATCGGCACATGGGTACCGATCGGTCGCTGCATACAGACCCGGGTGATCAACCACCATCTGGCGCCACGCCAATCCCATCGCCCGGACAGCGGCATCACCCGATAGCCCGATGGCCGAATCGGCGAGGCGGGCGGCAAGAATCTCCCGCCCGCTCAACCCGAGGGCGCGAATCAGAGCGTCATAGCTGTCGACGTGTCGATACAGGGCTGGTTGGCTGGCGTCGAGCTCTTCGGCGACGCGGGTCAATGTCAGTGCATCGAGGCCATCCGCGTCGACGATCTCCGCCGCCTTAGCGATGACGAGGTCGGTGTTAAGCGCAGTTCGCTCGGACTTGGTTGACATACATACCCTTAGGTGGCCTGCCCCCGTAGGTGCTGGGCCGGGTGGATTTGGTCTGGATAAGAGCTTCTTACATTACTGTTAGAGAATCTTGCGTGCCTCATCGACACCCAAGAGCCATCAAACTCCCGTCTGACACAGCCAAGAAGGGTGACCCCGATGACCGCATCTGCAAAGTCAACACACCAAACAGGGCAAGATACCGTCCACGATACCGATGAGATCGATCCTGAGGTCGTCGCAGCGGTGGAACGCGCCAGGCAGGCCATGGAGGCGTGGCGACCGCTCGATCAGGACTCCGTCGACCTCGCCGTGGCGGCCGTGGCCTGGTCGCTCTATGAGCCGACAAGCGCACGCGAGCTCGCTGAGCTGGCCGTTCGCGATACGGGACTCGGCAACGTAGCCGACAAGATCACCAAGAACCAGCGCAAGACCTTTGGCACGCTCCGAGACCTTCTGCGGGCCCGGACTGTAGGCCCGCTGGACGCCGAACCCGTGAACGGCATCATGCGCTACGGCAAGCCGGTTGGTGTCGTCGGCGCCATCACGCCCTCGACCAACCCCGCCGCCACCCCTATCAACAAGGCCATGATGGCCCTCAAGGGCGGCAACGCCATCGTTATTGCTCCCTCGCCAGCTGGCTGGTCGACGACATCAGCGGCCGTCGAGCGAGCCCGACGAGCGTTGCAGTCGGTACAGGCGCCAACCGACCTGGTTCAGATCCTCCCAACCCCGGTCACTCGCAAAGCAACCGCCGACTTGATGAAGGCGGCCGATCTCGTCGTAGCTACCGGCTCGCAAAACAATGTGCGCCGCGCCTACCGGAGCGGCACGCCTGCAATCGGTGTTGGCGCTGGCAACGTTCCGGTCATCATCGATGCGTCGGCCGACGTCGACGATGCAGCGGCCAAGATTCTGGCCTCCAAGACGTTCGATAACGCCACCTCGTGTTCATCAGAGAATTCGCTCATCATCATCGACGATGGTGGCTCCTACGAGGCAGCCGTTTCGGCGCTGGCCAACGTCGGTGGACATCGGGCGAGTCCCGATGAGGCCGAACGGATTCGTGATCGCCTGTTTCCCGGCGGCCAGCTCAACCGCGACCTGATCGCCAAGGACTACACCGTCCTCCAGGAAAAGCTCGAACTCGCTGGCTCGCCAGCGGACCGTTTCGTCATGGTCGAAGAGCCGGAGCCGGGAGCCGAGCGTCCACTCACCGGCGAGAAACTGTCACTTGTGCTCACGGTCTACCGGGCCAACGATTTCGATCACGCCCTCAACCTCGTCGAGTCCGTGCTCTCGGTGCAAGGAGCCGGACACTCGATGGGAATCCACACCACCGATCCCGCTCAACCCGATCTCGCCGCTCAACGCCTTCCCGTGGTGCGAGTGCTGGTAAATCAGGCCCACACCTTCGGCAACGGTGGATCCTTCGACAACGGCATGCCCTTCACCCTTACCATGGGGTGCGGAACGTGGGCAGGCAACTCGATCAGCGAGAATCTCAATGTGTCGCACTTCATCAACATCACCCACCTCGTTCACACCATCGAACCCGACGAACCGGCCGAAGCCGACCTCTTCGGCGCCTACTGGCAACACGTCGGCCACTCCCCCGTCACCGAGGAGTGCTAGCGATGTTGCTGGAATACGAGGGCAAACACCTCCTTGAGTCGGCCGGCATAGCGATTCCAGACCACAAGGTGGCTCAAACCGTCGACGAGGTCGAGCGGTTCGCTACCGAGCTCGGTGGCCCGGTGGCCGTCAAGGCCCAGGTTCCTGCTGGGGGCCGAGGCAAGGCTGGGGGTGTCGTCATCGCGGCGACCGTATCGGAGGCCATCAGGGCCGCCAACGACATGCTCGGTTCCATGCTCGGCGAGCACCGGGTCGACGCTGTTCTGGTTGAACAGGCCGTCGACATCGCCGAGGAATGGTATCTGGCTGCCACCATCGACCCGGCCACAGGCGAACCGATCCTGATGGAGTCGGATCGAGGCGGTGTGGAGGTCGAGGCCTTGACCGACGACATGAGGATCACCCGGTTCGATCCGGCAGACCGACCGAGCCCCGACGCCAATCCTCAATCCACCAATCCTCAATCCACCAAGCCTCAATCCACCAAGCCTCGTTCAGCCGATCTCGAGTCCAGCGAAGCGCAGCGAGCGGCCATCACTAACGCTGTCATCGACGTCTTTGTCCACTACGAAGCATTGTTGGTGGAGATCAACCCGCTCGTCCTCACCCGTTCAGGCCACGTCGTTGCGCTAGACGCCAAGGTCGAACTCGACGAGTCTGCCAACCATCGTCGCCCTGATGGCGAACATTGGCCGAATCGATCGGCGGGGACCGAGCGCGAGAAGGCTGCGGCCGAGCTCGGGCTACGTCTCATCGAGCTCGGCGGCGACATCGCCATTCTGGCCAACGGGGCTGGACTGACGATGGCCACCGTCGACGCTGTGGCCCATTGCGGTGGACGACCAGCCAACTTCCTTGAGATCGGAGGCGACGCCTACACCAAGGCAATCCCAGCGCTTGAGCTTGTGCTTTCACTCCCTGGAATTCGTAGCCTGGTCGTGAATTTCTGCGGCGCGTTCGCCCGCTGTGACGTGATGACCTCGGGCGTGATCGAGGCATGGAAGGCGCTCACGCCATCGATCCCCATCCACTTCGCTATCAGTGGCACCGGGGCCGACGAGGCCCGTCAACAGGTTCGAAACGAGCTGGGCCTAGAGCCCTACCCCACGATGGAAGACGCGGTTCGAGCTGCCGTCAACGCTGACGACGAAACCGCCAACGACGCCCGGAGCAAGCAGTGATTCTCGATCGCAATGCCACCGTCCTGGTACACGGCATCACCGGCAAGCAGGCAACCTTTTGGACCGAGCAGATGCGGGCCTATGGCACCAATGTCATCGGCGGCGTCAACCCCAAGCGCGCTGGCGAACACCATCTCGAACTACCCGTCTACGGGTCTGCGACCGAAGCGATGGCTGATCGAGCCTCCGGTACCGCGATCGACGCATCGGTATTCTTCGTGCCGGCCAACGGGGCGCGAGCAGCGGTGGACGATGCACTCACTGCTGGCGTTGAGCTGCTGGTCGTGTTGACCGAGTTCATCCCCGTCCACGACACCATGGCGATGGCCCGATCGGCCCGGGAAGCCGGTGCCAGGATCATTGGCCCGAACACGGCGGGCATCGTGACGCCCGGCGAGTGCTTCGTCGGCTTCATGCCCGCCTTCAATCCAGCGGTCTTTACTCCCGGTTCCGTTGGGGTTGTGTCGCGAAGCGGATCTCTTGGCACCCTCGTATCCCTCGAACTGACCCGCAACGGCATCGGCCAATCGGCCTTCATCGGGGTTGGCGGCGATCCGGTGTCGGGCACATCGAGCGCTGAGGCGGTTCAAGCCCTGGTCGACCACGATGCAACCGAAGCGATCGTGCTCCTCGGTGAGATCGGTGGCGTGAAGGAAGAGCAGGCGGCCGAAATTGTTGCGACGAGCACCAAACCCGTCGTCGCCTATTTGGCTGGGGCTCATGCGCCTCCGGGCAAAAAGATGGGCCACGCTGGAGCAATCGTCTCGGGCAACACCGGCACCTACGCGTCGAAGCGAAAGGCGCTTCAGGAGGCGGGCGCTGTTGTGGTAGACGCGCCCTGGCAGGTGCCGGCCGCCGTGGCCGAGACCACCACGGCTGCTAGTTGAGGCTGGCGTCGGCCGGGTAGTGAGCGAACCACGCTAGCTCGCCCGTCTGACGACGAAGCACCCGAGCCCAGAGTCCTCTTGGATCGTCGGTGAAGAGATCGTCGATCGTGGCATCCACGACCCACCAGTTGTCTTTGGAGACTTCGTCTTCCAACTGGCCGGGCGCCCAACCGGCGTAGCCAGCGAAGACGCGCACCGCAGAGATACCTTCGGCCGCGACCAGGGTTGGCTGATGGTCGAGATCGACCGGGTGCGCACCGAGTACAAGATGGCCAGGACCGATGCGATCATCGGGTTTACCTAGGGCGATGAGCGCATCTCGATCGACAGGGCCACCGGAGAACAGGACGTTGGGACCGGCGGTCAGTTCCTCCCAGTCGGGCAACGTCTCAGCCATATCCATCGTCGATGGTCGGTTGATGATCACTCCCAACGCGCCTTCCGAGCCATGCTCGAGGATGAGGGTCAGGCTCGCGTCGAAGCGGGCGTCTTGGAGGTCCGGTCGCAAGATAAGGATCCGGCCCGCAAGCGACGCGCCCAGATACGGGGCTCTCGCTTCCTCCATCAGTTCTTCCTTGCTCGGCGCGCAAACATCACACCGGTACCCATCGGCGCGCTGTCACGTTCCTTTACGCAGTTGTCGATCGCCATGTTCACTTCGCAGTGCCCGCATGCCACACCCGCTCGCTAGGCAGCTTAGCCCAGACCGAAACAGGATAGTTGACTTTCTGCCTTCTACTGTACTTTACGCTCGTAGACGCTGTTGGCGGCTTACCAAGGCTGCCAACGCTGCATACACGATGCGTGTGGTGGGACATGAACATAGCATCACCAGCACCACACGCCAATCATTTGGGCACTAATCCCCTCTATGCTTGAAAGCACCTGTTGCTCGTCAAGGATCGGTGAATCGTGAAGGCAAACGACCCCTGCTGGTGCGGCAGCGGCAAGAAATTCAAGCGCTGCCACCGCAATGTCGGCGCCACCGTACAACAAGGCGTGATCTCGCCAATGCGGACGGTGCCAGACACCATTGCTAAACCAACCTGGGCCGACGGCGGCGACGTCGAGCGTTGGGATGAACCGCGGGTCAAGTCACCCGAAATCCTGGAGCGGATGCGCCGAACCGGGCGCGAAGCCGCCGATCTCCTGGCCTACCTCGGCACCTTGTGCCAGCCCGGCGCCACGACCGAAGAGATCGATATTGCCTGCCACCAGGGAGCGATCGAGCGCAATAGTTATCCATCACCGCTGGGCTACCCCGGCCCTGTCAGTCCGTTTCCTAAGTCGATCTGCAGCTCGGTGAACGAAGTCATCTGCCATGGCATCCCCGATGATCGGCCACTGGTCGAAGGCGACATCGTCAACCTTGACGTAACCCTTTTCAAGGAGGGTGTTCACGGTGACACCAACGCAACCTTCCTCGTCGGCGACGTCGACGAGGCTTCCCGCCAACTCGTCCAGGTAACGCGAGACTGCCTGGAGAAAGGCATCGAAGCGGCAAAGCCTGGCAATCAGATCAACGCCATTGGTCGAGCCATCCAGACCTACGCCGAAGACCGCGGCTATGGCGTCGTACGCGATTTCGTCGGCCACGGAATCGGCGAGCAGTTTCATACCGATCTCCAGATCAGCCACTACTTCCATCCACGCCTCACCGATGTCATCGAGCCTGGCATGACCTTCACGATCGAACCGATGATCACGATGGGCTCGTGGCGCGCTCAGATGTGGAACGACGGCTGGACAGCGGTAACCACCGATCTGAGCCGAACAGCCCAGTTCGAGCACACCCTCGTGATCAACGACGACGGCGCCGAGATTCTGACAACACCGTCAGACACCTCGATCCACCCCTTCTGGGCGCTCACCACTGTCGCTGGCTAGATCACAAGATCCCAGAGCCCAAGCATCCTCGATGCAAGGGCCAGGACGACCACGATCATCACCGGGCGAATCAGGCGTTCACCCCCGTCGACGGCCAGGTTCGCTCCTACAAATCCCCCGACGCCCATACCTACGCTCAGGATGAACGCCGCAAGCCAACGGACATGTCCGTGGTAGATGAAGACCGGTAAGGCAATGGCGGTTATGCCCAGGATCAACGCCGTCTTCATGGCGTTGGCCGTAACCAGATCGAACCCTGCCCGGGCCAGAACCAGCAGGAAGAGCAGGCCCACCCCGGCCTGAACCGCCCCTCCGTAGAAGCCAACGCCAAAAAACACGATGAACGAGAGCCACGGCGGCCACGGCGCAGAGGTCGTATCGGCCTTCGGCTTGCGGATCGACAGGACGAGCAGGGGCAGCATGATTACCCCAAAGATCTGCTCGAAAAGACGGTCGGGTACCTGCACGACGGCCAAGGAGCCGACGAGGCCTCCAGCCAGCACCGGCATGAGCACCCGGATCGTCTCGGCCTTCTCGATTACGCCGCGACGAGCGTAGCCATAGGCCGAGCTAAGATTCTGGACAAAGACAGCCACCCGGTTCGTCCCATTGGCGACGTTTCCGCCCACACCAGCTAGGGAGAGGAGCGGCACGGTGAGCATAGATCCGCCTCCCGCCATCGAATTGATCACACCAGCGAAGAAACCGCCGATCAGAAGGATGAGGGTGTCCGTGGCAGCCACTCCGACGACCGTACCGGGTGAGCGCACTGCGAGCACATCCGGCGCTAGGTCGACCCGGCCCGCCATCGACACCTTCCATGAGTCGAGTACAAGGATCTGGAGAGACCAATGCGTCGAGGCCTAGCCTCCCTCATTATCGGATTGTCATTGCTGCTGGCCTCGCTGGCCTGGGCCGGTGTGGTGCTTCTAAACACGGTGCTCGATCCCAGCCGAAGCGAGGAGTTGGCCACCGAACTTTTCGCCAACTCATCGGTTCAAAACGCCCTAAGCGCTCGCTTGGCCAGTGGGTTGGAACAGAAGCTCCCTCCTGAAGTTCCATTCCCACGAGCCAACCTACGAACGGCGGCCGAGGACGCCCTGGCCCAACCCGAGGTTCAGGCGATCATGACCGAAGCCATCGCCCGGGCCCACCGAAACGCTCTCACCGGGGTGGAAGAACCAATGCTCGTTCGCGGCGATCTCCTCACCAACGCCGGACGAGACGCTCTGGTCCGGGCCGAACCAGCCCTCGATTCCGCCCTGCCCAAGATGCCACGAGTTGCCGTCGAGCTGCCAACAACCGGCTTTACCTGGCTCAGTCGATTCAGATCAACGATCGAGCGATTCACTCGAGTTGCTGGGCTCGCGGCGATGATCGGCATCGGCGTAGCGCTCATCATCTCAACCGATCGCGCCGCCGTTCTTCGGCGGGTCGCCTTCTGGAGTTTCGCGACCTCGGCCTTCTGGCTCATAGCGGCCTTTGTGATCCCAAGGTTGGCTGCCGCGGTCGCTCCAACCTCCACCGCCCTGGTGAACGCTGCAATCGGGATATTCTTCGGCGCCATGATCGATCCGGCCAGCACCCTGGCTGCCTTTGGACTGGGTCTGCTGGCGATGAGCTTCGTGCTGCCGTTCCTCGAACGTCGCCAAGGGGCCCGAGTGGCCCAACCCCGGGCGACCAGGGTTATCGCCGACCTTCGCCGCCAGCCCGAATACGACGCCTCCACGGTGCCCTTCGACAGCCCGGGCATGCAGCAGCAACGTATCGTTCTCGACGAACGGCCCGCGAGCCCTCCAGTTCCTCGCGCCAAGGTGGCACGAGAACCCTCAGCGCCGACACCAGCATGGGTTGCGGGCGTTGGCTATGTCGACGATGAGGCAACGAAAGCCCATCCCGCCAACGGTTAGCAGCGCTGATCGACCCAGTCGGCGATCTCGGCCAGAACCTGGTCTTTCTCCGGCTCATTGTGGCACTCGTGGAGAAGTCCCAGCCAGCTCCGGTAGGTCACACCGTCGATGTTTTCTAGCGGCCGACTCGCCCACTGAGGGACCAGAGCGTCGTTCTCACCGTGCAAGACGTAGGTGGGTACATTCAGGCGTTCGAGCCGGGCCGATGTACGCTCCATCGCCTTGAGAATCTCAAGGCCGAGCCTGGACGTGGCCCCACGAACCACAAACGGGTCGCCCTTGTATGCCTTTTCAACCGCTGGATCTCGGCTCAAGAGACCCGGGATATCTTTGGTCGGCACGAAGAGCTTCGGGGTGATGCGGCCGAGAATAGGGGCCGCTATCCGCTGCCATCGAGGCACGTTTGCCGCAAGCGCCGGCGCGCTCAGGACGGCGAGATCGGGCTGAGGTCGATCGGGCTCCGTCAGATATGCAGTGGCCATGAGACCACCCAACGAGTGGCCATAGAGAACGACCGGGAGATCGAGGGATCGCCGTTCGACGATAAGGGTCTCGATGTTGTCGATGTAGGTCGCGAACGAGTCGATATGGCCTCGCCGCCCACCGCTTTGACCGAAGCCTTGGTTGTCGAAGGCCAAGACGTCGTAGCCGCGTGAAGCAAAGAACTCGCCAACGTGAACGTATCGAGCTGAGTGTTCACCGATGCCGTGCACCATCAGCACAGATGCGGTAGGACGCTGTGCTCGCCACCGGCGCTGCAGCTGGGCTTCGCCATTGCCAGCTTCTGCTTTTTCGATGCTTGAGGCAACCGCACCCATCTCTGAACCCATCCAACGAGGCTATCGGCGTTAACCTGCTGATCGGTTTCGCCCGCGCCGCGGTCACCACCATCGATTCGGGACCATCGCTCGATCGAGGAGGTACTTCGACAGATGGTTCGGAGGGTCTAGGCTGGCGCCATGACACCGCCGATGAGGAATTTCTGAGCCCTGTGCAAACCAGTCAACGCCTCCGCTCCGTCGTTGAATCATTGCTCGCCGTTGGCCTAGGAGGTGCGATCGGGGCCATCTGCCGTTGGGGTGTACTGGTGGCCGCTGGGTCTTCGAATGCAGCGTCGGCCACGGTCGCTATCAATGTGCTCGGCTCGATGTTCCTCGGTGTGCTTGTTGGTCGCAGACCACGCATATCGCGGCGGCAGCGATACCTCCAAGGCACCGGGTTCGCCGGTGGCTTTACCACCTTCTCGTCCTATGCGCTGCAAGTGGCCGAGCAGCTTGAAGAGGGCAACTTGATGATCGCCGCGGTCGAGGGCATCGCCACACCTCTGCTGGCGGTTCTGGCCGCTGGCCTCGGCTTTCGACTGGGACGTCTCGTATGACCCCGGCCGTCGGCATTCTGGTCGCGGCTCTCGCCGTCGTCGGTGCCTGCACCCGCCATCTCCTGGCTCAGGTGTTAAACAATGACTTCCCGGTCGGAACCCTCGTTGCCAATCTTTGCGCTTCCTTTCTCCTCGGGCTAGCAAGCGGCCTCGAAGAGCCCTGGTCCGTTGTTATCGCGATAGGGGGTTTGGGCGCCCTCTCGACCTGGTCGGCGGCCGCAAATGAAGTCGCGGAAATGGCTCGACGGGAGCAAGGCGCCTTGGCTATCGCTTACCTGACGTTGACCGCCACGGCCGGGGTGCTGGCGGCCTGGCTTGGGATCACGATCGCAGCCGCCGCTGGATGGCGGTAGCGATGGGTCGTGTCTAGGGGGTGACCTCGTCGCACGGGATCGAGTACTCGGCCACGATGGCTGCGCTCTCGGGGTCTACTGCCTTGACATAACCGACTTCCTGGTCCGGGTTGTCCCGACATTGCTGCTCGGCAGCGTTTTTCATCACATCGTTCGGTTCGAGCGAATGGGAGACATCGCCCAAATCGAGGGTTGAAGACGGCGCCGGCTGGTTTGGATCGAGCGGAACCGCAGACTCGCCGCTACAGCCGGCCGCGATCCCCGCGGTTGCGAGCAAACCAAAAACCAGCGAGAGCGACCGAGATACGGAGCGAGGAAATGATCGGTCGCAGGCCATATCGACTCAGGCTACTGCCGTCGCTTATCAACAGTGCTCAGTTGTTGGGGCCATCTGGCCGATGGAACGCGGTGGTCACTCCTCGACGCATCCGGTTTGAATATCCGGCCGACACCAGCCCGATGTGGACACCGGATCGCCCCGAATTCGCGTGTGCCGCCAACAGCGTCTCGCTGATGATGCCCGCCATCGAACCCTATTTTGTGCGCTCGATTCGCGGCGCTGCCCCCCGACTACAGCCACCGCTGGCTCAGAACGTCGATGCATACCTCGTCCAGGAGTCGCAGCACTTCCGCCAGCACCTGGTATTCAACAAGCTCCTCATCGAGCGCTACAAGCCCCTGGCTCGCCTCGAACCACGCATTCGCCGCACCTACCGGTGGCTGGAGGATCATCGTTCGGCCGAATTTTCGCTGGCGTTCGCCGCTAGTTCGGAAATCATGGCGTACTCGGCGGCAAGATGGGCATCAGAACGGCGCCACGAGCTGTTCAACAACGCCGATGAGCGGGCGGCGACCCTGTTTCTCTGGCACCTGGCTGAAGAGGTTGAACACAAGACCGTCGCCCACGATGTCTACGAGGCCATCCACCCTCGCCAGGATCGCTCGATGACAACCTATCTCGGCGCCATGTTCACTGCGCTGACGTTGGTTTTGGCCTTCGTGATCATCGGAACGACGGTGACGTTGGCCGGTGAACGGCGACTTCACAATCCCCTGAGCTGGTTCCGTTTGGGCCGGTGGGCCATCCTGTTTGCTTTCGAGCTGCTAACCAATCTGACCCTGACCCTCTTTGCCTCGTTCCATCCAGATCAGCTTGCCGATCCTCTCTGGTACGAAGTCTGGTTGCGAGACTACGACCCGAAGACGCAAACCATGCCTCTCTGGAACCATGCCGATCGGGTAACCGTTCACCAGGATCCGCAGCCGACGGGCACAGAGAGCCAGCTGCACACATCGGCCTAGTCCGCCTAGGCATTCCCCCCAGCCCGCTTCAGACCAGGGGAAGCCCGCCGATTGTTGTCCTATGAGGTTGTCTGAGGATGGATCGGTGCTCGATGACACCGATCGGCTAACTGGCTTGCCGAGCCGCGCCGCCTTCATGCAACGCCTGGCCCAAGCCGACTTCGACCGCGATTCGTTGGCTGTCGCTGTGTTCAGCATCGCTCGATTTGCCTCGATTAGCCGCCGATCTGGCCCGGATGCAGCCGATCAACTCCTTCGCCAGCTCGCCGATGCCCTCTCCGGATGTCAAAGCGCAACAACGACGGTCGCTCACCTCGGAGCTGACGAGTTTGCCGTACTTACCTTGGAGCCAGCATCGACCAGCGGCACCCAATGGATCAGCCCGATCATGACGTTGGTCCGAGGGGCCGTGAGATCATGGTTCGATGATCGCCCTCACCAACTCGAGGATGAGATGCCAACCGTCCACGTCGGTTTCGCTTTCGGCCATAGCCGGTGCGTCTGGACCCACGCCCTCGAAGGGCTGGCCGAGGCCGCGTCCAACCATTCCAACCACGTCGTCGACGCAAGTGATGTACTGACAACAAGCCTCGAGGCCCAACTCCGGTCGGGAGACCTCGCTTTCCGCGTCCAGGACATCGGCCTCGTCGGACGGCGAAGCCAGGGGTGGCGCTGGCTCAGGCTGAGCGCCGCCATCGCGGAGGAAGCGCTCGAAACAGCCGATCTCGATCTTGTTCTGGGCCGCGCCGTGGAGCGCAAGCTGCTCGCTGCGGCGGCCAAGCTTGTGCGATCGGTTTCAGAGCCTTGTCGGGTGACGGTTCCGCTGCCGGTCGAGTTCGCCACCGCCCGCTCACTCGGTCAAACCGTACTGCCAATGCTCGAACGGTCTCGGATTCCGCCGAGCCGACTCGCTATCGAGCTTCCGGCCTCGTATCTTCGACGGCCGGGGACTGCCAAGCTGGTCGGCGAGGCAAACGCTGTCGGGCTTTGCATCGTCTTCAGCGATGTGACCGCAGATTGGGAGGTGTGGTCACAACTCGCCGCGCTCGACGCAGGCTACATCAAGGTGGCATCCGGATTGACCAAGGCCGCCCTCGACGGGCTCGCAGGCGCCCGCCAATGTCTGATGTCTCTGGCTGCTGAAGCCGAACGTATCGAGGCAGTCATCATCCTGCCCGCACCTCACGGCGACACCGACAATGGAGAGCTGGCTGCATTCGGCGGCACCTATGTTGAGGGGGCGGCCTACGCTCTCGGAACAAGCCCGACCCATCGGGCTGAGCAACGAGTCCCCTCGCTACACATCGTTGGCTCCTAGGTCGCCTAGCTAGGCCAAGGCGGAGCGAAGCTGGCTTGCAACGTTGGTGCTGTCGAGCGGCTGATCGGCCGTCTCACGGTGGAGCCACGAGCTTCCGTCTCGATCCCAATGGTCGATGGTCGTTTCGCCCTGTTCGGCAACGAAGCCCACCGCTCGCTCGATACAGGCCTCGATCGAGGCCAGATTGACATCGTGGAATCCGAAGGCCTCATTTGACGGTTCAGCCGATGTGGCCGAGACCACGGCGAAGCCATGACGGTTCGGGCGGATACTTACCACCGCTCCCGAGCGGGCTTCCAACCTCACGACCGAGGTGGCTTCGGCTCGGACTCGGGCCACGAGGGCATAAAGCCCTGAAGGCATGACGTTGCCTTCGTCAGCTTGCCCGGCCGGGTCAGCTGGATCGTTATCTGCGTATTCGCTCTGGTGTAGATCGACATAGCGCTCTGCGACCGCAACCACCACGGCGAGTTCGTCCTCGTCCATGTCAGCCAGTCGAGGGAACTCAACAAACGGGGCGTCGGGCACGTCGGGCTCCTCGATGCCAGCCAAGTTCACGTCGTTGAATACTCCGCATTCCTGCGGATATTCGGTCACCAGGGCTGAAAGCTCACGCCACTGCACGTCGAGTGTGTCGGGATCGATGTAGGAATCCATCAGGCGTCTATCCCACGGTCGTTGTTGATGACCTCATCACCAGGCTGGACGGGGGCGAGGAAGTTGACAAGATAGGCAGCCAGGGGAACAACACTGGTTCGTCGAGTTCGCACGTGGGTACCAGCCCCGCTGGTCGTGCTTGAGCCGCCGGCGACAGGCTCAGCGTCAACGTCCATGTATTCACACAGCCACGTGCCCGCCGGCGTGTCGTAGACCGCCACCTCGCGCTGGGTGTCAAGATCGGTTCCGGCGAGGGATTCACGGACATAGATCGAGGTCCGGTGTCGCTCTATTTCGTCGAGCCTCCGAAGGATAGCCAACACCTCATCAGCCGTTGCCGCCTCATCAACTTGTTCGGCGATCTGACTAGGGTCGGCGTTGGCATGAACGGCGAGCCATTCGCCGGCAGCTCGGCGATTGCAAAACGACAGCTGGTGGGTGCCACCGGCGCCTACCTCTTCGACGAGGAACAGATCGGGCACGACACGATAGAGGACCGCCCGACGTTGCACCGCGTCGCCAGCATGCCGGTCGGCCAAGACGACCATGCTGAAGTTGGTTCGAGCCCACATCATGGTCGTTATCGCCGGGGCGACGTCTAGCAACTCGCCATCCTGGCCGAAGGAAGCGACCTGTTCGGCGGCCAGGTTCCGCCTGGCCTCGCGAAGGGCTATGGCGCGCTGCGTCTCGGTGAGCCCGGCGAGCCATGGCGAGAGCTGTTCATCGACCTCACCGCTTACGATCGCCATTTCCTCGTCGGTAAAGCTGCCAACGTCGATCACGCGCTGATCGTTGGCGGTTGCCGTCAACACTTCGAGCAAGGAGATGTCGGATGCCGACGAGACAAGGAGCTCCGTGAGATCGACGACGTCGTAGTCGACGATTGCGTCATACCCGTTGCTACTCATCGCTGGCTCCGCACGGTTGCCGTGCACGCAGCTAGCGCTTCCAGAAACGGCTCTGGGTCTTCGCAGTGAACGAACCACCACGGTCGCTTGGCGTCGTTGAGTCGCTCCACCATCATGGCGTGGGGCGATTCCTTTGTCAGGTAGTAGGTGGTCCAACCAATGTCGTTCCCATCGACGCTCGGCGGGAACATCTGGATGGAGACCGGAGCACCTGGCTTCTTGCCACTCACCGCGTAGAACTGGCCAATCTCGGCGGCCGGAAGACGCCGCGGCCTGGCCAGAGAAAGGCGAGGTGAATCGGTGTCCGGATCGTACAACGGCAACAGGCGCGGCCCGCGATGGAAGATCGTCAACCCATCGTCATCGACCCGCACGTCGCGGGCCAGTGTGCCGTAGGGGCCATAGGCAATGAGGAAGACGACGAGGAATATGCCCACGCTGGCCGCTATCGCGGCGGCCATGTTGCCTTCAGCGCCACCTACGGCGAGCAGAATCATCCACAAAGACATAGCCCCAAAGAACGCCATCAGAGCGAACAGAAGATAATGCGTCAATCGCTTCTTGGCGATCTGGAGCCAGGGCAGGCTCACCCGAGAAGATTCGTTCACCTAGCCACCCCATCCGAAAAGCTTCTTGGCCGACCCGACTGGATCGGTCACCACCTCGACCACGTCTTCGGCTACATCGACGACCTTGTTAGCAACGGCGTCGCGAGCCTCGTTTAACTTCTTGTCGGCCCAGCGGGCCGCGTCGGCCGTGGCCCGTTTGATCGTATCGCCATGGGCTTCCCAGATCATGGCGCCGCCGATTATCAGGGCGCCAGCCGTCATCGTGACCGGGCCACCGGCGATCATCATGATGCCGCCCACCACCTTCGCTGAGCTGACGAGACCCCCCTCGACGTCGCCCTTCATGAAGCTGTTTGCCGCGCTCGCTCCGTCGAAAGCGACGCCGGCAACACCCAGCACACGCCCAAACGGTTTCGCAAAGCGTCCGACCGTGGCCAACCGCCCCGACGCTGTCGGGAACCTGGTGGCAAAGCGGCCAGCGGTCGAGGTGAACCGGGAGGCTGTACGCCCGGCGAAGCGATTTGCCGTGCGAGCGTAGCGACCAGCTCGTAGCTCCGACATGCGAAGAGCCGAAGCAGCTTCGCGTTGGCGACGAGCCAGGGTGGCCGTGAGCGACCATGTGGCTCGCCCTCGCATGACGTTGGCGTTCGCGAACGAGTTGGCGAGTGCGCGCGAGGCGCCTGCAGCCCAAGGGTAGTTGCGAGCAAATCTGGACGCGGGCCCGAACCGGGCAAGAGCGCCGAACCGTATTCGGTTCGCTTGGCCTAGCGAGCCAAACGACGAGTTCAGGCCGAAACGGTTGGTAGCCGAAGCTGAGCGTCGCAGGTGGCCGGGCAGCGTGGCCCAGCGTGCCGAGGCGCCGGAACGTACCGAGCGGGCCGCTCGGTCGAGCCGGAGCACGTTGGCGATGGTGGGCGACGCCATCGCCACCTCGCGGAAGTAATCGGATTTGTCGACCCTCTGCCACCACGGATTGGCATCGACGGCGGCGCCAAACTCGATCGCTCGGACGGCCGCCGATGTAGGAGATCCGTTGTAGGCCCACACCGGCCTTCCGAGCGCAATGATGCCGCCGTCGGCCAAGGTGCTGACATCGGCATCGCGGCCTTCCTGCGCGGTTCTCGTCATCAGGTCGGCGTCGACCTCGTACTCGCGGTTGAGCCGTCGAAGCTCGAAACGGGCAGCGTTGACCCGCTGCTGAAAAGCCGCAGGGCTGAACCCCGGGTCGGCCGAGTTGAGGCGGGCAGAACCAGTGTCTCGAATCAACCGATTTCCGACCGCGCCAACGTCACGGCCGATCAGGTTGTACACACCGCCGAGCCGATTCAGCTCGCCCGGCGCAATGACAATTCTGCCCACGAGCCCTCCTCAGGATTGACAGATCACATGGTCTAGGGGTTACTGCACTAACCATCGAGATCGATCCGCGTTACGCCTTGTCCACGAATTGTCGCAGAAAGCGTCAGCGGCAGCCCAACAGGGGCCCATTCGAGTGGACGCAACGATCCTGAGGATGCTTGGCTGGTGCCAACGTTTCAACAGCGATTGGCAGGAACGAGACGATGACCAAGCCGCCCATCAGCACAATCGACGCTCTACCTCGACCGCTCAAACACATCGACGACTCCGCCGTCACGTGGCGCGCTTTCCCTGGCTATGACGGGCTCTTCTTCTGGGTGCTCGGTGCCAACGAGGCTCGCCAGCAAATCGACCTCTATTTCAGGTTGGCACCAGGCGCTCGCTGCCCGTCACATCGCCACGTCGGGCCAACCGACACCTTGGTGGTCGAAGGCGAGCACATCACGTGGGCTCTCGACGATGACGGTAATTGGCACCTCGATGAGCAGCGGCAACCGGCCACCTTCGCCGCCAATGAAGGAGACCATCTCCACTCCGAGGAGGGTGGGTCAGAAGGAGCGATCATCAAGCTCTCGATGACAGCGGTCGACGGCATTATCTGGGAGACGTTCGACGAAGATAACCAGCTCGTCGACACCGCCACCTTTGCCGACTTCTCCCGCGCTCTCGAAAAGCAACGCACCACCCGTTAAGGCAACCACCTTTCAGGCGATAGGGATCGCGATCTCCGCCACTAGAGCACCGCCACAAGTAGCGTGGATGCGTGATCGACTTCGCACTCGTGGCCGTAGGTGTTCTCCTAATCCTGATAGCCCTCGCCGGCCTCATCAACACCCTCGTCTCCACCTCGACCTCCCCGGCTCGGTGGTGGCCAACCCAGATGATCGGCACCGTCATGTTCGGCGGACTCCGGGGTATCGCCAACCGTCTGCCGGAAGACTCATCGCCGCGAGAACGAGTGCTACTCGGGCATCGTCTATTTCACCGTCGGGTTCGGCGAAATCGTGCCAGCTGCAGCGGTTCCCAGGGCCGGGGCGATCCTCGAAGCCTTCTTCGGCGTGATCACGGTGGCGCTGGTGATCGGCTACCTGCCCGCCCCCTACGCCGCCTACGAAATAGCTCGTTACGATGCATAACGTCGCCTGATCGCTAGGGGAAAGCCTCACACCGATCCCGATCAACAGATCATCTTTTTCGTAAAACGAGGGTGATCTAGATACAGAAGAGCCTGCTGCACGTAGGGGTGCAACAGGCTCATTCTAAAGCATAGCGGGCAGTATCTCAGCTAGCCAGCTTTGCAGACTGAAGCACCCTTGTGCTGCCCCGGGTAGTGAGACTTGTTCTTGCCAATATTGCCGTCGCGAGCCAGTTCACTGTGGAACTTGCCCATGTCGCAGCCGATCCCAGCGCCATTGTTGGAACCGTTCTCGTTCGCCGGCGGGTTAGGAACTTCCGGCGAAGCAGCAACGGGTACTACTGCAAACAACGCCAGCGACGCTGCGCCAACCATCACACTGAATAGTTTGTTTTTCATCATCGTCCCTCATGAATGAAAACCGAACGCTAGCACGCCTCTTGTATTCATTTAGGAAGATGCCATACTTCCTTGGTATCCAGCTATACCGCCCGTCAGATTTAGTAGCAAAATCCTATCGCATCATATTCAAAACATATCAAACGACGGGCACCGGGTTCAGAAAACCAAAAATCCCACTGCTGAAGCATGTTCAGGCAGTGGGACTGTACTTGTACCCCGTACGGGATTTGAACCCGTGCTACTGGCATGAGAAGCCAGCGTCCTAGGCCGCTAGACGAACGGGGCTAGCGATTGGAGATCATATCGGGCCGCCGGACCGTTTGGCACCGGCGCACTCGATTGCTCTCCCAACCGGCTGCATGCAGCCAGCTTTGCGTTCGGGGAGGAGGACTTGAACCCCCAATGACTGGATCAGAACCAGTTGTGTTGCCAATTACACCATCCCCGAGTGATGGAGCTATCAGGGTACCGCCCGCACCACCGTATCGGTACCCTCGGGACGTCGGCCCGTGAGTTTTTTTGAGGCTCCCAACGAGCCGCCCACGGAGCTAGAGCTGCTCGGCGAACCGGTCGAGGCGCCGAAAGCTCACGAGGCGCCCAACGCCGACGGCAACCGTCTCGGTTACAAGCCGTTCCGCCGTGACCGACGCATCGGTAGGCACAGCCTCAGCTTCCAGCCCAACCTCATTGGCAATGAGGGTTGAGCGACGCGCATGGTAGGGGTCGGTCACCACAATCACGTCGACAATGCCCTCGTCCTCAAGGAAGCGAGCAGTGGCCGCCATCGACTCATAGGTAGACCGCCCCTGGACCTCAAGCCGAAGATCCTCATCGGGGATACCAGCGGACTCGCGGAGATAGTCGTACCCGGTCTTGGCCTCGGTCGTGACATCCTCATCCTGGCCTCCACCGGTGACCACGATCAGCTCAACATCGCCGTCAGCATAGAGCTCAGCCGCTCGATCCAGCCGGCCCCGTAGGGCTCCTGAGGGCTCGCCGTTGTATTGGGCGGCGCCGAGCACGATGGCAGCAGGAGCCGCTCCGTCGTAGCGTTGCGTCGATGTCCACCAGACCTCGAAGAAGGTGGAAGCAAAGTAGAGCACGAAAAGTCCGAGTCCGATGCCGGCCAGCTTCTTCAAAGACACCAACTCCTCGTCATCGACCGACACTGAGTCATCAACCGACACTGAGTCATCAACCGACACAGGGTCATCAACCGACACTGAGTGGCCGTCTGCCGACGAAACGTAGTCATCGACTTGTGGTGGGTCTCTCTCGTCGAGTCGTTCACTATCGGGATCTGAATGTCCGCCCTTGGGATCCGTCACATCCTCCAGCGTAAACCAAACTCGACGCGGGTGGAGGCAACGTGCCTTCATAAGCGAGATGAGCGAAGCTCGGTGTCTGCTCGCCTTGCTCTGCAACATCAAGCTGGTTCATGACATTCGAGGTCGGTCACCGCATCTCGAAAGGCTGAGGGTGACGTTCCTGTCCGTGTGCGAAAGAACTTGGTGAAGTTCGAGGCCTCGGAGAAATGGAGAGCCCTGGCGATCGTCGCGATATCAGCATCCGACCACGCAAGTCGTCGTCGCGCTTCCAGGATGACGCGGGTGTCGATGACTTGCTTTGGGCGTTGCTCGAGGGTTTCGGCCGTTGCTCGGGCCACCGAACGGGTGGAGGCCCCAATCTGTCGGGCGTGCCAGGCAACCGACCGTTGTTCGATGTTGCGATCGACGCTCTCAACGAACGAGGCGGTCAACCGGCGGCCAGGTGTATCACCGGAGCCATTGGGGCTCGCCGCATGTCGAGCGAAGAGTCGCAAGATGACACCCACAACAGCGGCCGCGGTCGCCAAGTCCTTGTTCGCTTCGAGATCGGCAGCCATCCATTCCATCTGCTGCTTTAGTCGGTCGGCATCATCGCCGAGCTGGGCGATGACCGTGGCCCCCTGGATGTGTTTGAAAAGCGGAAGGTCGGGGATGCTCGACGATGCGAAGACCGCCACATCGGCGTCGAAATCGTCGTGAATGTTGCTCCACCGCTGCACCTGACCGGGCCGAATCCATACGGCTGTTCCTGGGTTCAGCTCGTGGTCCTCGAAATCCACCATATGCTGCCCATAGCCTCGGGTGCAGTGGATGAAGACATGAAACCGGACGAGCTCGACCGGTGGGCCATCGAGGCCGTCAGCTTCGACACGTTTCTGGATCGACTCACGAATAAACGTCGTGTTCGTCACGTTGACCGCTTGGGAAAGGTTGAGTTCGACGATGTCGTCCACGACGACAAGTTTGACGCACCCTAGGCTACATCCCACGCGCTATGTCTGTTTTTGACTAGTGCTTGTCAGCTTTGAACCTTTGGCTCGGCCGCCCGGTCTTCTTAACTGAAGTTGCCCGGCTTGCGGGCCAGACCAAGGGAGATGAAATGCGAATCAAAGCGAATGGGGTGCCGACCTGGGTCAGTAGGTGTCGCCGCGATCGGCGCAGTCTTCCAGGCCGGAGGCCTCACGGCAAGGCCCGCATGGTTGACCGAATAGCAACTATGGCGCCGTGTCGTCACGGTGAACGATCGACGTGAACATACTTCGTAAGCGTGCAACGCGAATCATCCTCGACGCTAGTCTCTTGGTCGGCTTTGTCGCCGAGTTCGTGACCAGGGAAGGGCCAGATTACAGTCTTCATTCCTGGATTGGCGTCGTTCTCGTCCCCGTCGTCTCGATCCACGTTGCCGCCAACTGGCGGTGGGTCACCAGTGCGGTCCGAAGGCGAACATCTCATCCTGAATGGCACCTCGCAAGATTCAATGCGGTGTTCTCAGCGGTGACCGCTATCTGTATCGCAACCGGCTTCCCCGTATGGCTCGAGTGGTCAGATAACAGCGCCTGGGGGGCCGTGCACAACGTGACCGGCTTGCTTTCGCTCGTGCTCGCACTATCTCACCTGTGGCGCAACCGTCGCCGACTTCTGGTCCTCGTAGGCCGACAAACGGCTGTTGCGTGATCAAACGCTGGGGAGACGTAACCACATCGGCGGCCGCATAGCCGAACCATCTGCTACCAATTGAAAGGCACAGATTCCGTCATGGCAACTATTGAAACCATTACGCTCCGGCTCAACGACGCTGGCTCCGCGGACGCCTTCGCCGAGGCTAACGCTCGGGTCGAGGGCGACTCTTTGGCCCACCAGCCTGGGTACAACCCGGGTACGAGAGTGACGACAGTGAGCGAAGACGGCCTCTGGACCATCTCGTTGCGCTGGGACAGCTCCCACGACGCCGACAACTCCATGGCCGCGTTCGGCGAGGCTGAGGCCAACCAGGAGTTCCTGAGGCTGGTAGACGCATCAACGATGAACATGGCGCGTCAGGTAGAAGTTGCCTCCGCCAAGCATCCAGGGCTGGCCAACGCGAAACGGCTGTATCTCGAAGGGATTCGAGACGGCAATGTCCGCGGTGCGGTGGAGAGCTACACCGGCGACCGTTACACACAGCATTCGACGGGCGTCCGAGATGGGGTTGAAGGTTTCGTCGAGTTTTTCGAGCCATTCGTCGAGAGGAATCCGGTCCGCGATATCGAGATCGTTCGTTCCTACGTCGACGGACGTTTCGTCTTTGTTCAGGCGGCTCAGAGCCTCAACAACGGTGAGGCCCGTTGGGTGACCACCGATCTTTTCGACACCGACGGCAATGGCAAGATCGTTGAGCACTGGGATGTCATCCATGCTCTCGGTGGTGAGGGGCCCAGCGGCCACACACAGATCGATGGCGCCGTGGAAATCACAGATCTGCACCGAACCGAGGAGAACAAGGCAGTCGTGCGTCGCCTCCTGACCGAGGCGTTCTGCGAATCACCCACCGCCGAATTCTCCGAATTCATCTCCAGCGACACATACATCAACCACAATCCTGATGCTCCAGACGGACTGGATTCGTTGGTGGCGATGGACAAGGGCGCTCGTGAACGTGGCGAGACGCTCTACTACCGTCAAATCCATCGCATCATCGGCCAGGGAAACTTCGTCGTTTCGTTCGCCCATCAAGTGTGGAATAGCATCGACTATGCGGCGTTCGACATCTTCCGGCTCGAAGGTGGCTTGATCGTCGAACATTGGGACAACGTTGAGACCTTGCCTCCCGAGGCGGATCTGGTCAACTCCGACAAGTTCTGAGTGATGTTTTACCTGGCATGAACCGGGTCAGAACCTGAGACATAGGGCCAGATGTTGGCCCTATGTCTCCTGTCAACGTCGGCCTTAGCGGCCGATGTTGATGACGGCGTCATAGCCATCACCGATAGTGGTTCCGCCAGAGATCGAGATGACTACGGTGTAGTCGTCCACGATTCGAACAGTGGGGACCAGGGTCATCGTGGGATCGGCGGTGAACGTCAGATCCGAGATTGGCTTGCTGAACGTAATCCGGTACTCGTCGGCCAAGGGAAGCGACGCTGCCTGCTCCTGGGTTAGACCACCGAGCTTGCCAACATAGGGCTCATAGGCGTCCCACACTGGATCGGTGTTCCATGACATCGTTATCGACCTTCGGCCAATGTCGATGTCATAGATGTAGTCGGAGGGAATCTCAACCTTGGGACCGACACGATCGGCGTAGGCATCGAAGAACGGCGGCCCTCCATGCCTAATCAGCCAAGGTTAACTTGGGACAGCAGATGGTCATTTTCGGACACAAACAAGTCGGCGGTGATAGAAGCCTTGCCGATCGACTGAACCAGACATTACCTACAGAGCAGCTCGGGCGGTGCGCAGCCGATTGAGGACCACTTCCCGATCGAGTTCAACCATCGGTTCGAAAAGCGGAATACCGGATCGCTGCCCTGTGAGAGCGAGGCGCACCGGAAGCTGCGATTTCACCCCGAGCTGTTCGCCTGCGCCCAGAATGATCTCCGACATGCGTTCGGGCGTCCACTCGGCGGCCTCGATCTGCTCGATAACCAGGTCGAGTACTTCGGGCACCTTGTCTTTCTGCATGACCTTGCGCCAATCCTTCTCCGTCGGCTCAGGCGGGGTGGCCACAATCCAGTTGATGAACCGCGGTGACTCATCGAATCGGCGCACACGCTCCTGCACAAAAGGCGCGAGGCGACGGTAAAGCGCAGGGTCGATCGAGCCATAGGCATCGTTGATATACGGTGTGCTCTGGGTGATGAACTCGTCGACATCGAGCTCGCGAATATATTCACCATTGAAGTGATCGAGCTTCTTCACGTCGAAGAAGGCGGGAGCCTTGTTGATATCGGCCAGGTCGAACTGCTCGATGATTTCAACCAGAGGGCGGATCTCGATATCGTCCTTCGGGCCCCAGCCCAGCGTCACCAGGTAGTTGCGCATGGCTTCGGGCAGATAGCCCCGCGACCGGTAGTCGCCAACGGCAACGTCGTCGCGCCGCTTCGACAGCTTCTTACGCTGCTCGTTCACGATCAGAGGCAGGTGGGCATAGATGGGATGTTCGGTGGCGCCGAGCGCCTCCCGCAGCAGGATCACCCTCGGTGTGGTGTTGACCAGGTCTTCGCCCCTCACCACGTGGGTGATGCCCATGTCGTAGTCGTCGTAGGCGTTGGCGAGGTGAAACATCGGCACCCCATTGGAGCGCACGATAATGAAGTCTTCGAGTGTGGTGGCGTCGAACTCCACCCGGCCTCGGATCAGATCGTCCCACGTGATCAAGCCCTCATCGGGGGTGCGGAAGCGCACGACAACCCCCTCGCCAGGCTGGACGTCGCGTTGGCGGCAATGCCCGTCGTAGCCGGCGCCCTTGTCCCCCACCCTGGCCTTCACATCATCCTGGCTGCAGTCGCAGTAGTAGGCAAGACCCTTGTCGAGAAAGCTCTGCGCCACTTCGCGGTAGGCCTCGAAACGGTCCGACTGGTGGTATTCCTCGTCCCAGTCGACCCCGAGCCAACGGAGGCTGTCGTAGATGGCCTCGACCAACTCCGGGCGAGAACGATCCGCATCGGTGTCTTCGATACGAAGGACGAAGGTGCCACCGACCCGACGCGCGTACAGCCAGTTGAACAGTGCCGTACGAGCACCACCAACATGGAGATAGCCGGTAGGGGCAGGCGAAAAACGAAGACGAGCCGTCATCTAGGCGCTCCTTGAAATGTTGAGGTGAGAGATATCTGGAAGGCCGTCGGCCCTCAGGATGCGAAAAGCCGGCGCCAGTCGGCCTTGTACTGGGCTGCAATCTCGGTGTGAGGTTTGCGCAACATGGCGGTTTCGACAAAGTCGACAAGGCCGCGACGCTCAGCATAGTGATGGTGGCTGCGAACCTCGGCGAAGTGTTTGCGGCGCGCTTCGATCAATGCATCGGCCGGGTCGGCGTCGAGAAAGCCAAAAATCGTGAATGCCGCCGTGAGATCGTGAATGACCGGAGCTCGGCCAAACAAGGCCGATCGTTTCATCGCCACCGCGGTACAGCCAGCTTTGGCGTCTTCCCAGGAGACTCCACCGAGATGGACACGGTCCTCGAACGAGCTTGCAAGCTTGTAGGCATAGCCCTGATCGGGGCCCGACGTTCCGAGCCCTAGCCCTTCAGGTTGGCCACCATCGAGCTCGCCGGGACGACTCGCGGTCCAGCCGCCCGGACGGGGCGGCGGCGACGTATAGGCACGGACACGGCTCATTGGGTCGGTAGGTACATACTCGGGAGCAGCCACGCCACTAAGGTTACTGGCAACCACCCGCCGAAGAGTACTGTTTTTGGAGCACTGTTTTGGGACCAGGATCTGTTCTGTACCGCATCTTGCTGTTGTTGCACATCGGGACCGCCGTCGTCGGCTTCGGTGGGCTACTGGCCTACGGCACCATTCACGCCCGCGCCTTTCGAGCCCCCGGAACCGAGGCCAGGGCTCTGCTTGAAACGGCACAATCGGTTGCTGGGACGGCTCACAAGGCGCTCTATGCGTTGGGGGCACTCGGCATCATGATGATTGCCATCAGCGAAAGCGCCATCAGCTTCGCCGAAGTCTGGGTTTCAGCCGCCTTTGTCGTCTGGTTCGCCACGATCGGCGTTGTCCACGGCCTGATCCGCCCCTCGGTAGCCTCTCTCGCCACCAGCGCCGCAGGCCTCAAAACCGACGCCACCCTGGGCGACGACGTCGAAGCCCAGGGTGCGGCGAAGAAACTAGCCCTGGGCGAAGGCAGCCTTCATCTGCTGCTCGCCATCGCGCTGGCCCTGATGATCTGGCAACCCGGCTCCTAATAACGAACAGGTCTACGCCGTGTGGTGCACCTCTTGGAGGCCGTAGACAGGCGTGTCGATGCCTGCTTGGCGGGCCTTCAACTGGAGAGCCAGGTACAGCGAGTAATGGCGAGACTGATGCAGATTGCCTCCATGGAACCAGAGAGCATCCTGCTGGGTCGGCTTCCACATATTGCGCTGCTCACCTTCCCACGGCCCAGGATCTTTGGTGGTTTCTGAACCGAGGCCCCACACCTTGCCAACCTTGTCGGCAACCTCAGGTGAGATAAGGTCGGCGGCGAATCCGTTCATCGAACCAAAGCCGGTGGCCAGCACCACGAGGTCTGCCGGAAGCTCGGAACCGTCGGTGAGCACGACACGATCGGGCTTGATCTCGGTGATGTTCACCCCGCTGCGAAGCTTTACTTCGCCGTCGATCAGGAGCTGGGATGCGCCCACGTCGATGTAGTAGCCAGAGCCTCGGCGCAGGTACTTCATGAAGAGACCTGAACCGTCGTCGCCCCAATCGAGCATGAAGCCAGCGTCTTCCAAACCCTTGTAGAACTCGGCGTCGTCTTTGGCCATCTGCTCATAGACCGGGATCTGGAATCGGTGCATGATGCGGTATGGCAGGGAGGCGAAGATCATGTCGGCCATCTCGGTCGTGACGCCATTGGCCAACGCCTCTTCGGAGTAGAGATCACCGAGGGCCAAGCGCATCAGCGTTTCCGAGCGAGCGATATGGGTGGATGACCGCTGGATCATCGTGACCTCGGCCGCTCCGGCCTCCCACAGGGCAGCGCAAATGTCGTGAGCTGAGTTGTTCGAACCGAGAACCACGCAGTTCTTGCCCTCGTAGGCATCGGAGCTTCGATGGGCCGACGAGTGGTGAAGGTCGCCGGTGAAGGTTTCGGCGCCAGGAATTTCTGGAACCCTCGGCTTGCCCGACATGCCGGTGGCGAGCACCAGCTGGGTCGGTCGCAGAGTGATCTCCTCGGTCGTGCCATCGTCACGCTGTCGACGAACGTTCACCTCCCAGGTTTGGGAGGCTTCGTCGTAGCTGGCGTCGAGGCACTCGGTTGACGCCCAATAGTTGAGCTCCATGACCTTCGTGTACCACTCGAGCCAGTCGCCGATCTTGTCTTTTGGAGCGAAAACCGGCCAGTTCTCCGGGAACTTGATGTAGGGAAGATGGTCGTACCACACCGGATCGTGAAGGCAGAGAGACTTGTAGCGTTTACGCCATGAGTCGCCGGCGCGTTCGTTCTTCTCGATGATGATGGTCGGCACCGACAGCTGGCGAAGACGGGCCCCCAACCCGATGGCGCCTTGACCGCCGCCGACGATGACGCAGTAGGGCTGCGTGCTATAACCGAGTTCGGCTTCTTCCTGTTCTCGTTTCTCTAGCCACGTCTGACGATCGGCGGAAGCGCCGTGCTCAACCCCCCTTTGCCGGTTGCCGTGCTTCGCCTCCTCATGTCCCTTCAACTCCGTCATTGCGGTGAGCAGGGTGAAACATTTGCCGTCGATCAACCGGATGTGGCCCTCGCCGCGAGCGGTTGCGGTTTCGAAGTTGATCCAGCCGTCGACGACGCCGTCGGCCTCGTTCGCCTCACCGTTCAAGGTCCAGTTCGACGGAGCTGCGTTGGCGCCGCAGGCGTCGAGCATGTCTCGGATCTCGCCCTGTCCTTCCATCGTCTTGATGTTCCAGGTGAAGGTGACGAGGTCACGCCAGAACGACTCGTCGGCGAACATCTCTGCCGCTCCCGAGTTGTTGGCGGCCTTCAAGGCTGCGTCGAAGGTTTCCAGCCATCGGCTGACGGTTTCAGATGGTGTGCTCATTGATCCCCCTTGAGCCGTGGTGAGCGGCTCGATCGTGGCCTGCTGAGCCAGTACAGCACAGGCCCCCGGCCTCCGTCGAGAGGGACTGGCTAGCCGTCGACGAGAGACAACAGCCCTGCGTCTGGATGCCACACCGAGCCTCGGGGATAAAAGGTTATGTAGTCGTTGGGAAACGACGTGAAGCCGGGAAGGGGGTTGAGGTCGCCGCCAACACCATCGGTCTGTAGG
>CAKZXA010000036.1 GCA_937922045.1 uncultured Acidimicrobiales bacterium | reverse complement strand
GGCTGTCCTCACCTGGTCGAGTGCTTGGCTATCGAGTTGGTTGGTGGCGAAGGCAGGAGCGTAGCCTGCGGCCGCCAGCAAGCCGTTCTGCTCGCGAAGCGGTACATCGAGGGCACGACTTAGATGAAGTACCATCTCCCGACTCGGATTGGCTCGGCCAAGTTCGAGGAAGGAGATGTGTCGGCTAGAGACACCGGCGGCTTCGGCGAGGCCGAGTTGGCTGAGCCGTCAAGCCTGACCAGGCTTGATGTGTTCTATCTGATGGCGGCCGTCGTCGGCACGATTGGTCCGTGGGTATTCTTCGGGCGCTACCTGGCTGGCGGAGGTGCCTTGGTCGGCTTCGTAGGTGACATTTTCAGCAACGATCTAGGTGCTGGCGCCTGGGTCGATCTGCTGGTTTCTGGAACCGTCTTTATGGTGTGGTCCTTCGTCGACAGCAGACGGCGCAACCTTTCAGGCTGGTGGATACACGTTGTGGCACTGTGGACGGTTGGCCTGTCATTGGCCTTGCCCTTGTATCTGTTCCGGCGAGGCGGCACGGGATCCTAGACATCTGAGTCGATCGGCCGGAACTGTTCGAGCCGGGTGCCAGGAAGTACAGTTGAAACTATGGCAGCCAACGACCGGACCGACTCCTCAAGCGAAGCCCATGCCGCCTATCGGGCAGCCTACGAGAAGGCGTCGCTTAGAGATGTTCCCTTCGAGACGATGTCGGGAGTACCCGTCGATCCTGTTTACGGCGAAGCGCCTTATCCGGGGCAGTATCCCTATACCCGCGGGGTTTACCCTTCGATGTATCGCTCGCGTCTGTGGACGATGCGAATGTTTGCAGGCTTTGGTACCGCCACCGACACGAACACCCGGTTCAAGGAGATTCTGCGCAACGGCGGAACCGGACTCTCCACGGCCTTCGACATGCCCACCCTGATGGGGCGAGACTCCAACAGTCATTGGGCCCTGGGCGAGGTCGGGCGCGCTGGTGTCGCCGTCGACACCCTGGCCGACATGGAAGATCTATTCGCCGACATCGATCTTTCCGGGGTTTCAACCTCGATGACGATCAACGGCCCGGCCGCAATCGTCATGGCCATGTACATCGCAGTCGCCGAGAAAAACGGCGTAGCCCGCAAGGACCTCGCTGGCACCATCCAGAACGACATCTTCAAGGAGTACCAGGCGCAGAAGGAGTACATCTATCCGCCGAGGCCATCGGTCAGAATCGTGACCGACATGCTTCGCTTCACCTCGGCTGAGATGCCGAGATGGCACCCGGTCTCCATCTCGGGATACCACATTCGCGAAGCTGGCAGTACGGCGGCCCAAGAGCTGGCCTTCACCCTGGCCAACGGCTTTGCCTACGTCGAGGCAGCCGTTGCGGCCGGGATCGATGTAGATGAATTCGCCGGCCGCTTGAGTTTCTTCTTCAACAGCCATTCGGACTTCTTCGAGGAGATCGGCAAATTCCGAGCCGCCCGCCGTATCTGGGCCCGCTGGATGAAAGAGCGCTACGGCGCCACGAGTGAACGCTCGATGCTTTGCCGCTTTCATACCCAGACCGCTGGTGTCTCACTCACCGCTCAGCAGCCCGAAAACAATATTGCCCGCGTCGCCATTCAGGCGCTGGCTGGGGCTTTGGGTGGAACCCAAAGCCTGCACACCGATAGCTTCGACGAGGCTCTCGCCCTGCCGAGTGAGAAGGCGGCACGGATCGCTCTACGGACCCAGCAGGTCGTCGCCCACGAGACGGGTGTGGCCAACGTTGCCGACCCCTTGGGAGGCTCGCACTACGTCGAATGGATGACCGACGAGATGGAACGCCAAGCCGAAGCGATCTTTACTCATCTTGAGGAATTGGGCAGCGGTTCGATCCTGGAGGGTGTCTACATGGGCATCGAGAACGGCTACTTCGTCGGCGAGATCGCCGATGCCGCCTACCGGTTCGAGCGCGAGGTCAATGATGGTCGCCGCATCATCGTCGGTGTCAACGAGTTCACCGACGGCAATGAGGATGACAACAGCGAGCTGCTGAGGATCGGACACGAGGTTGAAGAGCTCCAGCTCAAACGCCTGGCCGAGGTGAAGCAACGACGAGATGACGAAGCAGTGGCTCGGGCGCTGGCCGAGGTCACCGCAGCGGCCGCATCGCCTGAGACGAACATGATGCCCCCGATCCTCGATGCCGTCGGCACCTATGCCACACTCGAGGAGGTCGTGATGGCGATGGAGAGTGTCTTCGGTACCTATGTCGAGAAGGCCATCATCTAGATCGTCGGCTTGAGCGACAAGCGGAGCCCCGTACGACAACCAGGGGAGAGGTAGGAGAACATGAGCAACGCAGGACAAGACGCGCCGCTACGCGTCGTGCTAGCCAAGCTTGGATTAGACGGCCACGACCGTGGCCTGAAGGTGGTAGCTCGCATACTGCGCGACGCAGGCATGGAGGTCATCTACCTTGGTCTGCGACAGACCGCAGCGAGCATCGTCGAAGCCGCCGAGCAGGAAGATGCCGACGCCATCGGTCTGTCGATGCACAATGCTGGCCATCTCACCCTGGCCCCCACCATGGTTCAAGCGCTACGAGACGCCGACCTTCATACGCCGGTGATCGTGGGCGGAATCGTTCCCGATGTCGATGTTGACGAGTTGCTCGAAGCTGGCGTGGCTGCTGTTTTGGGCCCCGGGGCCTCAGCGGCCGAGGTGGCCCAGACCGTGCGAGACGCCGCCGCCGTCGGCTCCTGATTCCGGAAAGCTGGTAGTTGATGACGCCCCCTGAATCGACGCCGCCCTCGGGCCGCGCCCGAAGACGAGGTTCGGTCGATGAGCTGTACGCCGAGGCTCGCAAGGGAAGCCGTCTTGCTCTTGGTCGACTGCTCACCCTGGTCGAACGTGGAGGCGATGCCGCCGACAGCATTAGCGAGTTGGCCCATACCGATGCCGGTCAGGCCCATATCGTCGGTATCACCGGAGCGCCCGGAGCGGGCAAGTCAACCCTGACCGGCCAGCTTGTGGCCCGCTATGTCGAGGCTGGCCGTAGGCCAGCGGTGCTCGCTGTCGACCCATCCTCACCTCTGACCGGTGGAGCAATTCTGGGTGACCGTATCCGCATGGATGACGTGGTTGTTCCCGGCGAGGAGCGCTCGGTCGCCTTCATTCGTTCCATGGCCACCCGCGGCCACTCCGGCGGATTGGCCCTGGCGGTTCCGCTTGCCGCCCGCCTCTTCGACGCGGTTGGCTACGACCCGGTGATTATCGAAACCGTAGGGGTTGGGCAGGTGGAGGTCGACGTGGTCGGCGCTGCCGACACCGCAGTTGTCGTCGCCACGCCGGGAATGGGCGATGCCGTGCAGGCCAACAAGGCCGGCCTACTGGAAGTTGCCGACATCTTCGTGGTCAACAAGGCCGACCGGCCGGGGGCCAACGACGTGAGGCGCGACCTTGATCTGATGCTGGATCTCAGCCACGTCACCGGCCAGGAAGACACCAACTACCGTCCTCCGATCCTGATGAGTTCGGCTCTCGAAGGAGCCGGGGCCGACGAGGTCGTGAAAGCTATCGACGACCACCTGGCCTACCTCGGAACCAACGACCGGAGACTGGTACGGCGTCGTCACCGGGTGCGCACCGAAGTGCGAGCTCGAATCGAACAGGCGCTGTCCTTGCGTATCGAGGCCGAGATGGATTCCAACGCAGGAACCGAAGCGGTGGCCAAGGCCGAAGCCGCCGAACTTTCTCCCACCGCGGCCAGCACCCTGATCCTGGATCGCCTCCTCGGTCGAACCTGACCGCCTTGGGCCTGGGGCTCGCTCGATGGGGGCTAACCCCATTGCACGACGAGCCGCTCTGGCTTGCGAAAGATCAGGCCGGTTGGGGGCGTCGACTCGGCGCCGATGAGTTCTATCTCGTCCAGATGGTCGAGCATGGCCGCGATGGCAGCTCTGGCTTCGAGCCGAGCCAGATGGGCGCCGAGACAGGCATGAGGCCCTTGAGCGAACGCCAGTTGGGTGGCGCTGTTGTCGCGGTCGAGATTGAAGGTGTCGGGGTCGGGGTAGGTCAGCGGATCGCGGTTCGCTCCGGCGAGTGAGATCCGAACCAGGTCGCCGCGTTCGATCGTGGCCGATCCGAGCCGGGTCCTTGCGGTGGCATAACGATCGACCACGGAGGCCGCCGGTTCCAATCGCAACGACTCTTCGATGGCCTGGTCGATGAGAGGTGGGTCCGAGCGGAGCCTTGCCACGACGCTCCGATCGGCCAGCAGGTGCCACACCAGGTTGAGGATCATTGCTTCGGTTGTCTCGACAGCGCCGAAGAGCACGACGGCCAGATTGGCGTTGACCTCGGCTGCGCTCAAACCGGCTTCGGTCGCGAACCGGTGCATACCGGTATCGGTCAAGGCGGCGCCAAGCGCTTCGACCGCTTCGGTCGCCGCAGCGGAGGGTTCGTCGCCACCGGCCGATAGTTCGGTTACGCCATTGACGATGGAGCGGTACCAGCCCAACACGTCGGTGGTCGCAGCCGTAAGGTCGAGAACGTCGGCGATCACCTGCACTGCTAGCGGCCCGGCCAGGGCCGATCGTAGGTCGGCCCGGCCATGTGGCCTCATGGCCAGCACGAGCTGGTCGGCCTGGGCGTTGACTCGGTGGTCGAGGTCTGAAACGACGACCGATCGTCGGAAGGGGGAGACGAAGGGTGAACGGTGCCGTCGGTGCTCATCCCCATCCGTCGACAGCATCGACTGCCCGACCACTCGGGCGGTGGTGAAGCGGGGATCGTCGACGGTGAAGCGCTCGGCGTCTCGCATAGCGTCACGTGCCTCTATGCGGCCGGTGACGAACCAACCGTCGATGCAATCGAGCCAGGTCACCGGACCGACGGCTCGAAGCCGATGCAGCCAGCGGCCAAGTTCCGGCCCCGCGAGGTCGTCCAGGCTGACAACAGGACCGGGCATCTCTGTACAGGAGGAGGGACCCTAGGCCATAGAGGCCAGGATCTCCTCGATCTCGTCAACCGTTGTTCGGGGGTTGATGAAACAGAACCGGAAGACCGGCTCGCCGTCGTGACGGCTAGGCACAACGAAGGCAATCTCTTCACTCATCATGGCCTCGGTGCACGCTTGGTATTGATCGGCGGTCCACCCGATGCGTTCGAAGACCACGATGCTGAGGGACGGTTCCCACACCAAGCGAACATGATCGGCGGCGCGTATTTTCTCTCCAGCGACCCGGGCCAGTTCGACGGTGGTAGCGACGGCCTCGCCGTAGGCGTCGGTGCCGTAGGTGGCCAAGGAGAACCAGAACGGAAGGCCCCGCACCCGCCGGGTCAAATGAATAGCGAAATCGCTGGGATTCCAATCGCCTTGGGAGTCGAGAAAGGCCAGATAGCCGGCGTGCTGGGCGTGGACGGCTCGGCCTTGGTCCGGGTCAGCCCACAACAAAGCGCAACAATCGAAGGGGGCAAAGAGCCACTTGTGCGGATCGATGATGATCGAATCGGCAAGCTCGATGCCGTCGAAGAGGGGACGCTGTTCGGCCACGCAGAGAGCGGCCCCGCCGTAAGCCGCGTCGACATGAAAGAAGACATCTCGTTCGTTGCAGGCTTCGCCCACCGACCGGAGATCGTCGATAACGCCTAGATTCGTTGTTCCTGCGGTGGCGATCACTCCCGCTACTCGATCACCTAGCTCATCAAGGGCGGCAGCGACGGCAGGCCCGTTCAAACGGCGATCCGGCCCGGTTGCGATCTTGATGACTTCGGCGTCCATAACCGCTGCCGCTGAAGGAACCGATGAATGGGCGGTGTCGGAGATCAGGAAGCACCATCGGTTGGGACGGTCTCGACCCTTCGCTTTCAATCTGGCCTCGGCCGCGCCACGGGCGCCGACCATGGCTGAAAGGTTGCCGATCGTGCCTCCGGGCACGAACACGCCGCCAGCATCGGCCTTGAGTCCAGCGAGATCAGCGAGCCATTGGAGCGCCTCGTTCTCGGCAAAGATTGCTCCTGAACCTTCCATCCATGAGCCGCCGTAAATCGAGCTGGCCCCGACGACCACATCGAAGAGCGCTGCGGCCTCGGTGGGGGCCGCGGGCACGAAGGACAGGTATTTGGTGTGATCGATCGAGAGGCAGGCCGGGGCCAATACCTCGGAGAAGAGTCGAAGCGCCTCGCCGCCACCGATACCGCTTGGCGTCACCGTCGACCCCACCTGCGAGCGAAGCTCGTCTTCGGTAAGAGCCTTGCCGAGAGGCATACGGTCGGCCTCCATGCGCCAACGCGAGTAGGCGATGATCTCGTCGGCCAGCGAATCGATGTGGTCGGTGTAGTCGTGCACTGCGAACCTCAGCGTTCGGTCGTTCTACAAGGCGAGTTTGTATGGGCGAGGCCTGCTAGGTGCCGTCGATCAGCTGGCCGTATCTGGCTTCCAGGTCGGCTTCCAGCTGACTGTCGAGAACACCCCAGGTGTAAAGACGGGAGCGTGTTTCGTCGGTGGGGAAAATGAATTCGTTCTGGGCGAGATCGTTGGCCTCTGACGAACCTTGGGCCAACACGGCCTGGGTTCCCTGCACCGGCGTGATGTACTGAACCCATTCGGTGATGGCAGCCGCGTTCGATGGCTCGTAGACAAAGTTCATGAAACGACCGGCGGCAGCGATGGCTGCCGATCCCTTCGGAATCACCATTGTGTCGAACCACTGAATTGCGCCCTCGTCCGGAACGATGAAGTCGAAGTCGCTAGTCGGCAGGCGGCTTGCGTCACCCGACCACGCCATCGCTATATCGAGGCTTCCCGAGGTGAGCAGGTCGATCATGTTTACGTCGTCGAAGGCGCCGATCTGGCCGCCCTCAGCGGCGGCGGTGATAGCGGTCATCGCCGCTTCCGCTCCCTCGGCCGTAGGCCGCGAGGGATCGTCGCCATTGGCCAGCATGGCGAGCCCAACGGCCTCGCGCATCTCGGTGATGAAACCGACGTTGCCTTGGAAGGCGGGATCGAACAGATCCTGGATTGAGGTAATCTCTCGTCCAACCCGAGCGCGGTTGTAGGCAATGCCAGTGATGCCTGCCTGCCACGGCATCTGGAAGCGTGAGCCACGGTCCCAGGAGTTGGTCATGAAGACCGGATCGAGGTTGACGTGGTTTGGGATCAGCTCAAGCGGTATTGGCTCGGCCTGGCCTTGGGTGATCAGCTGAGAGGCTTGGGCGTTCGGGAGGATGAGCAAATCCCACCGAGGCGTGCCGTCGACATCGCTGAGTTCGGCGACAACATCGTCGAACGACACGGTGTCGCCGTAATCGGGTTGATAGGTAACCGAGAGGCCAGCGTCGGCGCGCATTCGATCGAGTGTGCCCCCGGCGTAATCGAGCGAGCCATCATCGGCCTCGTCGATGTACTCGGGCCAGTTCAGCACCGTGAGGAAGGCGTCTTGTCCGAGGTTGTAGCTGCGCTCCTGGCTGCGTGAGCAGGCGGAAAGGCCAAGCGCGGCCATGGCTACGAGGAAACCGCGACGGTCGAGCAGGAGGTGTTCGGCCCGACGGCGCGGATGGGCAGACCGTTCGTTAGACATCAGCGGAACTCCCCTAACCGGCGTTGAATGCCCAGGAGAGCAGCGAGAGCGGCTAGCACCGGCAAAATGATGCCGAGGAAGGGCAGAAAGCGGACAGCAAACGCCGCGTCGTCGAGAGCATCGGTGAACTGGCTGCGGTTGTCGAACAGAACGCTGTCGATCGACGTATTAAAGCCGTTGAAGCTACTCACACCACGACTCTCGAACAAGGTGGCCGCCGCATCGCCATCAGAACTCGCCTCGTCCAGAATGTTGTCGATCGTTTGACGGTAGGTGACCCAGCGTTGTTGCAGTTCGTCAGCGGCCGCTCGTTCGCGTGCGGAATCAGCGCCGTCGGACACGCTCTCGACCGCCACGTCGAGCCCGGCGATCTGGAGGTCGAGGGCGTCTCGTGCCTCGAGGCCAGAATCCGACGATGCGTCTAGCAGATTGAGGCCGACGGCCGAATGGAGGGCGAAGGCATCAGCCTGAATCTCGGCGGTGGCAGCGATTGCTTGGTACCCGCCGGTTTCAGCATCAGCGATTGCCTGGTCGCGCAGGAAGTAGCCACGTTCGAACATGATGAGCACGACAAGCGTAAGCACGGTGGCGATCACGAGTAGAGGGCTGAGTATGCGGCGGGTGCGTCGAGCCAGCACCATCTGGGCGTGGATAAGGCTGAGCAGTGCCACGACACCAGCGGCTCTGGCCGCCCACGTCGACCAACCCGTCTCCTGGGCGAGGAGCCCCTGGGTGCTCGAGGTGGCGGATCGAATGGCGGGCTGGAGTTGGGACTCGGCGACGCCGATGCCCTCGGTGAGGAAATCGACGGCCTCGGGGAGTTTCGTGTTCGCCACTCGCGCCGCCTCGATACGACCCCCGTAGGTCACGAGGGCGGCCGATGCGTCTTGAAGCGCCTCGTGGGCGCCGGGGTTCGGGCCGATCAGGCTCGATACCTCTTCAGACTTTTCGGCTGCACGCCGCATGGCGGCGAGGTAGGCATTGTGGTGGAGCCTGTCTTCGCGGCCGGAGGCTTCGGTAGCCAGAAATGATGCAGTCGCCTCCGCATTGGCCTCGGCCACGCTCGACGAAAGATCTTGAAGCGCTATCAGCGATGGGCCGGTGTTGTCGGCCAAGGTATCGGCTGAAGACTGGGCCTCGAATCCGGCGATGGCGGCAAGAACAGCTAGCGCCCCGAGGGCAAGCAGGATCCGGGGCAGCATTGGGCGAACAATCTGGGGGGTTGTTCGCTTGTTGCCGCTCGGTCGCGCTGGCGCAGCGGCCGATCGTGGTGGCGCTGCGGGATCGCCAGCCGAAGCGGTCGACATCCCGGAGGTGTTGTACTGAACCGTGCTCTGCGCCATAACGTGGCCTCCAACCTAGCCTCAAACATTGCAAAGGCGATCTCGGGCAGTCTTGTGCGCTTCGACCTTGAGCCGCATCGACGGCGCTCGATGCGATACCTCGATGCGATGCCTCGATGCGATACGTCCATGCGATACGAGGAGTAGGATCGGTGGCGATGAGCGCTGATGCTTTCGAACGGTTGCAGAACGTGGCTGGTTCGCTGAATACATCCCTCGTAGACCTCGAGCGTTCGCCGTCATACCTCATGTTGGTAGACGCCAAGCCCGGAACCGAGACACACAACCGTTACGCTGCCGACGTCACCGCAGGGAAAGACTGCTGGGCCATGATGTCGTTGGCAGAGGAACAACTGCGGCGTGTGGGAGACGAAATCGCTGGTCTGACCCGCACCGACAGCTCGGTGCAGGCCATGCTTCACGCCAAACTCAACGAACGCAACCTGTCGTTCGGGTCGCCGACGCCGACCGCCTACTCCATCTCGTCGTTGTTGGAGGAGGTTCGCCGTCGATCCGAAGCGCTTCAGACCGGAGTGGACGCTATCGACCGCCGATGGCACAACGTTCTTCCACGGGCGACCGCAGCCCAAGAGACCGTCGCTCGACTCGCCGACGAACTCGCCCAGTTGGGCGTGACGGAACCCCTCGTTTCGATGGCCGATCGCCGTGCCAGCGAATTGAGCGAACTCCTGGTGACCGATCCATTGAAGGTAGAGGTCGCCGATGGGGCGAACCTCGACCTCCTCGTCGCCGACGCGGCTCGCCAGGTTGCTTCGTTGCGAGTGGGTCGCGACAACCTTGACGAAGATCTCAACCAGACCGAGGAACTCCTGGCCAATCTACGCGTCCTGCGAGCCAGGGCTGCTAGTGGTTATGACGAGGCGACAGCAAAGGTGGGCGAAACCGCGGGGCTCGTTCGAGTGCCTGGGCCGGGGGTAATCGACGGGGCCGAAGGGCTGGCCGCCCGGCTCGACAGAGTCTTCGCCGACGCTGCGGGCGACAACTGGATGGCGAAGAGAGCGATGCTGGATCGATGGCTGGCAACGGCCCGCAAACTTCGGACGCAGCTCGAGGGCGCCGACCGAGCCAACCAGGCTCCCATCGAGGAGCGAGATGAGCTACGAGGTAGGCTCGCTGCCTACATGGCGAAGATGTCGGCCATGGGGAAAGCAGAAGATTTGGCCCTTGTAGACGCCTCTGATCGCGTCCATGATGCCCTCTACGTTGCGCCGACAGACCTAGCCGAGGCCTCCGAGCTGCTCGGCGAGCTCGCGAGGAGGTTGCGGACATGATCGCCTGTTCTGAAGCTGGTTGTGACGGCACCGTTGCTGCTGACGGCTACTGCGATACCTGCGGGACCAAGGCTCCGACCCAGGGAACGCCCCCGCCAAACCAGCCCTCGCCGAGCGCCGTACCTCAAGCCCCAGCGGCGGCGATCGGAGGGTCGTGTACCCAACATGGCTGTGATGGAACGGTGGCGGCCGACGGCTATTGCGATACCTGCGGGCTTGCCGCGGTAGCGACGGGGGCCGGAACGGGAATCTCAAGCGCTCGGGCCTCCACCGACGCGGCGGCCGAGCTTGCGCTGGCTGAAACCATGGGCTCAATCGCTCTGCCGGTACCGCCGAGTACGGCTCGTCGCCTTCCGGGCGCAGGAACTGCTACCGCCCGGAGCCGAGAGACGACGACCGGCCGCACCGCTCGCAGCGCTCGCTCGGGTATTGGCGCTGGACTCGTCGAAGTTGAGCCGACCGATGTTGGGGATCCGGCCAGCGCGGTCATGTCCGAAGCGAACGTTCAGGGAGTTCTTGGGGCCGTCCCCGAGGACAAGCGGGTGTGTTCGTCCTGCGGCTCACCGGTTGGCCGCGCCGATGGTGCCGCCGAGGGCCGGGTCAATGGCTTTTGCGGCCAATGTCGCACCCCGTTCGACTTCATCACCAATAGGCCGGTGCTCACGGCGGGTGAGCTGGTTGCTGGCCAGTATGAGATCGCTGGGCCGCTGGCCCACGGCGGCATGGGCTGGATCTACCTCGGTCGAGATCGAGCGGTGTCTGACCGCTGGGTCGTGCTGAAGGGCTTGTTGAACGCCGATGATCCGGATGCAGCCGCCGCGGCTGTGGCCGAGCGCCGTTTCCTGGCTGAGATCGATCACGCCAACATCGTCAACATCTACAACTTCGTGACCCACCGAAGCGCCGGGTACATCGTGATGGAGATGGTCGGTGGTGAGTCGCTCAACGCCAAACTTAAGGATCGCCGGGAGGCGAATGGGGGAGTGCCCGATCCGCTCCCGGTCGAGGATGCAATCGCCTATATCCTCGGTGTGTTGCCCGCCTTTGGCTACCTCCACGACCGCTCCCTGGTTTACAACGACCTCAAGCCAGCCAACATCATGGCGGTCGGCAACGACGTCAAGCTGATCGACGTTGGCGCGGTGATGCGTACCGACGATCAGAGCGCCGCCATTTTCGGTACCCAAGGATTTCAAGCACCGGAGGTGGCCAGCGATGGGCCTTCCATCGCGTCCGATCTGTTTACTGTCGGCCGCACCTTGGCGGTGCTGGTTATCGGTTTCGTCTTCCACAAAGGTCCCTATCTGTACGCCCTACCGAGCCCCGCCGATGAGCCTCTCTTCGTGCGCTGGGAATCGCTTTACCGCTTCCTGCTTCGCGCCACAGCTACCCACCCCGACGACCGCTTTCAGTCGGCGCAGGAGATGGCAGAACAGCTCACAGGAGTTCTGCGCGAGATCGTCTCGCTGCGCGAGGGGCGCCCTCATCCCTCGGCCTCGACGGTGTTCGAGGGCGACCGGTTGCCCGAGCTCTTGGTGCAGACCGGCGACAACCTCGACCCAGCGGTCGCCACATGGAGGGTGTTGCCTACAGCCCGGGTCGACGCCGACCACCCCGACGCTGCGTTTCTCCTGACCCTGCCCGAGGCTGACCCGGGACGCTCGGCGGCCGCCCTGCGTTCGGCTCTCGACCAGGGAACTGTTGAGCCGAACAACGAGGTGCTCACCCATCTGGTTTGGGAGATGCTCAACGTCGAGGCACCCGATCACGAACAGATTCAACGACTGCTCGCGCAGGCGGAAAACGCCGACCCTTGGGACTGGAGAATCGCCTGGTACCGGGGTATCCAGAACCTCCAGCTAGGGCGCGCCGATCAGGCGGCCGAGGCGTTCAACCGGGTCTGGACCGATCTCCCCGGCGAGACCGCGCCGAAGCTTGCGGTTGCATTGGCGGCCGAGCTAGCACAGGAGACGGGGCGCTCCCAGCATCTCTATGACCTGGTGACCCGATCCGACAATAGCTATGTTTCTGCCGCCTTTGGATTGGCACGCTGCAACCACCGCCTCAACCGAACCGATGCTGTCATCGAAGCGCTTCAGCGGGTGCCCGCCACGTCTGCCGCCCACTACGACGCTCAGGTCACGTCGGCGCGAATCCTGGTCGAAGGCGGGCCCACCGGAGCGCCTAGCGAAGAGGAACTGGCGGCGGCCTCGGCCACCGTCGAGCGACTCCAGCTTGCCGCCGCCGAGCGCGCCGAGATCTCGGCCGACATCTTCGAGCGGGCGCTGGCCGGTCTCGAAGATGGTCGCATCTCGCCCAGTGACCGGCTGCTGCTCGAACATCGCCTCGACGAGCAGTCGATTCGCAAAGGTCTGGCTGAGGCGTACCGGCTGCAGGCCAGGCTGGCCAATGATCCGCGTGAACGAGAGCAGCTCATCGATCAGGCAAACTCGGTGCGGCCTTGGAGCCTCTTCTAGTGGTGCTTCCCGACAAGGCTGAGAATGGCCGCGAGCCGTCCGACACGCCACAGACCCCGGATGACGTTGTCGTGGCGGCTCAAGAAGTTGGCGAAGCAACCGGCCTCACGTGTTCGGCCTGTAGCGAGGACGCCCCCGAAGGCGCAAAGTTTTGTGAGGCCTGCGGCCAAGACCTCGACACCCAGCCCAAGCCGATCTGTGTCGCCTGCGGCGAGCGCGAGGTCGCCGACGACGGCTACTGCCATTCGTGCGGGCAGAAGCAGCCCGAGGAACGCGACCATCACGTGCTCGTCGATGGTCGAATCGCGGCGGGGAGCGACCGTGGCCGGCGACACCATCACAACGAGGATGCGTTCGCCGTCGCCAACGTCGGCACAGGCGCTGTGTTGGTCGTCTGCGATGGTGTTTCGTCGACGCCTGGCTCGGCCGACGCATCGCTGGCTGCGGCCAACGCAACGCGTGAAACCTTTCTGGCTGGTCTTGGCGCCGCCGATATCGATTCAGACGTCGTAGATGTTGAGGAGCTGTTGGTTGCTGCCGTGGCATCTGCCCAGACGGTAACGGTGGAGGTTGCGACGGCGTCGGGTTCGGAGACTCGAACCGATCCACCGTCTTCAACGCTGGTGGCCGCTTTTGCTGCTCCCGTCGATGCGGCATCGGCCGACAGTCCGATCACGATCACCGTGGCCTGGCTGGGTGACAGTCGCGCCTACTGGCTTGGTGCATCGTCGATTCTGTTGACCACCGATCATGAAATCGGTGGCAGTCTGAGCCGCTGGATTGGGGCCGACAGCCCTGATGCTCGGCCTGAGACGTCGGTGGTGACCGTGGACGGACCTGGGCTATTGGTTGTGTGTAGCGACGGACTCTGGCGCTACGGTTCGGAACCGACGGAGCTCGAGGCGCTTGTTCTGGCCTCGATCAGTGGTACACAGACGAGCCCGCCATCGGCCGAGATGGTTGAAGCACTACTGAAGGCCGCCAACGATGGTGGCGGCCATGACAACATCACCGTGGCAGTTTGGTCGTCGACCGACCTAGGCCGGTCGACCACCGAGACGCCTGATCAACAAGACCACCCCGAAGAAGTTGAGGAGGGCACCAATGAGTGAGTTTTCCGCCGAGGTTTTCCAGAACGAGTACCTGCCTGCCGGCTCCGACACCGTCGATGCGGTTGTCACGATCAGATCGGGCGAGACGGGCGCCGCCTCCGCTCCGGCTTCGATGGCGGGCCGTGACGCGGTTGAGATCATCGTGATCGACACCTCGGGATCGATGTCCGAGGAAGGTGGTCGCAAGATGCGTGGCGCCTTGGAGGCCACGGCGGCCGCGATCGACACGATCTCTGATGGTGTGCAGTTCGCGGTGATCGGTGGCAATGCAGCGGCCTACATGATCTACCCGAATGAAGGTCTCGCCGTAGCCGATCCGAGTACCCGTGATCAGGCGAAGTCGACGCTTCGTCGGGTTCGACCCAAGGGCGGAACTGCTATTGGCACCTGGCTGCGGGCCGCGGGATATCTTGCGTCACAACGGCCGGGAGCTATCGCTCACACGCTTCTGCTGACCGATGGCAAGAACCAGCACGAGGATGATCGCACCCTCGATGCGGCGATCGCCGCCTGTGCCGGCCTCTTTCAATGTGACGCCCGAGGTCTCGGTACGGATTGGGACGTCAACGAACTGCGAAAGGTCGCTACCGCCTTGCTTGGCACGGTTGACATCATCCCCCGGCCCGAAGACATGACCGCCGAGTTCACGAAGCTCACCCGCCAGGCGATGGGCAAGGACGTCGGCCGGGTTCTGCTTCGGCTTTGGACGCCGAAGGGTTCGGTGTGCGAGTTCGTCAAGCAGGTTTCGCCGGCTGTTGACGACCTGACGACGAAGGCCGAACCGATCAACCCGCTCACCAACGATTATCCGCTCGGTGCCTGGGGCCCGGGCGAGGAGCGCGACTATCACGTCCGCGTGCGGATCCCGGTTGGATCGGTTGGTGACGAACGGCTCGCAGGCCGGGTGATGTTGGTCGTTGCTGATGCCGAGCAGCCAGCCGCCTTGGTCAGGGCGGTATGGACCGATGACGAGGCCTTGTCGACACGTATCAACCGCGAGGTCGCCCACTACACCGGCCAGGCTGAACTGGCAGATGCCATCGCCGACGGACTAGCGGCGCGCGATCGGGGAGACGCGGCGACAGCTACCGTTAAGCTTGGTCGGGCGGTGCAGATTGCACACGAATCCGGCAATGGCGACACGGTTCGGCTCCTGCAAAAAGTCGTCGATGTTGATGACCCAGCCACTGGTACGGTGCGGCTGCGCCGCGAAGTGGATAGAACAGACGAGATGGCACTTGATGTTCGATCGACCCGCACTGTGCGGGTCAACAAGCAGAACTAGGCCTGGCAACGATGACAACCATCACGTGCACACATTGCGGAGAAACCTGCGCCAAGGACGACGTCTTCTGTGAGGCGTGTGGATTCGACTTCATCGCTGGTTCCTTACCTGCGGCTGAGCAGACGCGTCCTCCCTCGCTGGTCACTCCCCAGTCAGATTCTTCAGGTCCCACGGTCCTGCTTGAGATTGCAGTCGACGAGTCGTACTTTGGCGAGGTTGTGACCGAGGGCGAGATCGCCTTCCCCGACCCGCTGCCGGCCGATCAACAGCTTGAGTTCACGGGCTCTGAGATTCACATCGGTCGGACGAGCGAGAGCCGAGCCGTTCACCCCGACGTCGATGTGGCTCTGCTCACCAACGATCCAGCGGTTTCGACCCGCCATGCCGTCCTGCGCTTTGCTGACGACGGCACCTTCACTATTCAAGACGTTGGCTCGACCAACGGTACTTTTCTGGCTGCGCCAGACTCGAGCGCAATTTCCCCCGGCGACACGATCACCTTGGAACCGGGTACCCCGGTTTTCGTCGGAGCGTGGACTCGCCTGACGGTGGCTGATGTGAAATCGTCGTCGGTGGTGAAATCGTCCTAGACGCGACGAAGGAGGAGGCGCCGTAGGCACCTCCTCCCTCGTTCGGGTTATGCGCTCTTAGTTAGAGATCGAGTTACCGACGTCGCTCAGCTTGTCGCTGGCCGAGCCACCGAGGAAGGTGACGGCGCCGATACACACAACAGCGATCAGGGCGACCAGCAGGGCGTACTCGACGAGGGAAGCGCCTCGCTCGCTCTTGGTCTGAGCTTTCATCCAGGCTGAAAGAAATTCGTAGTGAAGCATTTGGGTATCTCCGGGGTGTTTGTGGTTTGGTCCCGATTTGCGGGCTTACTTGTGTTGTCGTCCCGACGTTCCTGGTTCTGGATGGGTCCATCAGCACAAACGGGCTGTGAAAATTGACCTAGATCCCTTGGATGAGCGGCGCTTCAGCCCTCATCTGGCCACTTTTCGTCGTGATCTCGTCTCCATTTGCCTAGTTTTAGAGACGTTTTTGGTCGAGTTGCCGCTGTGTCAGCGGAGGGACATGCCGACAGCTCATCACGTTGAGGCCCTCCTGGTCGACAGGATGAGGCAGGATCAAAACGGGATGGGTCTGAAGAGACCGAACCGGGCGATAGTGTTTCTTCCTGACGGACGGCGTCGATCGAGGATTCGGCCACACAAAAAGAAAGGTCGTCGTGTTTTCACAGCTGACATCCACCCTGCTGGTGGCAGCCGAGGCTTCGGATGGAAAATTTGTCGATCTCGGCGATATCGGTTCGGGGCCGTGGATCGTCTTCGGCGTAACCGTTGCCCTCTTGCTCGGCATCGATCTCTACCGTCATCGGGAAGCCCACGCTCCAACGCCGCGTGAGGCCCTGATCGAGTCAACGTTCTGGGTGGCGTGCGGTCTGGCGTTCGCCGGCTACATCTTCGTCAGCTTCGGTAGCGCCGCTTTTGGTGAGTATCTCAGTGGCTACCTCATCGAGAAAGCGCTAAGCGTCGACAACGTGTTCGTCTGGTCGATGCTGTTTACCTCAATGCAGATTCCGGTCAAGTACCAGCACCGGGTGCTTTTCTATGGAATTTTTGGGGCTCTCGTGCTTAGAGCCATCTTCATCTTCGCGGGAACAGCCCTGCTCGAACGGTTCGAGTTCTTACTCCTCGTGTTCGGCGTCTTCCTGATCTACACCGGGTTCCGAGTGCTTCGCCATCGTGATGATGAGGGTGACGAGGCGTCGACCACCGGTTTGGGTTTACTCAAACGGTTCGTGCCCGTCACCGACGAGTTCGACGGCCAGCGATTCTTCACAAAGGTCAACGGGCAGCGGGCAGCCACACCGCTGCTGGCGGCCCTGATCGTGGTGGAAGCAACCGACGTAATCTTCGCCGTCGATTCGGTACCGGCAATTCTGGCTGTATCGCGCGAGCAGTACATCGTGTTCGCCTCCAACGCTTTTGCCATCCTTGGACTGCGGGCCATGTATTTCCTGCTGGCCGGGGCCAAGGAACGCTTCCACTATCTGAACCATGGCCTCGGCGCCATCTTGATGTTCGTTGGTCTCAAAATGCTGGCGGCTGGTATCTGGGGCGTTCACATGCCGGTTTGGTGGTCGCTGGCCATCATCGCACTGCTCTTCATTGGAGCGATCGTCTTCTCCGAGCAGAAGAACAAGCAGCTCGAAGCAGCCGAGGGGCTTGGGTCGACGTCCGACCGCAGCTGATCTGGCCTGATTGGGAAAGACAGAGATCGTACCTCCGCCCGGTTAGCCGGGATCGACCCGTCCTGGTCCACCAAACGTTCCGCCGAGGTGAACGTGACCCGCCGCACAACTGAGCCGCCGCAACCGAACAGGCCAGCACGCTGGTTCTGCGTTGCCTGGCCTCTGGCCGTCTTGTTCCACCTGGTCGGAAATCCTTACCATCTCCTGGTTGGCGACGTAGTCGGTCGGTTCCAGATCGCCCTGGCCCTCGCCGCTCTCTGGCTTCTGGCCGAGTCTTCCTCGGCAGACTCTGGACGCGGCCGGCCTGCAGCGGCAGCGGTGCTTGGAGCCCTTCACCTCGTGGTGCTGTTCCTCAAGCTGCCGGTCGTGGGCAACCATGAGGTACTGCTGGGTTTGATCGCCTTGTCGGCCGTGCTCAGCGTGGCCGTAGGCGGCCGACGATGGTTTGACATATCGGCGCCTAGCCTGCGCTATGCCCTTATCGTCTCCTACGCCTGGATTGCCTGGTCGAAGCTGAACACAGGCTTCCTCGACCCCGAGGTCAGCTGCGCGGTGGTGTTTGGCGATGAGATGGGGGAGTGGGTTGGTTTGGCCGTTAGTGAGAGCGTCTTTTGGAGCGCTGCTGTCATCACGATCACCCTGCTGGTTGAAAGTTCGGTCCCCTTGTTGTTGCTCTGGCCAGCGACGAGGACGATTGGGGTTCTCGTTGGAATGGGGTTTCACTTTGGCCTGGCCTTGGACCCCGTGGCTCATGTGTGGGACTTTTCGTCTGTTCTCGTAGCACTCTTCCTGCTCTTTTCGCCCCTCGACGTTCAGCTCGGGCTCGACCGCCGAGTAAGGGGCCTGGCCGACCGGCATGGCCGATACTTTCTTGTGCTCCTTGTGGCCATGGCACTGGCTGTCGACAGCATCATTGTGAAAGCGGGCCAACCTCAATGGTGGCTGGCCTACCCGCTCTGGTTCATCTACGGCGGTGCCGCTGCTCTCCTTGTCGTTCGTACGTTGTGGCGTGGCCACCGGTCGGCCGAGGTGTCGGAGGCGACACCGCTTGGTCGTTGTGCACCGGTGGGGCTTGTGGTGGTGGCCTTCGCTCTACTCAATGGTCTGTCGCCCTATCTTGAGTTGCGCACGGCAGGCGCCTACAACATGTATTCCAACCTCCATACGGCGCAGGGCGACTCGAACCACCTGGTCGTGCGACGAACCCTTCCGCTGATACCTCAGGACCTCTGGTCGGTTGCTGAAGCTGATGGGGACGATGCTCTGGGGGTCTATAGCCTGGAGAGTCTGCTTGTACCCGAGCGAAATCTGGCCCGATTTGTCGCCGGCGGGGGTACATCGCAGGCCACGCTCTACCGGGCCGAAGAGGCGTTGAGCCTCGATCAGATCGATCTGGACACCGATGGGTTCGGCTTCGTAATCGGCTCAAAGCTGGGTGCATTGCGGGCCGTCGACCCGATGGAGCCGAAGCGGTGCCTGCGCACGTGGGGCCCAGCGAACTAGAGATCGAAGGTTGAACCGCTGGGTTGGTGAAGCCAGCGTTCGTCTTCGCATCGATGGCTGGTGTTGTCGCCGGCCCAGGCTGTGTGGCGGCTGGTCAGATAGGCGAATGACCGGATGTGATCGCCATCGGTGTGAATCCAGTCGAGCAGGCGAGCGTTGCAGTAGGAGAGTGTTGCACGGGCGAAACGGTAGCTGGTTAGATCTGTTTCGCGAACCGGGAGTAGTGATGTCTCGCGTACGGCGAGGAGGACGACGTCGAGACCTGAGCGTTCCGGCCGATCTCGGCATTCGCTGATACACGATCGCCACGACCAGCGGAGCTGGGGGGAAAGCGATGTTTCGATGGCCGTGCTCAACGAGCTGCGCACGACCCGACCAGTTGTAGGTTCGGTGAGGAGAACAGAGTTTGCAATGGCGTACTCATCGGCGAGTTCCATCGCCACGCCGACTGCATCTCGGAACGATGTGATCGTTCGTTCCGACAAGGGATGATTCGGCACAAAGGCCATTGGGGACTCCTGAGAAAACGGAGGAGCAGGCGTCGGCGTTAGCCGAGACGTGGTCGCTCGATTTGACGCCCTGTGCGCATCGTCTCGAACCCAGCCTGACCATACCGAGAACGTGTGACAGCGGCCGATGAGCGCTGCCGGGAGAAAGGTGTCGTGGTCGACTAGGCATATTCATAGGCCGTCGACTATCCAATCGGCCTATCGAGTTGCGCCGAATTGGGTCGACATTTGAGATATGACACGACTACTTCTCCAGTCTCGTGCTTCTCACGGCGCTACGTCGGGGGAAGAGCGCGGGGCCAACCTCGTTGAATACGCACTCCTCGTCGGCCTGATCGCTATCGTCTGTTTTGGTGCAGTTTCATTCATTGGAACGAGTGCTTCGACCCCTCTCAGCCAGGTCGGTAGCTCGGTGGCCAACTAGGGCGCAAGAGATGCTTGTTAAAAGTCGACGATGTACTTGTGCCCGATCGAGCGCAAAGCAAAGCTCGAGCGGATGCGAGACACGCCCGGAAGCTGGGCGAGGTAGTCACGGTGAACCCGCTCGTAGTCGCTGACATCGTTGCAGGCGAGCTGAACGAGGTAGTCGGAGTTGCCAGCCATAAGGTGGCAGCTGATGACCTCGGGACAGGCGATCACGCCGGCCTCAAATGCGTCGAGGTCGGTCGCTGACTGGCTTGTCAGGGAGATCTCGACAAACACGGTCGTCCCCCGTCCGACCGCCGCAGGATTGCACAAAGCAACGTATCGATCGATAACGCCGCTTTCTTCGAGAGACCGAACCCGACGGAGCGCCGCTGACGGCGAGAGGCCGACAAGCCCGGCCAGCTCCGTGTTGGTGATACGTCCGTTCTGCTGCAGCTCGTTGAGGATTGCACGATCTGTGTCGTCCAGCGAGGTATTCACACTATTTGAGCGTGCAGTGTTCATAGGGCGCAAGAATAGTGCAAAATCGGTGCTGATGGTGCCCAAACTTGCAACACATGACACTGGTCACAAGAGTAGAGTTGAAGCAGCCGAGTTATCTATCGGAGTCGTGTGACGAACCTTCACATGACCACCTGCATGCGCCACCTGGGACGTGGCCACTGAGATGGGAGAGTCGTGATGCATATTGGCGTTCCGAAGGAGATCAAGGATCGAGAGCTACGGGTGGGATTGACCCCCAACAGCGTTCGGGAGCTTGTTGGCCGTGGCCATGAGGTAACGGTCCAGACCGATGCTGGCATTGGTATCGGCGCAACCGATGCTGACTACCAGGCCGTTGGCGCGGCGGTGGTCTCCGACGCTGCCCAGGTGTTCCAAACCGCTGAAATGATCGTCAAGGTAAAGGAGCCTCAGGCCATCGAGCGAGCCATGTTGGACAAGGGGCACCTCCTCTTTACCTACCTGCACCTCGCTCCCGATCCCGAGCAGACACGCGATCTGGTAACCAGCGGCGCAACCTGCATCGCCTATGAAACGGTCACCGACAGCGATGGTGAACTGCCCTTGCTCGCCCCAATGTCGAAGGTGGCAGGCAGGATGGCGGTACAGGCGGGCGCTCACTCGCTCGAAGCTCCTCAGGGCGGCTCCGGTCGACTCCTCGGTGGTGTGCCCGGTGTGGCTCCGGCCAAGGTCGTCGTCATCGGTGGCGGCGTGGTGGGCAGAAATTCGATCGAAATGGCTGTCGGCCTCGGCGCTGACGTGACCGTGCTCGATCGTCAGACCGACGTGCTCGACGAGCTCTCGGCCCGGTTCGGCCCGAGCCTGCGCACGATTTACTCGACCCAATCAGCGCTCGAAGATCTCGTGATCGATGCTGATCTCGTCATCGGCGCTGTGCTGATCAAGGGGGCCAAGGCTCCCAAGCTGGTCACCGCCGACATGATCAAGGCCATGCGGCCGGGTTCGGTCGTAGTCGACGTAGCGATCGATCAGGGTGGCTGCATGGAGACATCGCGGGCGACCACGCATTCGGATCCGACCTACGTTGTCGATGATGTTGTGCACTACTGCGTGGCAAACATGCCTGGCGCTGTGCCCCAGACGTCAACCTACGCACTCAATAACGTGACGCTTCCGTACACCATCGCCCTGGCTGACAAGGGAGCCAAGGTGGCCTTGGCTGACGATCCTCATCTGCTGAATGGGCTCAACGTCGCCAATGGCGCAATTACCGAGCCGGCTGTGGCCGAAGCCCTAGGCGCCGACTATGTAACGCCCAGCGAGGCGATTGAGCTGCTCTAGCCCAAGGCGAGCCGTGGGCTATCAACAATGGTTGATCTCACGGCTCGCAACGATATTCGTAGGTGGGGGTGCTCGTAGGTGGGGGATCTGTGCCCACCGGGTCGGGATAACCTGCCTACAGGCACAGATCCCTTGGCCCGGGTAGGGTCTATGCAAGCATTACCAGAGCGTTTGCGGGGAAGATGGCAAGGAAAGAGCGGCAACAAGCCCAGGGCGAACTCGTCTATGACGAGGTGGTTAGTGACAAGGTCACCGGCCCTGTCGAGTACGCCCTTCTTTCCTCCGCTCGCACGCCACGAGCTGACAGTCCCTTGCTCATCTGGCTGCATGGCGGCGGTGGAACTCGGCGATTTCTTGAAGCGTGTCGCCCTCAGTTTCTGCAGGCCTGGGCCGAGCGTGCCCTGCCAGCGATGGTCGTGGCCACGCCAACATCTGGCTGGTCGTTCTACCTCGATTATCACGATGGATCCGAACGGTGGGAATCCTTCCTGCTCGAAGAGTTCATTCCCCATCTACGGCGTGAAACGGGTGTAACGAGCGGGCCGCTGTTCATCGGTGGGGTATCGGTTGGTGCACTCGGCGCCCTGCGAATGGCCTTCAAGCATCCAGCCGTTTTCGCTGGAGTGGTGGCCCTGGAACCAACGGTTGAGGAATCGTTCAGCTGGGACAGTGTGCCGAGCCGCGATCAGGTGTTCATGCCTCTAGCCATCCGTAAGCGCCTCTTCGGCGAGCCGCTCGACCATCAGTTCTGGAAGGCCAACCATCCAACAGCGATCGCTGTGGCCAACAGCCCGACCATTGCAGCCAGTGGCCTGACCATCTACTTGGAGGCTGGCGACCAGGATCGACTTTATGTTCACCATGGTGTCGAGCTGCTCCATCGCTGTCTCTTCGACGTTGGCATATCGCATGAGTACCGGCTCACCAAGGGTGCAAACCATGTGGGGCCGTCGATCGGTCCCAGAATTCTCGAGGGACTCCGATTTCTCGGGCGTGAACTGTGGCGGAGCTACAGCAACGAGAGTTCGATCGACTCATTGGTCGAGATCCAGGACTTCGAGCGAAGAGTTCGCCAGATGGAGAACCAGTCCGGCTTCCGCCGAACCGAGACGGTGACGTCCGGGGCGGTTGAGCTGTCGGTCCATGCTCAGGGCGAAGGCCGACCCGTCATCCTGTTGCCATCGCTGGGTCGGAGCGCCAGCGACTTTGCAAATCTCGCAGACCGTCTCGCCGGTGCTGGCTATCGCGTGCTGCGGCCCGAGCCACGAGGAATCGTCGGATCATCCCGGGCGCTGGCTGGGATCACCCTCAACGATCTGGCCGACGACATCGCCGCCGTAATCAAGGCCAATGGGGGCGAGCCGGCCTCCCTCGTCGGACACGACTATGGCGCTACGGTCGCGCGGGCCACCGCTACCCGTCACCCCGATCTCGTTCGCAATATGGTCCTTCTCGCCGCACCCGGCCCGGGCCCTACAAAGCCCGAACCAACCACGGCCCACCGCCGAGTTTTTGTACCGGAGCTGTCGACCGAAGAGCACCTCGAAGCGATCGCCTTGGCTTTCTTTGCTGAGGGCAATGATCCTGTCGTATGGGTTGACGGCTGGCACCACACCCTGGCGGCGGCCCAAACCGAAGCCCAACAGCGAACACCAACCGACGAATGGTCGAGCGGGGGCCACGTCGATACCTTGATCGTTCGGCCGATGGAAGACCAGCTCATTTCAGCTGAGAGCACACGGCTATTGGCTAATGAGCTCGACGGCAAAGTCTCCGTTATCGAGATCCCAGATGCGGGGCACGCCTTGTTGCCTGAACAGCCTGCTGCGGTCGCGGTCGCTGTACTTACCTGGTTGCGACGATACGGCTAGCGGAGCAACAGAATGCCGCCCGTTTTAGGGCGAAGCCTGCTCAGCGGTGGCATCGATGGGGTCCTAGGCGCTATACAAGTCCGATGAGCGATGACTCCGCTACACCCGGGTACCGACGTGAAGCGGTTGAAGAATGGGTTTCTGACTGCTCACGGCTGTCGTCACCATTTGTCTGGGAGAGGCTAGAGGGCGGCCATTCCAATCTCACCTTTCTCATCATCGATGCCGATGGCAATCGGGCTGTGATCCGCCGCCCACCGTTGGGTGAGCTCTTGCCAAAGGCCCACGATATGAAACGGGAGTTCACGGTGATCTCGGCCCTCGACGCCACCGACGTGCCGGTTCCAGAGCCGATCGCCCTCTGTGAGGACACCTCGGTGACCGGGGCGGTTTTCTATGTAATGGGCGAGGTCGGGGGGCAGGCGCTGTATACCGCAGAGGCTGTCGAGGAATGGCTCGGTGTCGAGCAACGAGGTCAGGTCGGACCCTCCTTCGTCGAGACGCTGGCTGTCCTCCATTCGATCGACCCCGAGACGGTAGGACTCGGTGGCCTGGCCCGCCACGATGGCTATGTCGCCCGCCAGTTGCGGACATGGTACGGATCATGGCAGGCCTCACGAGAGGCAGCCGATTTCGACGACGTTCGCATCCACGAACTCCACGATGAGTTCATCGCCGATCTACCGGACCAGGGGCCAGCCCGGGTCGTGCATGGAGACTATGGCATGCACAACTGCATGGTCAGCGCTGAAGGCCATGTTGTGGCTGTGTTGGATTGGGAGATCGCCACGCTTGGCGATCCGCTCGCCGACTTCGCCTATGCCATGAATGGATGGTTCGATCCTGCGGATGCAGTGCAGGTGTCGCACGAAACCGCCACCTCGGCCCCGGGCTTTAGTAGGCGGGCGGAGCTCATCGAACGGTATGAGGCCATCAGCGGCCGTTCGCTTGAGAATCTCGGCTACTACCGGCGATTCAACTACTTCAAGACCGCCTGCATTCTGCATGGTGTCTACGCCAGATACCGGATGGGTCAGAAGAGCCCTGAAGGAGTAGATCTGGACGCTATGAAAGATCGGATGATCGGGTCGATCAATCTGGCTGCTTCGAAATCATTCTAGATTTAGTGATGGCGTCATGGTTGGTGTCGTCGACCGCTTTACCGCTCTTGTCTCTGGTCGGATGGCCTGAGGGCTGGTGGTATAGTCATGGCTGGCCGTGGTGGAGCCCGGCCTGGGCCGGCCGAGCAATCGGGAGCAGAACGCAAGAGTGGTGACTCAAACGAGGGTTGATCAGCCGACCCCATTGCCATCAGACCGGTCGGCCACGCGTCGGCATGAACCGGCGTAGCCGTGGCCAGTATGAACAAGCTCTTCGGAGCGCTTGCCGCCCTCATCGTGATCGGACTCAGCGGTCTTGCCGTCTACCAGGTGACAGCCTCGTTGGCCCGCCAAGACGATGGCATCGACACCGGCAAGGTGCTCAGCACCGAGCCTGAAACCACGACAACGTCTGCGCCGAGCTTGCCGTCGACGACCGAGCAACTCGACGAGCAGCCCGCTTCGTCTCGTCAGGCTGTGTCGGGGGCCGATAACGAGCCTTCCGATACCACCACGTCGTCCACCGAATCGGACCCCGAGGACGACTCATCGACGACCGAGACCACCGGAGCATCGTCATCGACGTCCGAGACATCTGCAACCACAACCAGACCTGACACGACGAGGCCGCCGACCTCTGCTGGATCGACGTCGATAGTGACAACCGAAACAGTATCGACGACGGTTACTTCGGCCGATCCGGAACCGACGACAACAACCGTGGTCGCGTCATCATCGTCGTCGAGCTCGACATCGTCGACCACGGTAGATGATGGTGGGGATGACGGCGATCCCTAGCCAAACTCATTCGGCATCTCGGCTTTGCGGCGCTCCATATAGTCGATCAACTCGGCGTCGATGGCGTCGTCGATCGGGGGTGCTTCGTAGGAGGCCAAACGGCTCTTCCACAAGCCGTTTGCCCGTTTGGCCGCATCGAGGCCACCCTCCTCGCTCCATTGCTCAAAGCTTGAGTTGTCGGCCAAGGGCGAGGTGTAGAAGGCGGTTTCGAAGTTAGCCAGCGTGTGGGCGGTGCCCAAGAAGTGCTGAGCTGGCGTGTGTTCGAGAATCGCGTCCAGCGCCTGACCGTTGTCCGACATGTCGACACCTCGAGCGAAGACAGCCATCATGGCCAGCTGATCGGCGTCCATGATGAACTTTTCATAGCCAACGGTGAGCCCTCCCTCCATCCATCCGGCGGCATGGAGGACGAAGTTGACGCCAGCCAAAACGGTTGGCTGCAGGGTTGCCGCGCTCTCATAGGCGGCCTGAGCGTCGGGGAGTTTCGAGGCCGTGAGCGAACCGCCGGAACGGAAGGGCACGCCCAAGCGTCGAGCGAGGGCTGCGACGGTGTAGAGAACCAGGGCTGGTTCGGGGGTGCCAAAGGTTGGGGCGCCGGTTTGCATCGACATCGAGCTCGCGAATGAGCCAAACACCACTGGTGCTCCGGGCCGCACCAGTTGGACGAAGGTCATTCCGGCCAGGGCTTCAGCCAGGGTCTGAGCGGCCACGCCAGCCGTCGTAACCGGCGACATAGCCCCGGCCAGGATGAAGGGCGAGATAATACACGCCTGGTTGGCCCCGGCGTAGGCCTCAGCTGCCCCCAGCATGGTGGCATCCCACACCATGGGAGATGAGGCGTTGATGAGACTGCTCATGACGGTGCGATCTTCAAGATCGCCACCGAAGCCGATGCGAGCCATTTCGACGGAGTCTTCCGCCCGTTCCTTGGCGGTAACCGAACCCATGAATGGCTTATCGCTGTAGCGCAGGTGGGTATAGATCATGTCGAGGTGGCGCTTGTTGGTTGGAATGTCTACTGGCTCACACACCGTTCCGCCCGAATGATGGAGCGACGGCGTCATATAGGTGAGCTTGACCAGGTTGCGGAAATCCTCGATGTTGGCGTAGCGCCGTCCCTGATCGAGATCGAAGGCGAACGGCGAACCATAGTTCGGAGCAAAGACCGTGGCGTCGCCACCGATCTGCACATTGCGTGCCGGGTTGCGTGCATGTTGGGTGTAGGTCGAGGGAGCGTTCTCCATCACGATTTTGCGACACATGCCCCGAGGAAACCGCACTCGCTCGCCGTTCACATCGGCGCCGGCGTCGGCCAACAGCCGGAGCGCCTCCGGATAGTCGACGAAATCGATGCCGACCTGTTCAAGGATGGTGTCGGCATTGTGCTCGATGGTGGCTAGCGCCTCTTCGGTAAGAATCTCGAAAGGCTTCAGGGACCGAGTGATAAAGGCGTCCGTTGGCCTCGCCGACGCATCCCGGGCCGCCTGGCGGCCAGCTCGGCCACCGCTTCGTCGTCCTCGTCGTTCTTCGCTCATCTCTTGTCCCTTTTTGTTCTAACAGGCTTCTGGTGATTGACTCGGGGCCGCCGTCGGGCAGCGACTACCTACTCTTCGACAGTCTTCTCTTCGGTTCGGCCTCGGCTGCGCCCACTGCGACGGCGTCGAGCGCCACCGGCTGCTTTGGTGGGCTCGGGCAGATCGATGACCTGAGCCAGAAGTGGATTGGGCTCGCTTGTATGGGGAAAGCCGAGAGCATCGACGAAGAGATCTTGGAAACGAGGTTCGGTCGCCGTCTCGATCTTGGTCGTTGCCTTGACGACCCGTTCCATCTCTTGTCGCTCCGATCGCGAGAGAAGGGCTCGTACCGCCCCTGACCCGGCCGCGTTGCCCACCGCCGAAACGCGTTCGACGGGGCAGTCAGGAATGAGTCCAAGAACCATTGCGTAGACCGGGTCGATATGGGCACCGAAGGCGCCTGCGAGACGGACTTCGTCAAGAGTTTGCCAGTTGGCGTGTTCGCGCAGCAGGTCGATGCCTGCCCGCAGTGCCGCCTTGGCCAGCTGGATCGCTCTCACGTCGGCTTGGGTGATGAGGATCGAATCGGTGAGGCGATAGGCAAACGTTCGCCCATCCTCGACCAGACGTTCAGAGGAGCCTTGGCCGATCACGCCCTGGGTGTCGACGATGCCTGAGAGGAACATTTCACCGACGACCTCGATGATGCCGGAACCACAGATACCCGTGACGCCGGTGCTCGCTATGGCCGCGTTGAAGCCTGGCTCGTCTGACCATTGCTCGGCGCCGATCACGCGAAAACGTGGTTCGAGCGAGGTTCGGTCGATGCGCACTCGTTCTATCGCTCCTGCCGTGGCTCGTTGTCCGCCAGAGATCTGGGCCCCTTCAAACGCTGGCCCTGTCGGGCTTGATGCCGCAAACATCTGATCCGCGTTGCCGAGCACGATCTCGGCATTGGTGCCAACATCGACGAGCAGCTGAACCTTAGGCGAGCTGTGCGGCTTCTCAGACAAGATGGCCGCGGCGGTGTCGGCCCCAACGTGGCCAGCGATGCAGGGAGCGAAATAGAGAGATGCGAAGGGCAGGTCGAGCCCGATATCGCGAGCCCAGGTGTTAACAGCGGCCGAGGTTGCGAGAGGAAAGGGGGCCTGGCCTAAAGGCGTAGGGTCTATGCCTAGGGCGATGTGGTGCATGATTGGATTGCCGACAAGGACGAGATCGAGAACCCGGTCTGTCGTGTGTTCATCACCAATCAACTCGGCGATGAGTTCGTTGAGAGCGAGGTGTATCGCTGCGGTCAGGTCTTGGCGACCCCCCGGATTCATCATGACGTAGGAGACCCGGCTCATCAGGTCTTCACCGAAGCGGATCTGGGGGTTCATCCGTCCGGCCGTGTTCAGGATTTCGCCAGTGGTCAGATCGCAGAGATGACCGGCCACCGTCGTCGAGCCGATATCGACGGCAATGCCGAGCGCCCGATCGACGAATCCTGGCCAGGCACCAACGATACGATCATCGCGGATGGCGACTGTAGCTTCAGTGCCGAGGGCGTGAAGCGACGAGAGGAGGTGGGGTTCGACGCTTGCCGTACCGACCCAGGCTTCGTCGAACTCCCAATCAATCGCGAGCTGCTCGATGAGTCGGGTGTCGACGCTGGTTCCGTCCTCCTCGCCCGATGCATCCAGACGCTCGTCAAGCACGACGTAGCGAAGCGCTATGGCGGGGTCGATGACCAGGCCGTCGAGCTTCACGTCCTTGCGAACGACCTGCTTGTGGATCTGGCTCTCAGGCGGAACGTCGACCACAACGTCGCCGCAGATCTCGGCCGCGCACCCAAGACGGTTGCCGGGCTTGATGGCTCGTTTGCCCGTGTAGTTGTGTTCGAGCTGGCCCGGCTGGCTGAGAGCATCGTGCTCGACGTGGAGCGCCCATTTGGGAAACTCTCCGAGTGACGGTTGGACCTGGCAACGTCCGCATATGCCGCGGCCGCCGCAAACCGTGTCGAGATCGACTCCCATCTCACGAGCAGCCTCCAGTACGGTGATGCCTTTGGCGACGCGCCCGTGCAAACCAGACGGGGTGAAGACCACGGCGAAATCGCCGTCGACATCGTTGCTGCCGAGATTCTTGCCGTCATCGTCGGCTTTGGTCGAGACGCCACTCTGCGCCTCACCTGGCGTTACCAAGGTGCTATCCAGCTACTCGTGCGGCGCGGCCGCCGCGTCGGCCGCCGCGCTTCTTGGCGCTGGCGTCGCCGCCCTCGTCGCCACGGTTGGCATCGATCCAGGCGCCACAGTTTGGGTCCTGGTTGTTGAGAACGTCGGCCGCCATGATCGCGGTCTTCACCTCGGTGTGCATTGGGTTCATGATGGCGGAGGTCATGCCGTGGGAGATGGCCATGGCCAAGAAGCTTCCGGTCACCGCATGCCGATTTGGAAGCCCGAAGCTCACGTTGCTGGCGCCACATGTTGTGTTCACGCCCAGCTCGGTTCGGAGCCGATGGACGAGTTCGAAGACCTGACGGCCCGCGGTTCCCATGGCGCCGATCGGCATGACCAGTGGATCGACGACAACGTCTTCCTTCGGGATGCCATGATCGGCCGCCCGGTTGATGATCGTGCGGGCGACTTCGAAGCGAACGGCAGGATCTTCGGAAATGCCGGAGTCGTCGTTCGAGATGGCCACGACGGCTGCGCCGTATTTGGCGACGAAGGGCAAGATGCGCTCCATGTTGTCTTCCTCACCGGTCACCGAGTTGATAAGTGGCTTCCCTTGATACACGGCGATGGCGGCTTCGAGCGCTTCGACGATCGATGAGTCGATCGAGATTGGCACGTCGGTGATCCCCTGCACCAGCTGAACAGCTTTGGCCAGCAGGGCGGGCTCGTCGGCGAGCGGAATGCCGGCGTTGACGTCGAGCATTTGAGCGCCGGCGGAGACCTGATCGAGGGCGTCTTTCTCGACCCGGCTGAAGTCGCCGTTCTTCATTTCTTCAGCGAGGAGCTTTCGGCCGGTCGGATTGATCTTCTCGCCAATCATGACGAAGGGTCGGCCGAAGCCGATGACGACCTCTTTGGTCCCTGAGCTGATCACGGTGTCGGTCATTTTTGGTACTCCTACTTGGGGGTGCGTTCGGTGGTATCGTCCGATTGGGCGAGGCCACCGCTGGCAACGAGGTCTTCAAGCTTTTGACGGTCGAAACTGGACTGAATGTCGGCCGCGGCCCGCTCGGAAGCGGTGGCGGGGTCTTCTTCGAGAGGTTGCTGAACCTGCCGCCACTCATTCACGTAGTCGTGGGTTTCGGTGAGTCCGGCAACGGTGGCGGCGCGATCGATGGCGTGCTGGAAGCGGGGTTCGAGCAAAACCTTGTGGTTCTCGCCATTGAAGGTTGCGGTGATCTGAGCGGGGATGTCTCGCCAGTAGATCGTTGTGATCGAGTTGGCCTTGCTTCGACGCCGTGAGGTCATAGCGCTGGCTCCTCTGCTGGTTTGGCGGTTGTTGCTGAGCGAGTGAAGTGCACCAGTGCCCCTTCGAGCTCGCCGTAGCCTGTTGGCCGGTGCTCGAAACGAAGGCCGAGGTGTTCGGCCGCCTGTTTGGCTCGTTCGAGAAGGTCTGGTGCATCGAGCTGAGAGAGATAGATGAGGCGCGTGTAGTTGCCGAAATACATCGACATGAGTTCGGGGTGGCGGTCGAGTCCCAGCATGCGAAGGACGAGGAGGTCGAAGTGTCGGGCCAGGAAATCGGTGAGGTAGAAGGTTCCAGGCTCATCGTCTTGAAGCTCGTTGAAGGCTTCGGTCCCTGCGAAGAATTGATAGCAGTGTTCTCCGGGGAGGCGTTCGACGTCGAATCGTTCGCAAACTTCGTCGAGACGTCCGGCCGTGCCACAGTCGGCGTAGCCGACAAGCACGCGGTCGTACTCGGCGATACGGCGCTCAAGCCGGCTGGCTACAGCATCAGGAATCTCGGCCGGCCGGGCATGAAGCTCAGCAGGCAAGCATTCGATTGTCAAGGAGTCGAGTCCGTTGGTGGCGACCAGCGCCTGTAATTCCTTGACAAGCGCTCCGCAGGCCAAGACGAGCACACGCTCGCCGACGGCTCCGGGCTCGACGTTGGGCCCAAGCATGGGAAATCGACGCTCTCTGTTCTAGGCGGCCGCTCGACGAGCGGACACAAGATGTGAAGCTGTTTCTGCTGCCACCGCCGCGTCGCGGCAGTATGCGTCGGCGCCGATGGCCTCGCCGAACTCCTCGTTGAGCGGTGCGCCACCGACGAGAATGATGAAGTCGTCTCGCATGCCCTTCTCCGACAGCGTGTCGATGACGACCTTCATGTAGGGCATCGTTGTGGTCAGAAGGGCTGACATACCGAGGATGTCGGGCTTGTGCTGCGCTATGGCCTCTAGGAAGGAATCGACGTCGGAGTTGATGCCGATGTCGACGACCTCGAAGCCAGCGCCCTCGAGCATCATGGCCACAAGATTCTTGCCGATGTCGTGGATGTCGCCCTTCACGGTGCCGATGACGACCTTGCCGATGGGCTCGACCCCGGTCTCGGCCAGCAGGGGTCGGAGTAGCTCCATCCCGGCCTTCATGGCATTGGCCGACAGGAGAACCTCGGGGACGAAAAGAATGCCGTCACGGAAGTCGATACCAACGATCCGCATGCCTTCGACAAGGGCGTCGTTCAGGACCTTCTCGGCCCCCCAACCACGGTCGAGGAGGATCTGGGTTCCCTCGGCGATCTCGTCGGCGAGTCCATCGTAAAGATCGTCGTGCATCTGGGCAGCGAGATCTTCGTCGTTTAGTGCCTTAAGATCGATCTCTTCTTCGCCGTCGATCTCATTGCTTTCAGCGTCCGACATTAGAGGTTTCTCCGGTCCACTCTGGTCCCAACGGGACACCAGCATTGATAAGCATTCGATTCAAGACCACGTCGGCAAGCGAGCCTGCGACCTGAGCTGAAACGGTGCTGCACTTCTCATCATGCAACGCCAGAGTCCAACCGTAGGACAATTGGCGTGCATCAAAGATGTTGTTGCTAACTGCAGCGATGTGGACTGATCCACGCTGCGGTGAGCGTACCACTATGTGGAACAGTACCGTATCACGGAAGTTGTTCGTGATCTATGGGTACTTTGGGATTTTACCGGGCGGACCGAATGCGGTGATTCTGGCGCCGAGCCCGGCTAGCTAGGCTTGGCGTCGTCGGGCTGAACCAAATCGGTCCGTTCTGGTCCCGAGGTGAACGTCCCGTGCTTGCGCAAGAGCTGTCCGACGCAGAGATTACCGAGGCTTGCAGCGCCGAACCGAGCGTCGTCTGCCGCTGGGTAGCCGAAACCTTGAACTCGGCTTCGGCTGGTCGTCTCGCCGATCTGTTGGTCAACCGTCCGGCCCGAATCCTGATCATCCTGCTCGTCGCCTGGGTGATGGCCAGGATCCTTCGGCGTCTGGTGACGAGGGTCGGAGCTCGGGTCGTGCAGGATCGCATCGACCGCCGAGGAGCGCATCCACCGCCTTCGAATGTACTCGGCCCGGTTGGACGGCAGCTCATGGCCGAATCGAGTCGGTCGGAGCTACGCATCACTACCTTGGCGGGCGTTCTCGCCTCGTTGGCAGGGTTCGCGGTTTGGAGTGTTGCCGTGCTCACCGTGCTCGGTGAGTTCGACGTGAATCTGGCTCCTCTGCTGGCCGGGGCTGGCGTTGTCGGTGTCGCCCTTGGCTTTGGTGCCCAATCGATCGTGGCCGACTTTCTCTCGGGCAGTTTCATGTTGCTCGAAGACCAGTACGGCGTTGGCGATGTGATTGATGTAGGCGAAGCAACCGGCACCGTCGAGGACTTCTCACTGCGCACCACGACCTTGCGCGATGTGAACGGTACGGTGTGGCACCTGCCTAATTCCGAGATCCGAAGAGTGGCCAACAAATCACAGTTCTGGTCTCGGGCTGTGCTCGATATCGAGGTTGCCTACGACACCGACCTGAGGCGGGCTGAAGGCATCATCCAGCGGGTCGCCGACGACCTCTGGCAAGACGTCGATTTTCAAGGTGGCACCATCATCGATCCGCCCGAGGTCTGGGGCATAGAGCGGCTGGGCGCAAACGGCATCTCGATCCGGCTTGTGGTGAAGACAGACCCCGCCGAACAATGGTCGGTGGCGCGAGAGCTGCGGCTGCGAATCAAGGAAGCCTTGGAACAAGCTGATATTGAGATCCCCTTTCCTCAACAGGTGGTCTGGATCCGCAACGACGAATCGGTTGTACCGCGAGCACAACGTCAGCCGGTTCCGATCGCCGAACCACGGTTGCCAGCAATAACCGAAGAGATGTCGCTGAACCCTGATCTCTTCGACTGATCTCACCGCCTACGACGATGCTCCTTGGGGCTGACCTCTTTTCGGCGGGCAAAGAGATTGACGGCGACCGCTGAGGCTCGCGCCGGGAAGACGACAAAGCGACGCTGGTCGATGAGGGCGACGCCATCTCGGGTAACGATGCGGAAGGCGAGATAGACCGCGATTGCCCCGTGGGTGATGGCCAGCACAATGAAGTACATGTGGATACCGCCGTAAGACATCATCGTGGCGGCCAAGACAGGCCCGATTACCGCGCCGACACCGTTGGTCCCGACGAGGGCGGAGCTGGCGGCGAGGATCTGGGACGGGTCGATCCAGTCATTGGTGTAGGCAATCCCGAGCGAGTAGAGCGGGAAGCTCAAACCACCGAGGAGGAACATCATCCCAAAGCTCGCAAGGCCCCCTGGCTCAAACCCAGAGACGACGGCGGCGCAGATCGACGCCCCGGCCGAAACAGCGAAGAGCACACCCCGGCGTGGAACCTTGTCCGACAAGGTGCCTATCGGAAGTTGGAGAACGATGCTGCCCAGCATCGGAGCACCGAGGAAGAGTGAGACCTGTCCGGCTCCGAGTCCGGCCCGGCTGGCGTAGGCCGCACCCATGCCCATCAGAGCGCCATGCGACATGCCAACGAGCAGGGAGACGGCGATGCCCGTGGGTACAAGCCCGGCGAGTTGGCGGATCGACATCGGTACCGGCACGCGAGCCGGTGGTGCACTGGCGGCTGAGAGCGAGACGGGAACGAGGGCCAGCGAGATCAGTACCGAGGCCACAACAAACAGCTCAAACCCGAAGGGATCGGTCAGATTGAGCATGAAGCTGCCGAGGGCGACGCCACCCATGGTTATGACCATGTAAACACTGAGCAGTCGGCCGCGGTTGGCGTTGGTGGCCAGGTCGTTGAGCCATGATTCGGCAACCACGTAGAGTCCTGCCATGCACAGGCCAGTGGTGAACCTCATGGCTCCCCAGGTCAGCGGGTTGACGTTTAGGAGATAGATCAGGGTGGCGGATGACGCGACCGAGGCGAGGGCGGCAAACACCCGGATATGGCCGACATTGCTCAATGCCTTGGACACGATCCGCGACCCGGCCAGGAAGCCTGCGAAGTAGCAGGTCATGACGACCCCGATGGCCTGGGTGGAAAAGCCGGCCGACTCGGAGCGCAGTCCGACGAGGGTTCCCTGTAGGCCATTGCCCAGCATGAGGAGCAAAATGCCAGCGAAGAGAGCCCAGGTCGCGGCCGCCGTGCTCGAGGCCGACCGCAGCGGCCCCGGCCCTTGGTTAACGCCGGCTGAACCTGTATCGCTCACGCCTTCTGCGCCCATGATTCGGCAATCATCCGACGAGCGTAGAAGACATCGGCCCTCGTCGGGCCCACCTGGTCGTGACAATCGTCGCTACAAAAGATGACAAGGCTCGCGTCATCGTGCGACCTCGATGACCGGTATCACCGCAATGAACAGCGACGACGCCGACCCAAACGGGCCGGCGTCGCCGGTCAACACAGGTTTAAGGGTTTGGTCTAGGAGGCGTCGAGCCGCCAGGCGTCGGTCGCCGCCACCTGGTTGAAGGTGAAGCAATGGAGGCCACGAATGTCGAGCCGGTCAAGGTGAGGCGACATCGGCATCAGCAGCGTGTTGGGGTCGTAGTCAGACTGGGTTAACAGCTTCGAAATGGCCTTGCGGTTCTTCTTCAGGTAGCTCAGCGATGTCCCAATGCCGAGGCGTGCACCCATGGTCATCAGCTTGGTCCGATCCAGAACACCGGACAAGCCGAGATGGAGCGGCAGGGTGAATCCACGGCTGCGCTCAGTCTCAAGCCAGGCAATGATCTTGTCGGGATCGAAGCACATCTGGGTGCTGGCATGCCCATCGATACCAGCCTCGGTGAGTAGCGTCTGCTTGGCGTGAAGGGCTTCGTGTAGAGCCTGATCTGGAATGGCGGCATGCCCATCCGGGTAGGCGGTGATGCCGACCGTGTGGAGTTGGGGATCGGCCTCGATCAGGTCGCGTAGAAAGTCGGTGGCATTGTTGTAGTGAGCGGGTGGTTCTGCATCACCACCGACAAGAAACAGTCGCCCGATCTGCTCGTTCCGAAGCCAGCCAGCAATGGCGCTGGCGTGCTCTGGTCCTTCGACCATGCGAGCCGCGATGTGCGGTATTGCTACATGGCCGGCGGCCCGGACGCGATCGGTCAAGTCCATCGTGGTCTGGATGCCCTTGGCCGGCGAGCACGTCACCGAAACCTGCGACCCTTCGGGAAGGGCTGCGATAGCAGCGTCGACGCTCTTGAGCGGAATGATCTCAAAGATCATCTCGCGAATGAGCTTCTGGCGATACTGGGCTTGCTGTGCTGTTTCTACTTCTTCGCTTTTCTTGGAGAACATAGGATCTACCTTTCGCCCTTCCTATCGGCTAGCGAGCGCTGCTAGCTGAGACCGACAATTTCGCCGTTTTCATCGATGTCAATGTTGTGGGCTGCTGGGGTTTTGCCCAGGCCAGGCATGGTGCGCATATCCCCGCAGATCGGGTAGATGAAACCAGCGCCAACCGAGGCTCGAACTTCGCGCACCGGTAGCGTCCAGCCCGTTGGTGCGCCCTTGAGCTTGGGATCCGAGGAGATCGACAGGTGGGTTTTGGCGATGCAGACCGGGAGGTGGCCAAAGCCAGCATTTTCGTAGGTGTCGAGCTGCTTGTTGGCTGCGGCCGAGTACTCGACGCCATCGGCGCCGTAGACCTTCGTGGCCACCGCATTGATCTTGTCTCGCAACGGCATTTCATCGGGGTAGAGAACCTTGAATTCCGATGGCTCCTCGGCTGCTTCCTTGACGGCCTCCGCCAACGTTGCCGCGCCGCGGCCACCGTCGGAGAAGTGGGTGGAGAGGGCGGCTCGAGATCCGTACTCCTCAGCGATCTCACGGATGGCCTTGATGTCGCCGTCGTGATCGCCGGGGAAGATGTTGATGGCGACGACGGGGGTCACGCCGTGGGCCTGCATGTTGGCTAGCTGCTTGCGCAGATTGTCGCCGCCCTGATGAACCTCGTCGGGGTTCTCCTTGAGCAGGTCTTCAGGTAGCGGTTTGCCGGCAACGATCTTGTGGTTGCCGGAGTGAGCCTTCAAGCCGCGGACCGTGGCGACCAGAACGGCGGCGTCGGGAGCGATGCCTGAGTAACGACACTTGATGTTGAAGAATCGCTCGGCGCCCATGTCGGCCCCGAACCCAGCCTCGGTGAGGAGGAACTCGTTCATGTGGATACCGATTTGGTCGGCAACGATAGAAGAGTTGCCGGTCGCGATGTTGCCGAAGGGTCCGGTGTGAACGAGGGCTGGTGTGTTTTCCAGCGTCTGCATCAGGTTGGGCTTGATGGCTTCCATCAGAATGACAGTCATCGCTCCGGCGGCGCCGATCTCTTCGGCTGAGATTGGCGTGCCCTCCTTGGAGTAGCCGAGCACGATTCGTCCCATGCGCACTCGCAGGTCTTGAAGCGAGGTGGCCAGAGCCAAAGCGGCCATAACCTCTGAGGCGGCGGTGATGTCGAAGCCGGTCTCTCGGGGAACGCCATCGAGGCGGCCGCCGAGGCCGATCACCGCTTTGCGCAAGGCGCGATCGTTCACGTCGAGAACGCGGCGCCAGGTGATGTTGTGCGTATCGAAGGCGGCAGCATTGCCGTGATAGAGATGGGCATCGAGCATTGCTGAGCAGAGGTTGTGGGCTGCGGTCACGGCGTGCATATCGCCGGTGAGGTGGAGGTTGAACAGCTCCATCGGTACGACCTGGGAGTAGCCACCGCCTGCGGCTCCACCCTTGATACCAAAGGTCGGGCCCATCGAGGGCTGACGGATGGCGATGGTGGCCGACGAGCCGATGTGTTGGAAGGCCTGCCCAAGCCCGACAGTAGTCGTGGTCTTGCCTTCACCCAGAGGGGTAGGGGTGATGGCAGAGACCACGACGTATTTTGCTTTGGGGCGATCGGACATTGCGTCGATGGCCTCAAGTTTTATCTTTGCCGCACCGCTGCCGTAGGGCTCGAGGAGCTCGGTCGGAATACCCGACCCTTGAGCGATATCGACAAGCGGTTTGAGGTTGGCAGCTTTGGCAATCTCAAGGTCAGATGGAAAAGGCACAAGTACTCCGGTCTCTCGGGTTCTGTCGCGTCATCGACGGCCAATGCAACAGTAGCTGAGGTTTACCATTAGGAAAAGATATTCACTCACAGTGGATTTTGGCGCTAGTCGCTGCGTTCCACCATGCAGAACGATTCCATCATACAGAATCGTGGCTTGCCGGTCTAGGGGTGATTTGCGTTTGATGTCGAGCGCTGGAAGATCGCCAACTGGACCTAGAGCTGTGGTTCAAGCCGAGCTTGCATGCGTTCGCGAATTTCCTGTTCAAAGGTGCGAATGTGCTCTTCGGTCAGTGAGGCAGCCTTGGCTCCATCGCCACGGCGAAGCGCCTTCAGGATCTTGCGGTGTTCGGCAACCGCCGGGCCCATGTCGGTGATCTCGCCCAAGTACAGATGCCAAAGGCGATTGCTTTGGGCGTAGAGCATGGCCGCAGTGCCGGTAAGAAAGCGATTGCCTGCCGCGTCCCACACGATCTCGTGGCAGCGGCTATCGGCATCGACCATGGCTTCGGTGTCGGCGGCCATGGTTGGGTCCTCGACCTCGCCTAGCACTCGTTCGATCTCCGCCCAATGCTCGTCGTCGCCGCGAAGTGCAGCAAGCTCGGCGAGGTGGGGTTCGATGACCGCACGCGAGTTGAACAGCATGGGCAGGTCGTCGATGTCGAGCGAGGTGACGAAGACGCCCCGGCGGGGAAGAATCGTGACAAGCTCATCGCGACGGAGTCGCTGCAGCGCCTCGCGGATTGGGGTACGCCCGAACCCCAGCTCGTCGATCAGGTCGGCTTCATTCAGAACCGAGCCCGGGGCGACCTCGAGTCGGACGATCATTTTTTTGATCGATTGATAGGCTTGCTCCGCAACAGTAATAACGATATCCTACTGATATATCAGCCTGACCACAAATCGAAGAACAGCCAAAGAACAGTCGAAGAGCCAGGCGAGAACGGTCGAAGACCCCGAGAGAAGGAACGAAGGCATATGAGCGACTTCCCGAGCAGCGCCAAGGTCGTTGTTATCGGTGCCGGCATCGTCGGTAACTGCGTTGTAGGGCACCTGGCCGAACTTGGCTGGACCGACATGGTTCTGATCGAGAAGGGTCCATTGCCGAATCCAGGAGGGTCAACGGGCCACGCCTCGAACTTTATCTTCCCGGTTGATCACAACAAGGAGATGGCCCTGCTCGGCGAGCAAAGCGCCAACCAGTACCGCGATCTCGACCTCAGCGTCGACTCCGGTGGTATCGAGGTGGCTCGTACCGAAGAGCGCATGAACGAGCTCGCTCGTCGCATGACTTCGGCCAAGGCATGGGGCATCGAAGCCCACATGCTCACCCCGGCCGAGGTCAAGGAACTCGTGCCCTTCGTCAACGAAGACATCATCAAAGGTGGCTTCTACTGTCCAACCGTGTCGGTCGTCGACTCGCTTGAAACCGGCACCGTGATGCGTAAGAAGGCGCTCGACAAGAACGCCCTCGAGGTCTTCGCCAACACCGAAGTCCTCGACCTCGAAACCGAAGACGGCGACGTGGCCGTAAACGGCCGTCGCCGCATCACCGCCGTCGTAACCGACAAGGGTCGCATCGAGGCCGAGCACGTGGTGATCGCCTGCGGTGTCTGGTCAAACCGCATCGCCAATATGGCCGACACCTACATCCCGCTCGTGCCCACCGTTCACCAGATGGCCGACGTCGGCCCGATCGACGTGCTGGCCGAGACCAACAACGAGATCGGCTACCCGATCGTTCGCGACATGGACACTTTTTGCTATGAGCGCCAGTCGTCGGGCTCGATGGAGGTGGGCTCCTATGGTCACCGCGCCATCCTGCACCATCCCGACGAGATCCCGTCGAATGAGGAAGCCGCGCTTTCTCCGACCGAGATGCCCTTCACCCCCGACGATTTTGATGAGCAGATGGAACAAGCCATCGAGCTGATGGACATGCTCGGTGACGCCGAGATCAAGTACGCCATCAACGGCCTGCTTTCGCTGACCCCCGACGGCATGCCCTGCCTGGGCGAGATGCCTGACGTCGAAAACCTTTGGTCGGCCGCTGCTGTCTGGGTCAAGGAAGGCCCCGGAATGGGCCAGGTCGTCGCCGAGTGGATGACCTACGGCTACCCCCGCGTGATCGACGCTCACGGGGCCGACATCGCTCGCTTCTACGACGAGGAGAAGTCGGACGAGCACATCTGGAGCCGGGCCGACGAGTCGTTCATCAAAACCTACGGCATCGTGCACCCCTCCGAGCAGTGGGGTGGTCAGCGCAACCTGACCACCAGCCCCTACTTCAGTCGCCAGCAATCTCTAGCAGCCGAGTTCTTCCAAGCGCGTAGTTGGGAACGACCCCAGTGGTACAACGCCAACAACGATCTGGTCGAGCGCTACGGCCTCTCCGAGCGTGAGGTCGAATGGGACAACCGTTGGTGGAGCCCTATCACCCATGGTGAGCACCTCAACCTGCGTGAAAACTGTGGCGTTGTCGACCTGAGCGCCTTCCAGGTCTATTCACTCACCGGCCCTGGTGCCGTGGAGTTCGCCGAGCGTTTGGCCGTCAACAAGGTGGGCAAGGCCATCGGCACCTCCACCTACACCCCATGGCTCACCGCCGACGGCGGCTTCCACTCCGATCTCACCATGATGCGCATGGGCGAGGAGGAGATCCGGGTCGTAACCGGCGTCTTCGACGGTGGCCGCGACGAGTTCTGGGTCCGCAAGCACATGCCCACCGACGGGTCCGTCGCCTTCCAGAATGTGACGATGGGCATCACGACGCTCGGCCTCTGGGGCCCCAAGGCTGCGGCCGTGCTGGGTCAGCTTACGAGTCACGACCTCAGCCAAGAAGGTTCGCCCTACGGCTCCATCCGTGAGATCGACGTTGCTGGCATCCCATGCCATATCTTCCGCATCTCCTATGTGGGGGATAGTGGTTGGGAGATCTACACCGCCTGGGAAAACGGTCCCAAACTGTGGGACGCATTGTTCGAGGCGGGCGAGAGTCACGGCATCCGACCCACCGGTGGTGGCGTCTACGGCTCATCTGGCCGGGTCGAGAAGGGCTATCGTCTGATGGGCGCCGAGCTCGAATCGGAGTACAACCCGCTCGAGGCTGGGCTGGCTCGACCGAAGGTAAAGGCTGCTGATTTCATCGGCAAGGAGGCCTACCTGGCCGCCCGCGAAGCCGGTGATCCCATCGCCAAGATGTGCACCTTCACGGTGGAGGACAACACCGACTCGCAGGGCCGCAAACGGTACATGCAGGGCGGGAACGAGCCGATCCTGACCACCGCTGGTGAGCGCATCGTCGACTCCCATGGCCGTGGCTCACGAGTTACTACCGCGTCGCCTGGACCTTCGGTCGGCAAGCACCTGCTGATGGGGTATGTGCCAACCGAGCTTGCCGTCATCGGTACCGAGCTTTCGGTGATGTATATGAATGAGCTGTTTCCGATCAAGGTTGGTGCCGTCGAAGGGGCGGTCTTCGACTCTGACGACCGTCGCCTCAAGGCCTAACGTGTCGTCTCGGATAGTGCCGAACCCGACGTTGGCCTTTGTTCAAGCCCCGCACCGCTGTAAGGAGATGTGAGCAACAGATGCGAATTCTTGTCTGTGTGAAACGGGTGCCTGCTCCGGGCGCCAAGATCAACGTGACCACCGATGGCCAAGCGGTGGAAACCGCCCACCTCGGCTTCACCACGAGCCCCCATGAGGAGTGCGCGGTGGAGGAAGCGGTCCAGATCACCGAGCGCATGGGGGGAGAGGTGACGGTCCTCACCGTCGGCCCGGCTGAGGCCGAGGAGCAGCTTCGCTATGCGGCGTCGGTGGGTTGTCACAATCTCGTGCTTGTCCCGACCGATGGTCTGGCGCTGGATCCCCAGCGAACGGCCGCGATCATCACCGAGACGGTGGGCGGGCTGGAAGCCGATGGCGGTGGCTTCGATCTGATTCTGTTCGGCAACGAGTCGGCGGATTCGGGTGGTTTCCAGGTCGGTGTTCGCGTGGCTCATGCCCTCGGGCGTCCGATCGTGAACGGGATCAAGGGCATCGACGTCGAAGACGATCACATCGTGGCTCGACGAGCCGTCGATGCCGGCTTTGAGGTCTACGAACTGCCGCGACCTGCGGTTCTCGGGGTGAAGGAGGGCATCAACCTGCCTCGTTATCCAACGATGAAAGGACGTCTCGCCTCCAAGAAGGCCGAGATGGTGTCGCAGCCGATTGATGCCGAGAACGGCGGGCAGGTCATGGTGCGACTCCATAGGCCAGCTGAGACCGTGAAAGAGACCGTCATGCTCGGCGACTCCGAAGAGGCTGCTCCGGCCATCGTCGATCTACTTGAAGAGATCGGAGTTCTCCAATGACGCTTCTGGTGATCCTTGAACACGACCGCGGCGATCTGGCTGAGGCCAGCCGTGAAGCCATGACCGCTGGCCGTTCGCTAGCAGAACAGATGGGCGATGATCTCCATGCCGTCCTGATCGGCGAGGGCGCAGACCATCTCACCGATGAGGCCGCCGAACTCGGGGCTCAGACCGTTCACGTCGTGACCCACGACATCTTGACCGACTACGGCCCGGACGCCTGGGCTGAGTCGGTACGGCAGCTTGCCGACGAGATCGATGCTGCGGCGGTACTGGCCGTTGGTACCGATCGTGGCAATGAGGTGATGGCCCAGTTGGCGGCCCGCACCGATTTGCCCTTCGTCGCCAACTGCGTGTCGGTCGATGCCTCCGACGACGAAGGCTGGTCGATGACTCGCCTCCAGTGGGGCGGGTCTCTTTTAGAGGACTCAACCATTGAGGCCGAGCGCAAGCTTGTCTCCATTGGTCACCATGCGGTCGTGGCCAGTGATGCACTAGCGCCCGGTGCCGGAACGGTGGAAGAGTTCGAACCAGAGCTCGACGGAAGTCACGCGGTCACGATCATCAAGGATCGGGCTGTGTTGTCTCAAGGCGTGACCTTGTCGACGGCGCCGGTCGTGGTTTCGGGGGGTCGCGGCGTTGGTTCGGCCGATGGTTTTGGCATTCTCGAGGAGTTGGCCGACCTTCTCAGCGGTCGAGTCGGCTGTTCCCGGGCGGTGACCAACAACGGTTGGCGTCCCCACGCCGATCAGGTTGGTCAGACGGGAACCCGCATTGCTCCAGAGATCTATATTGCTACCGGAATCTCGGGCGCTATCCAGCATTGGGTCGGGGCTATGGCCTCGAAGCGCATCCTGGCGATCAACACCGATCCCGAGGCAAACATGGTGGCCAAGGCTGATTACGCCGTGATCGGCGATCTCCACAAGATCGTGCCAGCGGTAACAGCGGAGATTAAGCGCCGCAAGGGTAGTACGTAAGGCAACAAGGCTCTGTCTTGTCGGGGTGGACTCGGCGAGGTGGGCGTGTCGAGGGTCACTCTGGCTTTTGCGATCTAGTGCTTGACTTTGCAAGCATGCTTGCTATAGTTAGCAACAGAACGCAGATGGCAATCGGCTCCCTGAGCCACGCGCCTTCCGAATCAGGAGAACCCAATGAATGCAACTACCGTCATCACCGATGCACAGCGCCAGGGGCTGGAGTACGTAACCTCCGCTCAGGATCGCATCCTCAAGATGAACAAGGATCTGGCCAACACCATCGGCTCGATGGTGAAGGATCTGCCTGAAATGCCAGAGATCCCCCTTCCCCCGATGCCTTCCATCGATCTTCCCTCGATCGAGTTTGACGCTTCCGCCGTAATCGACCAGTGCTTCGAGCTGACCAACGAATGGCTTGAGTCGCAGCGCACCTTCGCCAAGGAGCTCTACAACATCTGGAAGCCTGTCGAGAAGGCGACCGAGGCGAGCGCGGCGGCCACGACCACGGTCAAGAAGGCGACCAAGACCACGGCGAAGAAGGCTACCAAGGCCACCAAGGCCACAAAGACCACGGCGAAGAAGGCCACTACGGCCACCAAAGCCACGGCGAAGAAGGCCACCAAGGCTGCCGCCAAAAAGTAAGCCCACCGGGCTACCGCGCCTCGACCAAGAGGCGTGAACAGAACCTAGACATGAGGGCCGCTTCGGCGGTCCTCATGCGCGTGTGGCTCAACGTATTCGCTCTGGCTCTCGGTGCTGTCTTCGGCGCCAACGCCGACCGCTCAAAGGTGTTTATCCACCTCAATCCAGGTTTCGCTTGACCACGTCGACGGATGGCAACAGGCTAGGGGAGCGGGATTCCACCACTATGGCGATCGCCACGGAGATACCACATGCCTAGATCACAGAACACGTCGGCCACCGCCGGCGCTTTCATCATTGCTTTTGCCGTCTTTTTGATAGCGGCACTTCTTACGGCGACGCCGTCGGCGGCACAAGTCGATGGAATCAGCGCCGTCTTCATCAATGAGCTTCACTACGACAATGATGGAAGCGACGTTGGAGAAGGGGTCGAAGTTGCCGGACCGGCTGGAACCGACCTCTCGGGTTGGCGTTTGATCTACTACAACGGCAACGGCGGTGCCTCGTACGGAACCGCCCACACCTTCGCCGGTGCCATCCCCGATGAGGGAGATGGCGCAGGAGCGGTATGGGTCGATGTTGCTGGTCTGCAAAACGGGGCGCCCGATGGGCTCGCCCTGGTCGATGCCGATGGTGGCGTCGTCCAATTCCTGAGCTACGAGGGTTCCTTTAGCGCAGTCGATGGCCCAGCCATCGGCCTCACCAGCACCGATATCGGTGTTTCGCAGTCGAGCTCAACGCCGGTCGACCAGAGCCTACAGCTAGCCGGCACCGGCTCGACGGCGGCAGATTTCACCTGGTCTACCCCAGCGGCCGCCTCTCGAGGCCTCATAAACGCCGGTCAGATCATCGGAACAGGCGGTTCTGACGCCATCACGCTGTCGGAGATCCGCATCGACCAACCCGGCGCCGATGTCGACGAGCTAGCGGAACTGGCCGGTCCGGCTGGCGCCGCCATCGAGAACCTCACCTATCTGGTCATCGGTGACGGCACCGGCGGTTCCGGAGTCCTCGAAGTGGTGATCGACCTATCTGGCAACAGCTTCAACGCTGATGGTTTCTTCACCATCGCCGAGGCTGGGCTGACCACGGGCGCTCCCGACCTTGTGACCGACCTGAACTTTGAGAACAGTGACAACGTGACCCACCTCATCGTGGCGGACTTCACCGGAGCCAACGGTGATGATCTCGACACCGACGACGACGGCACGTTGGATGCGACGCCGTGGAGCGAGATCATCGATCTCATCGCCCTGGTCGAACAGGACCCAGCAGTAGACACCGAGCAGCACTACGGGCCACCGAGCGTTGGGCCCGACGGCACCTTCGTCCCCGGCCATGTGTACGTGTGCGATGGTGAGTGGGTTATCGGCACCTTTGGCGACCTATCATCTGACACTCCGGGAGCAGCAAACTCATGCGGTGGGGGCAACCCCGGCGGTGTCACGCTCATCCACGACATCCAGGGCAGCGTCTCTGCCCCTGATCCCGATGCCCCGACCCGATTCCCGGCCGACGGCGACCCCATCGACAACTCACCTTTGGTCGGCCAGAGCGTTGTCGTCGAAGCGATCGTGACCGGCTGGGATGACGAAGCTGGCCAGTCTAACTCTGGCGCAATCTTCCACACCGACCGCGGCTTCTTCATCCAGGAGGAAGACGCCGACGCCGATGCCGATCCGACAACCTCAGAAGGCATCTTCGTCCAGTTCTCATCGTCGTTGGACGATGTGGCCGCCTACAGCCCCGGCGACCTGGTGCGCGTCACCGGCACCGTGGCCGAACACTTCGAGTTCACGGTGCTTTCGGCTGGTGCCACCGTAGAGATTCTCAGCCCTAACAATCCGTTGCCTACCGCGGCCGTCATTGAGGAGGGTATCAACCGTGATGGCTACGAAGCTCTCGAAGGGATGCTGGTAACGCTGCCGGTAAGTGTCGCGAATAGTGGCGGCACCAACCGATTCGGCGAACTCATCGTTACGCCGGGGCCGATAAAGGACATCCTGGTTCGTCCCGATACCAACGATGGGCTGTTGGCGCTCGATTCCGACGCTGGCGCTGGCAACCCTGTGCTTCCACGCAAGCCCAACATGGCCTCGACAACGCTGGTCAAGGCCGATCTGTTTGCAACCATCGAGAATGCGACCGGACCGCTGGCCTATTCGTTCGATCTTTACAAGATCCTCATTCAGCCGGGCGCACTGCCCACCGTGACGCCAGATTCGACCGTTACCTACCCCTCTACAGGACTTGAGCCCGCCGGTGCCGATCAGATTCGCATCACCGCTCTCAATGTGGAGAACTTCTTCCCGGTTGGTGTCTCGCACGACGGTTCACCGATAACCGAGATCGAGTACGCCAACAAGCGTGATCGGATCGTTGATGCCGTCGACAGCTTGCTGAGTCGTCCTGACGTGGTCGGTCTTGAAGAGGTTTACAACCTGGCCGTTCTCGAAGACGTGGCCGATCAGCTCGGCGGCTATACCGCCTACCTGGTCGAGGGCAACGACAACCGAGGCATCGACGTTGGGTTCTTGGTCAAGGACACGATGGTGGTCACGGGGGTCACCCAGATAGCGGCCACGTTCCCCGACATCGCCGAGGGTTGTGGCGATACCGAGTTTCTCTTCGATCGTCCTCCGCTGCAGGTTGATCTTGCCATCGGGGCCACGACGTTGTCTGTTATCACCAACCATTTCTCGTCGAAGGCGGCTCCCGATGTTTGTCGGGACGCTCAAGCTTCGGTCTTGCGCGATCATGTCGCTGGCCTAGAAGCAGCAGGCAAGGACGTGGTCGTGACCGGTGATCTCAACGCCTTTGAAGATGAGACACCACTGGGAATTTTGACCGACGGCACGACCACACTCACAAACCTCTGGTCGACGGCTGGGACCGACAACGCCTACAGCTTCCAGTTCTCCGGCAGGCTTCAGACCCTCGATCACATGCTGATCAGCGATGGGCTGAACGCCTACGCCCCGACGCTGACCTACGCCCATTTCAACACCGACTACTACGACCGGCAGTGGGACGAGCCATCGCTCGATGGCTCATTTAGCGATGGTCACAGTTTCTCGGATCATGATCCGCCAGTGCTCACGCTCACCGTCGGAGATTCGAGCCTCGGTGGCACGGTCCTGAAGGCCAATGGAAGGCCGGCTAAGAACATCGCCGTCGAGCTGTTTGCGATCGAGGACGGGACCGCTGCGGTTCCGGTGTCAACGACGGTCACAAACCGAGACGGGTCGTACTCGTTTAGCGTCGATCCCGGTTGCTTTATCGTCGTGCTGGTAGCGCCTACCAACAAGACCTTTATCGGCGGTACCAAGACCATGGTTCACTATGTTTGTGTCGGTGCTGGCCAGGACATTTCCAACCTGGATGCGCAGCTGGACTGATACCCGCGGGGCGGGCGCTCAACCGGCCTGATTCACTCAACCGGCCTGATTCAGCTGCCTGATTGCCGTTTATGAACCTGCCCCTGCCGGACGTTGCGTCGGTGGGGGCAGGTCGTAGTCTGGCTCGACACAGTTCTTTGGCTTGCCGCCCCCGCCGATCGGCTGATCGTCGAACTCATCGGGGACGTGCCCCGTGCCGACTGCCTGCTCTGAAGAGAAATAGTCGATGATGGCAGTGGCCAGCGCCTCAGCTTCGAGCGCAAGGAAGCCGGGATCGGCGAGCAATTCTGCCTCGACCGGGTTGGTGAGGTAGAGAAACTCGGCCAGCACCGTTGGGATATCGGCGCTGTGGCGCAGCACGGAGAGATAGTCCTTGCCGTCGGCCCGGAGCCAGGCACGAACTCCGGCGTTGCCCGAGCCCGTCCAGCCGAAGGGGGCGACCGGTTCAAGCGTGAATTCTGCTGGTGGGGCGACGGTCGACGGTACCGGTAGCAGGCTTGTCGAGGTCGACGCTGGCTGGGTGGTCGACGAGGTTGCGTCGTCTGTTGCCAAAGCCTGCGTGGTCGGTGGTTGTGTGGTTGGTGCTTGGGTCGTTGGCGTCATCAAGGTCGTTGGTGTGGTCACGAGCTGACGGGCGCTGCGCCTTCCAAGAGCGTCAGGCTCAGGCCGGGGTGGCAGTGTCGTCGTAGCTTCCGGCAAAGCCTGCCCGTTGGCCACGAGTGCTTCGTCGCGAGCCTGCACGGAGGCGCCGAAGGCATCGAGTGCAGTCTCGTAGTCCTCCAAGGCCTGATGGTAAAGCGCGTAGTCGGCCCGCTTCTGGGCGCCGAGTGGGGCCAGAGCTTCGGTCAATCGCTTGTAGAAAAGTCCGCCAAAGCGTCGCGAGGCGTCATCGTCTTTAGCGAAGGCCATGGTGCCGGGGCGGTCCCCGAGCCGAGGACTGCCGCCATTGTGATGGACAGATACGAAAAGGGCTGGCTCGATACTCTTTGCCAGCACGCCGCGGGCGCCGGTTGTGATGTTGTGATCGAAGCTTCGGGTGAGGACGACCGTCGCTCCAGCGGCTTCGAGCCGTTGCTTGGTCAGAAGAGCCACCTGGAGGTTGAGATGTTCCTCAGCGAGCTCAAAGAGCTCAGAGGCAGCGCCTACTTCGGTTCCGCCGTGGCCTGGGTCGAGCACGACATGGGCTCGTCCGATCGGCGTCCCGTCCATGACCCGCACTTCCTCACAGGCCGTGAGGGCGAGGTAGGCGCCATCGCGCTGTCCGAGCACGGGGAGCACGACGCCGGAGGCGGTCTCGATGGCCCGGGCCTCGCTCGAGATCGGCAACGGACCGAAAGGGGTTGATGGCGTGCCGAGTTCGATCGGTGGGGAGGAGGTGGTGGTGGTGGTTCGACGTTGGGTGGTTGTCGTTGTGGCGCCCGATCCCGGTGTATCTCCCTCGACAAAGGCAAGGTTCGGCTCGGCGAGTTCACTCGAGAGAGCCGAATCAGCGTCACTGGCCTGGCAACCCGCTGCCAGGATCAGAGCTGCAGCTGCTACAGCGGAACTACTTCGTTTGAGGAACAGGCCGCGCCGGTTGGGAGATCTCGTCACCTGGTTCTGGTCGGCGATCCGCCTTCACAGATGAGCTATTGCCGTTCTACCGAGCGACCTCGGCGGCCTGAATCTTAGGCCAACTGGAGCGACAGCCGCTCTGCAGCGTCGGCCAGGGCGGTTGCTACTTTGTCGGTCTCGCCCTGGGCGGGAAAGCGGTAGGCCGGGCCGTGTATGTGGAGCGCACCGATCGGGTTCGCCGCATGGTCGCGGACGAGAGCGGCCACCGAGTTGATGCCCTCGTCTAGCTCGCCGTAGACCCAAACGGTCTTGGCTTGGCGAACAAGATCGAGGCGCTGACGAACCAGCTCAGGGTCGATGACACTTTTAGCGGTCGCAGCATCGAGGGGGTTTGCCAAGTAGGCGTTTCGGCGACCTTCCGAAAGGTGCGACAGAAGTATCAAACCCGACGGCACGAGGTGAGGTTTCACCCGTTCACCCGTCCAGCTGCGAATCTGTACCTGTTCGGTCGATTCGACGTGGTCGAGGTAGACGATCTCGCCGTCGTCGAGGATGGAGACACCTGCGGTCTCACCGGTGAGCTCGTTGAGTTCCCAGAGATGAGGTCGAGCTGCGTTGATGAGGTTGTTGCCAGGGCTGCCGGCTCCGGCCAACCCGGTAATCGTTGGACCGAGTTTGTACTCACCCCAGGATTCGATTTGCTCGACGGCACCTTCGGTCTCAAGAGCGCTTAGTAGGCGAGCGACCGTGCTCTTGGGAATGTTCGACCGTTCGGCTAGCTCGGTGACACCAGCGGAGCCAACGGCGAGGGCGCGCAGGATGGCAAAAGCCCGTTCAATTGATTGAACTCCCGACATGGCGTGGTCTCTCTATAGCGGTGATGGGGCGTGATCGTCGTTCTCGCTGAAGTACCCGAGCCGCGGCCTGAGCAAGGGTACCGATTTGGTCGCGGCTCTAAGTCTACTCGCCGCCTTCGCCTACCAGCCAGCCCGCGTTGAGACGTTCGCCACGAATGGGAACGGCCCGACCGTCTCGGTCAGATGTAGGTCAGATGTAGGTTTGGGAGTGGACGGGATCGCCGTGTCCGAAGAGCAGGTCGGCGGTTGCAAGCGTTTGGCGGGAGCCATGCACTCGGCGACCGGTGCCTAATACAGTCGCCGAGGTCGATCCCAGGAGCAGTGGTCCTAGGGCTGATCGATCAGCGAGCATGTCGGCTGGGCCACTGACCGTTTCGACGCCTTGAGGGCTGATGCGAAGTACCTCGTCGCTTCCCTCCACCATGATTGTGAGGGAAGCGTCGCCTCGGTAGGTGCGAGCGGCGAACGCAGTCTTCGGATCGTTGACCTTGAGCCAGAGGAAATCATTGAGTTCGACGGTTCTCAAGGTACGCGGGTCGGCGAGAAAGTAGGGAAGCGGATCATCGGGTCCGATGGCGATGCGTGACCGGATCGGCCCAACAAGATCGCTCGCCATGATCGCGGCCCAGAGGTCGAGGTGAGCCTGCGGGGTGTTCCAGACCATCGAATCGATCGATATCTCATGGGCCGGATGCCCTTCATTCCAGCGCGGGCTGATGGTGTAGATAGCGTAGCCGTCGGGATGTTCGGCATAGATCTGCTCATCCGGGGACCTGACATCACCGATCTTCAGGTAGGCCGCGTTGATCGATAGCTCACCGATGGTGGCCCGACGATACCGATCGAAACGATCGAGCTGTTCGGCTGAGCGCTCGATCCGCTCGGCCTTCGAGTACAGGGTTACCTGGCGCCGGTCGACGTTGTAGCTGTTGGCGATCCTTGCCGCTCGGCGGTCGAGTTCGATGACTCGACACCGGGTTGCCGGGCCGTAACCAAAACGTTCGTAGATCCCACCGGTGCTGGCCTGTAGGCCGAGCACAGATTCGCCGTGGTCGATCGCCAACTGGTCGAGGCCGTGCATGAGCTGGCCGAGAATGCCTTGACGAGTGTGGCTGGGGGCGACGCTGACCCAGGTGACTCCAGACATCCTTACCGTATTCAACCCCGGCAGGGTTAGCTCAAAGGGCACCGATGCCGCAAAGGCGACCGCTCTACCAGCATCCCGAACGACAAGTGAGCGATCCATATCGAGCCAGTGGCTCAGGGCCTCTAGATGGTCGGGTTTTAGAGGGCTTGCTCCAAAGTTGCGAGCATCGAGCTCGCCAATAGCCTCGAGATCGTCAAGTGTCGGCGTCTCCAGCTCGAACATGGCCCGAGAATCTTAGAGCTTCCGTTGGGTGGTCACGAGATCGGTGACCATCTCGGCTACCGCTCCCTTTGCCACCCGCTGCATGTCGCCTGATCGACGTTCGGTGAACTCGACCTCGCCGTCGGCAAGCGCCTTCGGGCCGATCGTGATGCGGTAAGGAATGCCAATCAGTTCGGCGTCGGCGAACTTCACCCCAGCCCGTGCATCCCGGTCGTCGAGCAGCACGTCGACGCCCCTGGCTTTCAGATCGGAGTAGATGACATCGGCGGCAGCCATGGAGTTGTCGTCCAGCTTTACCACGGTGATAACGACTTCGTAGGGGGCGATAGAAACCGGCCAGATAAGGCCGCGTTCGTCGTTATGGGATTCGGCAACCGTCGCCATGTTGCGACCGATCCCGATGCCATAGCTTCCCATCACAACCGGCTTTTCCTGACCGTCGGCGTCGGCCACGGTCACGCCGAACTTCTCGGCGAAGACCGTTCCCAGCTTGAAGATATGGCCAGCTTCCACACAGCGAACCACCTCGAGCGCGGTACCGCAGCTCATGCAGGCCTCACCGGCTTGGACCTCGCGAAGGTCGGCCCATTGGCCAACCTTGATATCGCGGGCGATGTCGACACCCCGGTAGTGCCAATCGTCGTCGTTGGCGCCCGTCGTCATGTTGGTACGGCCACGGAGAGCTTCGTCAGCCACGATGGTGAGCCCATCAACACCGACCGCGCCCAACGAGCCGGGCATTGCGCCGAGGGCCGCCTTCGCTTCATCGGGTGTAGCTGGTCGAAGCTCGATGGCGCCGGTGGCATCGACGAACTTCTGTACGTTGAGCTGATGGTCGCCTCGCACCAGGGCGAGCACCGTCGCTTCATCGGCGACAAGCACCATGGTTTTGATCTGACGATCGGCGGGCGCTCCGGCTTCTTCGAGTGCGGCGATGGTACGGATGCCAGGGGTGGCGAAACGCTCGGGCTCGGGAAGCGGCGCTTCGTCGGCGACCTCGGCCAGAGCGGAGGTCGCCTTCTCGACGTTGGCTGCGTAGTCACAGGTTGAGCACCGGAGGACATCGTCCTCGCCGGCAGCACACGGAACCATGAACTCGGTGCTGGTGTCGCCACCCATAGCCCCGCTCGATGCCTCCACGGGGAAGGCGGCCAGTTGAAGGCGTTCAAAGATTCGGGCATAAGCGACCCGATGACGTTCGAACATCTCATCGAGGCCGTCCCAGTCGATGGTGAACGAGTAGGAGTCTTTCATGGCGAATTCGCGCACGCGCAAGAGGCCACTCTTGGGCCGGGCCTCGTCCCGGAACTTGAGCTGTATCTGATACCAGAGCTGGGGGAGCTGTTTGTAGGAGCTCAGCTCAGCGGCCACGGTGGCAAAGATCTCCTCATGGGTGATACCGAGGGCCATCTCGTTGTCGCGCCGGTCCTTGAGCCGGAACATGATTTCGCCCATCGTGTCCCATCGACCCGACTTCTGCCAGATCCCTGCCGGATGCATTGTTGGCAGCAGACATTCTTGGCCGCCGATGGCGTCCATTTCCTCCCGAACAATGGTGGCAACCTTGGTGTGAACCTTCCAACCGAGCGGCAACAAGGAATAGTGGCCAGCATGGAGCTGACGAATGAAACCGCCCTGAACCAGTAGGGCGTGACTGACGGCCTCAGCGTCACCAGGAGCGTCTCGCAGAGTGGGAATATGCAGGGTGGACCAACGCATCCTTTAAAGCTAACGGAAGTTGCCCAGCATCTTGGTTGATTTTGACGTTTCGACGCCGCGCCTTCACGCGTCGAGCGACTCCGACCGAATGCGACGACGATATCGGTTCGCGATCATTCCAGACCGGTATCGTCCGCTGCGCCTTCGACTCGTCGAGAGCGTTCGTCAAGTTGGACGCATGCGATACCATGTGGAGCAACCGTGAACGTGGAACAGGCGAACAGGGCGCCTTGAACATGATCGCGACCTATTTACGTCACAGAGGGGTCTGATGAGGAAAGGGTCACGATGACTGATCAAGCTCGTCGCAGGGGAAACCGTGCGGCAAGAATGAGGCATAAGGGCACGACCAGCCGTGCTCGTCTTACCACGCCGATGGTGCGTGAAAATGGCGCTCTCCGGCCGGCGACATGGGATGAAGCGCTAGAGCGGGCCGCTTCAGGCCTGCGTGGCATTGTCGAGGAGCATGGCCCGGAAGCTGTTGGCATGTTCAGCTGCTCGAAGTCGACCAACGAGATGAACTTTGCGGCGCAAAAGTTCGCTCGCACCGTCCTCGGCACGAACAACATCGACTCCTGCAACCGGACTTGACACGCTCCTAGCGTCGTCGGTCTGGCGACAGTCTTTGGAGCTGGTGGAGGCACTGCGTCCTACACCGAAATCGAGCAAACCGATCTGATCGTGCTCTGGGGCTCGAACGCCCGCGAAGCACATCCCATCTTTTTTCATCATCTGATGAAGGGCCTCGACAACGGGGCCAAAATGTTCTCCGTCGACCCTCGTCGGACCTCATCCTCGAAGTTCGCTGATGTGTGGCTCGGGCTGAACGTTGGCACCGATATCGCTTTGGCCAACGCCGTAGCTCGACACATCATCATCAACGACTGGCACAACAAGGACTTCATCGCCCATTCAACCGAGGGCTTTGATGAGTTCGCGGCGGCGGTTGAGCCCTACACCCTGGAGCGGGCCGAAGAGATCACCGGCGTGCCTGCGATCGCGATCGCTGAGCTGGCCGAGGCCTACGCAAAGGCCGAAACAGCCCAGATCCTCTGGACGCTCGGGATTACCGAGCATCACAATGCCGTCGACAACGTCTTCTCGCTCTGCAATCTCGCCCTCCTCACCGGCCATGTCGGCCGTTGGGGATCGGGTCTGGTTCCGCTGCGCGGCCAGAACAACGTGCAGGGCGGCGGCGACATGGGCGCTCTGCCCGACAAACTGCCAGGGTTCCAGGCTGTTACCGACCCTGAATCGCGGGCGAAGTTCGAGGCCATCTGGGGTGTACCTGTGCCGCCGAAGCCGGGCCTGCACCTCACCCTCATGTTCGAGGCCATGGCCACCAGAGAGCTGAAGGCCGTGTACTGCATAGGGGAGAATCCAGCGGATTCTGAGGCCGACATCCTCCATGCTCGCAAGATGCTCGGTCAACTCGATCTCCTGGTGGTGCAAGACATCTTCATGACTCGAACCGCCGAGATGGCCGACGTGGTTTTCCCAGCCTCGGTCGCCTGGGCCGAGTCTGAAGGCACCGTGACGTCGAGCGAGCGCCGCGTTCAGCGCGTACGGGCCGCTGTGCCGCCGCCTGGCGAAGCTCGCGACGACATCGAGATTATCGGGGCTCTGGCTGCCGCCTACGGCTCCGTATGGAACACCCAAACACCCGAAGAGCTGTGGGACGAGCTGCGCTCCTTGTCGCCCCTTCACAAGGGCATGAGCTGGGATCGTCTCGAAGCCGAGGGTGGGATTCAATGGCCGTGCCCGAGCGACGATCACCCCGGTTCACCGTTCCTCCATGGCTGGCTCTGGGAAGACGATCTCGGTGGCCGTGGCCCAGCGCCCTTTACGGTGGTTGAGCATGAGGGACCGAAGGAGCAGCTGAGCGAGGAGTTTCCTCTACGGCTCACTACCGGTCGCGCCCTCGACTCCTACAACACTGGTGTGCAGTCGGGCTCTCTCAATTCGCCGATCCGCTACGGCTACACGATTGATGTGTCGCCCGCCGATGCCGCCCGGATTGGCATCGACGGCGGCGAGACGGTCAAGGTGAGTTCGCCTCGGGGTTCGGTTGAGATGGAGGCGCGCATCGTCGCCGACCTAGCCGAAGGTCTTACCTTCACCACCTTCCACTTCCCCGAACTGGTCGATTCGAACATCCTGACCAGTGACGCGTGGGATAAGAAGTCGGGTACCGCCGAGTTCAAGGCGGCGTCTATCCGAATCGAGAAACTCAAGGAGACGGTCAGTGGCTGACCTGCTTATCGGTTCCGATCAAGCCAACGACACCGAGCGAGTAGCGGTCGATGGCATCGTCGAAGGCTACGGCCCAGCCCGAGTTGAAGAACACGCTCGGATGGTTCGCGGCGGTGGTCAGCGCCGTCACGAGCGTCGTCACCTTCTGCTCCCGGCATTGCATGCTTTGCAGCACTCGGAGGGCTGGATAAGCCCAGGTGGGCTCAACTACGCCTGCGAGCAACTGCAGGTTCCTCCAGCGGAGGCCTACGGTGTCGCTACCTTCTATGAGATGTTTCGCACCGACGACCCTGGGCACGTCGACGACGTCGTCCACGTCTGTGTCGACGGACCGTGTCAGGTCGCAGGCGCGGCTCAAACCATTGAGGCATTAAAGGCCGAAGGCAAGCATGTGCATGCCAGCCCCTGTCTTGGTCAGTGCGAACGCCCGGTGGCCCAGTTCATTCAGGGTCGACGGCGGCCCGACAATGTAGAAGCCGACGCCTTCGTCGACCCAGCCGAATCGGTACCTCAGAAGGGGGATCCGGGTCTTCGGCTACTTCGTCGTGCTGGTCGCATCGACCCGACAAGTCTCGAGAGCTACATCGGCGCTGGTGGTTACAAGGCGCTGGCCAAGGCGTTTGAGCGGGGCGCGTCCGACGTTGTCGAGCAGGTTGTCACCTCCGGGCTCATGGGTCGCGGCGGCGCCGCCTTCCCCACCGGCATTAAGTGGCGTGGAGTTGCCGCTGAACCCGGGGGCCAAGCCGATCCAAGCCAGCCGAAATACGTGGTCGTCAACGCCGATGAGTCGGAGCCGGGCACCTTTAAGGATCGGGTCTTGATCGAGACCGACCCGTTCGCCGTTATCGAAGCGACGACGATCGCAGGGTTCGCTACCGGCGCTACCAAGGGATGGATCTACATCCGTGGCGAGTACCCGCTGGCGACGGAGCGGTTGGAAAACGCCATCGCGGAAGCTCACAAGGCTGGGTTTCTTGGTGACGGGATCGCCCGGTCGAGTTTCAACTTTGAGATCGAAGTTCGACGCGGGGCTGGCGCCTATATCTGCGGCGAAGAAACCGCCCTCTTCAATTCGATCGAAGGCTTCCGCGGCGAGCCTCGCCAGAAGCCACCGTTCCCAACAACGAACGGACTTTTCGATCGACCGACGGCGATCAACAACCCTGAGACACTCGTCAACGTGTTGGACATCGTGCTCGACGGTGGCGACGAGTTCGCCAAGATTGGCACGGAAACGTCTTCGGGTTCGAAGCTTTTCTGCCTCAGCGGGGCCGTGAACAAGCCCGGTGTCTACGAAGTGGACTTCGGCGCCACCCTAGGGGACATGCTCGAACTCGCCGGCGGGGTGGTCGGCGACCTTTCGGCGGTGTTGCTCGGTGGCGCGGCCGGCAGCTTTGTCACCGCTGATCAGCTCGATCTCCCTCTGACCTTTGAAGGGGTGCGGGCAGCCGAGGTCTCGCTCGGTTCCGGCGTGGTCATGGTCTTCAACACCGACGCCGACCTGAATGCTGCTGTTGTTCGACTGGCAGAGTTCTTCCGCAACGAATCGTGCGGCCAGTGTGTGCCCTGCAGAGTTGGGACACAGCGCCAACACGAGATCGCGGTCGATCTCTTCACCCCGTCCGGCAACGCAGCTCGTGTAGCAAATCCGGCCCAAACATTCGACGATCTCGACAGAGTGATGAAGGATGCCTCGATCTGTGGCCTTGGCCACACCGCCTCGACGGCATTGCGTTCAGCTCTCGATCTGGGCCTTCTTTCCATAGGCGACAACGAACAAGGGGGCCGCGAATGAGTGCCAATGGCCATGAGACACCGGTGAGCCTGACCATCGATGGGCAACGGGTAACCGTTGCGTCGGGGTCTTCGGTACTCGATGCCTGCACCGAGGCGGGGGTAGCAACCCCGACCTTGTGCTACAGCGAAAACCTCACCCCGGTGAATGCCTGTCGGGTCTGTGTTGTCGAGATGGAGGGATCACGAACGCTGGTACCTTCGTGCTCGCGTCAGGCCGAACCCGACATGGTCATCGAGACCGATTCGGAGCGAGTACGGCACAGCCGTAAGACAGTGCTCGAACTGCTTGGATCCGGCGTCGACCTCTCCCAGGCTGACGAGCTCGGTCAATGGGTCACCCACTATGAAGCCGATGTGGAACGCTTCGGCGCCGGACGAGCCACCATGGAGGAGCCGATCAGGATCCAGGATGAGCTCTACATCCGAGACTATGACCGCTGCGTCTTGTGCTACAAGTGCGTTGAAGCCTGTGGCGATGATGCGCAGCACACCTTCGCTATTGCGGTGGCTGGTCGCGGATTTGATGCCCGTATCCGCACCGAGTTCGATACAGCGCTGCCGGACTCGGCTTGTGTCTACTGTGGCAACTGTGTCGCCGTCTGCCCAACGAACGCTCTTCAGTTCAAGACCGAGTTCGACCTGCGCGAGGTCGACAACTGGCGACCGGAAGAACAGTCGGTCACACGAACGGTGTGCTCCTACTGTGGTGTCGGCTGCAATCTTGAACTGCATGTGCAGGACGAGACGATCGTGAAGGTGACGTCACCGGCCGACCATTCTGTCACCGATGGCCATCTATGCATCAAGGGCCGATTTGGCTGGACCTACGTGCACGGAGCCTAAGAGGTTGAGGCTCGGCGGTGCCCTCTGGGCGCCGAGCTTCTCCTAGAGGGTGAACACTGAAACGACGGATTCGTCGCGGGGCAGTCGATTGGTGTCAGCACCGCTGGCCGATGATCGCAGCCGTGCCGGTTCGATTCCGGCCGCCACCAGTGCTTCGACGATGGCGTTGGATTGATCGGCGCTAAGTTCACGATTGGCGGCCGTTGACGCTTCGCTGAAGGTAGCAACGTCGACGATGATTGCGCCCGACGTAGCAGTCAATGCTGAACTGATTTCATCAAGAGCGGCGAGACCCTCGGCGGTTAGCGAGGTTGTGCCGGGCTCGAAGGCCAGCCGCGTCAGGTCGATGGCGGCCAGTTCGTAGGCGAGGTTGGGATTGGGTTGAGCCAGAACGGCGATGTGGCCGCCCAGATTACTCGGGACCTGGAACGGTGCTGAGCCAGGGATGATGGTCGATAGCTGGGAGGGGTCGATCCCGTGAACCTGGATCAGTTCATTTGCGGCGGCATCTGCCGCCAGCGAGGCTGTGGCTCGATTGCTGGCGGCGTCGGCCTCGTTGTAGGAATACCCGGCTAGGGAGAAGCGTGCGTCCGGAGCGGCTTTGAGGATGTCAGCGATCATCTTCAGCTGATCGGCGGCCTCAGGCCGTACTGTTCGAGAGCGCAGGTCGATGCCAAGGGTGAAGGCCGCTTCGGGTCCGAGCAGCTCTTCGAGTTCTGGTCGACCGATGCCAGAGCTTACGATCACAAAGTTTGGAACCGGGTGCGCCATCGATGGCGGAAGCGAGCCGACGGCAGCGACCCGACTCTGAGTGTCGACGCCGCGGGCGAGTAGCAGACGATCGAGTGCGTCGGCCTGACGCTTTGACAAGGCAAAATTGTCGGCTGCGGTGAGTTCGGAGAAGGTTCGAACAGTGATTGAGGCAGTGGTGTTGGGGTTGGCGGCCAGGGCCTCGGTAAACGACTCGAAGACCTTCGTACTCGTGGCTGTAAGCCGATCGGTTCCAGGCTCGAAACGGAGTGAATTGAGCTGTAGAGGCTCCTGAGCCATCGTTGCGAAGAGGGTGTCGGGTCCTGCCTCTCCGTCAGCGCCGACCGAACTTGCTTGGCCGGCATCTCCATCGCCGGTTTCCGTTGCTGTCGGCTCTGCGTCTGTGTCGAGCGGTGCCGTGGTCGACGATCCGATTGTGGTCTCCGCCACCGTCGGATCGGGATCCGCCGAATCCTCAGAACGCCCGACTACCTGGCTAATCACGACAGCTGCGAGGACTCCAATGGCCAGACCGCCAGCTATTGCGCCGACAAACGCTGGCCACCGTATTGACCGCGAGGACGGTGCCTCATAGGTGAGCGTGGGCGAAGGGCGGGTCCGACCTGGACCGGCTGCGCCGTTTTCCTCGGCGAGCATCTTCGGTTCAAGCGCCAGGTGGCCACTCGGAAGCTCGGGTACGGGTGACGGTGAGATCGGTTGTTGCTGGGCGTTGTCTAGGCGGGGTCGGCCGTCGATGCCTGATTGCTGACCCGGGCCGTCGAAGCTTGAGACGCGGCCTGGATGCGCAAGGGGCTCGCCCTGATTGGCCAGCTCTCTCGTTTCAGTGGACGGCTTCAGCTGGTCGAGGAACGACGTCGAAACCGGGGCGGCCGCGACCACCTGCTCAGGCTGCTCTATAGCCGTTTCTGCAGCCGTTTCTGGAGCTTGTTCTGCGGCTTGTTCTGCAGCTTGTTCTGCAGTGGATGGCTGAACAACGATCATTGGGCTCAGCTCGGTTGCTGGCTGATCAACGGCGGGCGTGTCGGCGATCGCGTCGACGGGTTTCGTTCCTTGGTCGATGCTGGCTTGATCGAGATCAGCATGGTTGGATGGAGCCGAAGAAGTGTCGCCGACGCCGTTAGGGCCGGCGACCTCGTTAAAGAGATCGTCAAAGCTGTCAGGATCGAGCGGAGCGTCAAGGCCGGCGAGGTCGTTCGACTCGGCATCTGATGGCTCTACGGCCTCAAGTTCCGCGAGAAACTCGGCGGCTGACACGGGAGAGCCTTGGTGTGCTTCGGGCGCCGAGGTATCGGGTATCGGCCCTCTATCCCTTGTTTCGCTCACTTCACCTACCGTCTGGCCTGAAAGGAACTTGCGGCGCGATTGGGCGAATTGTTCCACCCACTGCCAGAGCATCCAAGTCTACCGTATTGGTTCTGGTAGGAGGCTGACCCAGGTGAGGTGTTGGATTGGCCGGTGGATCGATCCCTGAGCTACTCGACGGGGTGAAGGCGGCCGCTGTCGATGTCGAACACGTATCCCTTGATGGCGTGCCGATGAGGGAGGAAGGTGCAGGCTACGAGCGTTTTGACCGATGCCGTAACTCGTTCGAATGGGTCGGAGAAACCTCCGACCGGCCAGCCTGGTTCGGTACCCGTTTCCGACACCAGGTCGGCGAGGAACGCCTCATCGTCGAGACCGTGGAGGCCACACTTGGTGTGTTGGACGACGAGCACCTCACGCGTGCCGAGTTCGCGCTGCGAAAGGGTTATCGATCTAACGACATCGTCGGTGACGAGGCCCCCAGCGTTGCGCAGGATATGGACCTGTCCGACCTCCAGGCCAAACATCTGATACGGATCGATCCGACAGTCCATGCAGGTGACAATGACCGTCTGATGACCGGGTGCAGGGTCGAGCGCGGGTTCAGCCAGCTGGGCGAATTTGTCGCTCTGGAAAGCGACGAGCTTCGACGTTGCGGATTCGGTGCTCATAGGAGCCTCAGCGTAGCGAACCTAGGGCTGACGATGCCTGGTTGAGCGGCAGAGCTCGAAGGCGACAGAGGTCGCGCCGCGAGGCCTCACGGATGGCGGCTATGTCCGTGATCGTCGAACATGAGAAGCTCACTGGCGTGGTCGTGGCCGTCATGGTCGCCGAGGAGGCGATTCCCGAAGGCCGATCGCAGGTGCTCGACGGTGAGGACGTCGTTTGGTGCACCGGCGGCGACGAGGCGAGTGTTGAGGAGAAGCACAGCATCACAGTGGCGGG
>CAKZXA010000035.1 GCA_937922045.1 uncultured Acidimicrobiales bacterium | reverse complement strand
GACGTGAAGCCGGGAAGGGGGTTGAGGTCGCCGCCAACACCATCGGTCTGTAGGCCACGAGCGGCCTGCCAGCGTCCGGTGCCGTTGACGGCGACCAAGTCGTCACCGTCGCGTTCGAACTCGACCACCACGTCATCGTCGAGCTGCCGGGAATAGACCTCCCAGCTGTCACCGTTGGGAGCGACGGTCACGGCGATGGGCACGTCACCGATTTCAGCGTTCACCACACCGGCTTCGCGAACCTCGACAACCGAGAAGGCGGCCGAGCGGTTGGCGAACTCAACCACGATCGACATGTCGTCTAGGTCGAATCCGCTTCGGGTGCTGGGCACGGCCAACGCAAACGAGTCGGGGTGATCGGTTCGCCATTCAGCCCAGCTGGTGAGGGTCGACGGCAAAAGTTCCAGCCTGGCCCCGACCAGGGGCCCGGCGATGGCCTCACCGATTGGCTGGCTCCAGACGCTGCCCGTGTCGTGATCGAACCACGTCATAGCATTCCCCCAGAGGGCGCCATGGTTGCCGAGTACAAGTTCCTTGCCATCTACTTCTCGACGATGAACCATCGCCGTTCCACAAAGCGGTCACCACGTGACAAACGTTGGTGTGCCCCGGTGCATATCGACCACGATCTCGCGGCGGTTCAGGTAGCCGACCGGGTAGGCCCGGGCGTCACCATCAATTTCAACGCCGATGACAAGCTCGTCGTCAGGCCACGGGACCTCTTCAGGCCGAAAGAATGTCGGATCGTAGATGGGAGCGATGGCATCTCGAACCAGGAGTTGGCGGAAGCCCTGCGGCATCTGCTCTCCAGCTCGAACGGGGTCATAGAGACCACGAGGAGCGGGTGGCGCCCCGGTCCAGCCATCGGGGTGGAAGGCGGACTCCGGTACCGGTTCGTCACCGCCCAAGCCTGCGTACCATCTGCCGATTCCGACGACAAGCACGAATCCTAGAGCGGCGAGACCGAACGTCTTTACGAATCTGCTCACGCCATCGAAACATCTCGGCCTCCGCCGATATTCCCCGGCCAGAACTTCTGCCAACAGAAGGCGGCGAGGAAACCGGCGAGAGGCTAGTCGGCTTCGTCGAGCAAGAGGGCGTAGATGATCGAGTCGGCGAGGGCCTGCCACGAGGCCTCAATGATGTTCTCGCTCACACCAACCGTGCTCCATTGCCGATCGCCGTCGGCCGCATCGATGAGAACCCTGGTAACCGCACCGGTTCCAAGGGCCGAATCCATGATTCGCACCTTGTAGTCGACCAAGCGAACCCGGTCCAGGCCGACGAATCGGCCGTTGGCAGCATGGCGAAGAGCGGCATCGAGCGCGTTGACCGGGCCGTTTCCTTCCCCCGTCGCCACGATCCGGTCGTCGCCGAAACGAATCTTGATCGTGGCCTCTGTTTCGACGCCGTCGTAATGGCCAAGAGGGTTCTCGTCCAGGGCCATACGCTCCCCCGGCCTGTGCTCCACCATCACCCTGAAAGACTCAAGCTCGAAGAAGGGGTTGCGCCAACCCGTGGCCCGGCGCAACAACAGCTCGAGCGAAGCGTCAGCGGCCTCGAAGTGGTAGCCGGCGTGCTCTAGATCCTTCAGCTGATCGAGAGCCGCCTTCGCCTCGACCGGCGCTAATTCGATGCCCATCTGGGCAGCCTTCAACTCGATTGTTGAACGGCCGGACAGATCCGACACGAGAAACCGAGTGCCGTTGCCAACCGACGCCGGGTCGACGTGTTCATAGGCATCCGGGCGGCGGGCGATCGCCGAGGTGTGGAGGCCCGCCTTGTGGGCAAAGGCCGACTTACCGACATAGGGCTGCTGGGGCATTGGTGGCAGGTTCACGAGCTCGGCTACGTGATGGCTGATCGAGGTGAGCTGCTCGATGCGGTCGCTCGCCAGAGTCTCGATGCCCATCTTGAGGGTGAGGTTCGGAACGAACACGGTTAAATCGCAGTTGCCGGTTCGTTCGCCGTAGCCGTTGATGGTGCCCTGGACGTGGGTGCCACCCGCCCTCACACCAGCCAAAGCGTTGGCCACCGCGCACCCGGTGTCGTTCTGGGTGTGCAGACCAACCGTCAGCTCGGGAAACATCGAGACGACCACCTCGGTGGCGGCCTCGACCTCGTGAGGGAGTGATCCACCATTGGTATCGCACAAGACGAGCGCCTCCGCTCCGGCCAGTGCCGCGGCCTCAACCGCTCGGAGCGCAAATTCGGGATTGCGCTTGTGGCCATCGAAGAAGTGTTCGAAGTCGACGAATACCCGCCGCCCTTCGGCGGCAAGGTAACGAACCGAATCGGCGATCATGGCTACGCCTTCATCCAGCGTGGTTCGAAGCGCCTCCAGCACGTGGTAGTCCCACGACTTAGCCACGATGCACACAATCGATGTCTCGGCGGCCAGCAGGTTGCCAAGCGTCGGGTCGACATCGACCTTCCCGTTGGGCCGCCGCGTCGACCCGAACGCAACAAGTGCCGAGGTTTCGAGCTTCAGTTCGCCGGCCGCGGCGCGCTTGAAGAATTCATCATCGCGCGGGTTGGCGCCAGGCCAGCCGCCCTCGATGTAGTGCACGCCGAGCCGATCGAGGAGGGTGGCGATCTTCAACTTGTCATCCGCGCTGAGAGCGATGCCCTCGAACTGCGAACCATCGCGCAGGGTTGTGTCGAAAATTTCGACCGATGAGGGCCAGGCCGGGTCATAGATCGGAGCGCGGCTGATATCAACCATTCTTTTCATCCATACGTTGAGGTCCTTCGCTAGAGCGCGGCGCTACAGCTTGGCGATGACGGCATCAGCGATCTCCACCGTTGTACCGTCCAATGCGGCGCAGGCATCAGAGGCTTCGCTAACACGACGGGCGATGTCGGCCTCGCCGAGGAAATCCATCATCAGCGCACCCGAAATGATGGCCGCTATGGGGTTGGCGATTCCTTGCCCGGCAATATCTGGCGCCGACCCATGCACCGGCTCAAACATGGAAGCGGCCCTTTGGGCTGGGTTCATGTTGGCCGACGCGGCCAGGCCGATACCGCCGGAGACGGCACCACCCAGATCGGTGAGAATATCGCCGAACAGATTGTCGGTAACGATCACGTCGTAACGCTGCGGGTCTTGCACGAAGTAGATGCATGCCGCGTCAACGTGGTTATACGCCGTGTCGACGTCGGCGTACTCTTCGGCCACCTCATTAAAGGTGCGCTGCCACAGATCGCCAGAGAACTGAAGAACGTTTGTCTTGTGCACGAGGGTTAGGTGCTTGTTGCGCTTACGAGCCAGGTCGAAGGCGTAGCGGATGCAGCGCTCAGCTCCCCTACGGGTGTTGACCGAACCCTGGGTAGCGATCTCGTGGGGTGTGCCCTTGCGCAGCAAGCCGCCTTCACCTGCGTAGGAACCCTCAGTGTTTTCACGAATGACGATGAAATCGTGGCCAGGAGCACCGTCGGTGCCGGGTGATTTGAAGGGCCGCTGGTTGACGTAGAGGTCGAGGTCGAACCGCATCTTCAAAAGAAGGCCGCGCTCGATGACACCGGGCGCCACGTCGGGATGGCCGACGGCGCCGAGATAGATGGCGTCGAGACCACGCCACTCGTCGACAATTTCGTCGGGGAGGATGGTGCCGTCGGCGAGGTAGCGAGCCCCACCGAGGTCGTAGTCGACGGTGTCGAGTTTGGCGCCGGCGGCCTCAAGCACACGGAGACCTTGAGCGATCACCTCTGGACCGATGCCATCGCCCCCAACGATTCCAACCCGATAGCTCTGCTCGCTCACACCAACATCCTTGTCTCTCGTTCTCGGTCTTCAGTATCTTGCACCAGTATCTTGCGCCGTCTTGTGATCACCTTGATCAACGACGGCGGGTGGCCGGTGGCCGGAAAGGCCTCTGCCACTAGACGACCCCAGGGTATCTCGACCATCGCCGGATCGAGAGAGCGCACGGACGAGTTCAACAACCCACGAACAACGACCCAGAAGAATGCCACCTCTGCTCCTCAAGGTCACCTCCGTACGCGCCGTTTCTACCCAAAAGGAGGCAGCGCCTATGGCCAATCAAACCTGGCACGATGCCGAGATCAAAAAGACGCCTCGTGAATGGTTCGAGGCTGAAGCAGAGTCGCCGAGCGACGAGTCCGGCGAATGGGCGGAGTCACGCGTCGCTATGGCGGTGGTTCCGAGCGGCCTGCGCGGCAGCCCGTTCTCCATCATTGGGTCGGCTACTGTCGGCGCCTTTGTTGGCGCCAACGCCTGGTACTGGTCGGAGCTTTCGGACCTGATCCGTTCACCATGGGTAGCTGTGCCACTTGGAGCTTTCATCGCGCTCACCACTCGAATCGGCGGCGGCGGGCGGGACACCGGTTTCCGCGCCGGAACCGCGGTTGCCATCTATTTCGTCGCTCTGACCGGTGTCTTGATGGGCCTCACGTACAACGCCCTCATCGACGTCTACGGCTACGTCGAGAGTTACGCCCAGTTCGAACAATCACTCCTCCGAGCCCGCCTACAGCAAAGCGAGCATCTCGTCGCCTATGTCATCGGTGCGGCTGCGGCTTGGATACTGAGCGTGCTTCTACGTCAACGCTGATTCGATCACCAAACGGCGCCGCCAGTTTTCCGTTAGGATTCAGTGGTGGTTGATGTACAAAAACTATCTCGCGAGGCGTTCGAACGGTTAGAAGCCGAATACGGCGACCTCACCACCCGCGGGCGGATTGAAATCGCCAAGAAGATCGAAACGGCTCGTGAACTCGGAGACCTTTCGGAGAATGGCGACTATCACGCAGCCAAAGAAGAGCAGGGCAAGATGGAAGGTCGAATCGCCCATCTTGGCAAGATCATTCGAAATTCTGAGATCGTCGACATCGTCGACACCGGCAATCTAACCGTCCAAGCCGGATGCGTTATCTCGATTCGGTACGAGGGCGACGACGACGTCGAGCAGTATCTGATCGGCTCGATCGAAGAGCGGCGCGACGGGTTGACCGTAATGTCGCCGGGGTCACCGTTGGGCCAAGCCCTTCTCGGCGCCTCGAAGGATGACACCGTCACCTTCCAATCGCCCGGCGGGCCGCTCAACGTCACCGTCGTCGATATCGAGATCTAGCAAGCAAACGAGCCGTCCGCAAACAAGGCGGACAGAGGGAGAGAAACGAGCGATGAGTACTCCGCGAACGCTGGCCGACAAGGTTTGGGACCAACACCTCGTGGCCGGTGGGGCCAACGGCGAGCCCGACTTGCTGTACATCGATCTTCACCTCGTCCACGAGGTGACCTCCCCCCAGGCCTTCGACGGCCTCCGCCTCGCCGGGCGCAAGGTGCGTCGCCCCGATCTCACGGTGGCGACCGAGGATCACAATGTGCCAACCGAGAACATCGATCGCCCGATCGAAGACCCTGTCTCGGCCAAGCAGATCCAGACCCTGCGAGACAACACAGCCGAGTTCGGCATCACCAACCACGAAATGGGTTCACCCGGCCAGGGCATCGTGCACGTGATCGGCCCGGAACAAGGGTTGACCCAGCCCGGGATGACCGTCGTTTGCGGCGATTCCCACACTGCCACCCATGGCGCCTTTGGCTCGATCGCCTTCGGCATTGGCACCAGCGAAGTCGAGCACGTCCTCGCTACCCAGACACTGCCACAGGTTCGACCGAAGACCATGGCTGTCACGGTCGACGGCACCCTGCCCCCAGGGTCGAGCGCCAAGGACGTGATTCTCGCCATCATCGCCAAGATCGGAACCGGCGGCGGCATCGGCCACATCATTGAATACCGGGGCGAGGTCTTCCGGGCCATGTCGATGGAAGAACGAATGACGGTCTGCAATATGTCGATCGAGGCCGGAGCCAAGGCGGGCATGATCGCTCCCGACGAAACAACCTTCGCCTACCTGAAAGGCCGCGAGCACGCTCCATCCGGTGAGGCCTGGGACCAGGCGGTCGAGGCTTGGAGCCAGCTGCCGACCGATGAGGGCGCCACCTTCGACGCCGAAGTCGTCCTCGACGGCAACACGATCGACCCCCAGATTTCCTGGGGCACCAACCCCGGCCAGGTGATATCGCTAACCGGTACCGTGCCCGATCCGGCTAGCTTTTCTAGCCCGGCCGAGCAGGAAGCCGCCAGCCGGGCGCTCGACTACATGGGGCTCGCCGCCGGCACACCGATGCGCGAGGTACCGGTCGACACGATCTTCATCGGGTCCTGTACCAACAGCCGCATCGAAGATCTTCGGGCCGCTGCCGACGTGGCCCGTGGTCGCAAGGTGAAAGATGGCGTTCGGACCCTAGTCGTTCCCGGCTCCTTCGCGGTTAAAGTCCAGGCCGAGGCAGAAGGCCTCGACACGGTATTCAAAGACGCCGGTTTCGACTGGCGCGAACCGGGCTGTTCGATGTGTCTCGCTATGAATCCTGACAAGCTGGCCCCGGGCGAACGCTCGGCATCAACCTCAAACCGCAACTTCGAAGGTCGCCAGGGGCGAGGTGGCCGCACTCATTTGGTCTCTCCAGCCGTTGCCGCTGCCACCGCCATAGCCGGCACTTTTGCCGCCCCCTCCGACCTGTAACCGTGGCCGCCACAAGCACCGCTCGAAAGGAAGATTGAGATCATGAAACCAGTACGCGTTGTCAGTGGTCGAGCCGTTCCTCTGGATCGTTCCGACGTCGATACCGATCAGATCATTCCCTCTGATTGGCTCAAGCAGGTTGAGCGCACCGGCTTCGAGAAGGGCCTCTTTTCGGAATGGCGTGACGAGCAAAGCTTCGTGTTGAACGATGAGCGCTTCGCCGGCGCCAACATCCTGATCGGTGGCCCGAACTTCGGGGTCGGTTCTTCCCGGGAACACGCCGTGTGGGCGATTCAGCAATACGGGTTCGACGCCGTCATCTCCCCCCGCTTCGGCGACATCTTCCGCAACAACTCCACCAAGAACGGACTTGTTCCGGTGGTCGTGTCCGATGAGGTCGGGCGGCAGCTGCTCGACGCGGTCGAGGCCGATCCTGAGCTCGACTTCACCGTCGACGTCGAACGTCGTGTCCTCGAAGTACCAGCGCTTGGCCTCGTCGAAGCCTTCCCGCTCGACGATTCCACCCAGGAACGGTTCCTCCAAGGCCTGGACGACATCGGCATCAGCTTGCGCCAGGAAACCGACATCAACGCCTTCGAGTCGACTCGGCCATCGTGGAAGGTCTCGGTCTCCTAGGAGGCGAGCTCGTCTCGTGGCCTACGATCCGGCACTGGCCCACGTGGCCGCGATGAGGGGAAGGGCGATCAGCACCACTACCACCTAGTGGGTCCTCGCTGGCGATCAGGCTTGGTTTACGGACGTATTACAAGCTGAACATTTCTACGATCGTGGGAACCAGCATGGTCGATGGCAGCGTCCAAAGGCCAAAGAGAAGTTCGTGTTTCCCTTCTCATTCCCTGTTCGCCCAAGGAACGATTCCGCTAAGGAGCGATTCGATGTCCAAACGCCACCGCACCCAACAATGGTCCCGCCTCACAGCCGCTTCGCTCGGCCTCGCCATGATCGCGTCGGCCTGTTCCACCGGGACGACCGACCCCGGCCGGGCATCAGGCGATGCGACCCCGACGACCGACCTCTCGTCCGACGAGATCATTCTGACCTCTGGCCTCGGCACGGTGAACAGCTGTGATGATCTCCTCACCGAGCTCCAGGCCGAAGGTATGGAACGGGTCGGGCCGTACGGCTTCGGCCAAAACGGTGGGCCGATCTTTCTCGACGACATGGCCATGGAATCAGACGACGCCATGGAAGAATCGACGGCCACCTTCGACACCGATGCCAGTGTCAGCGACACCAGCGGTGCAGCACGCTCCAGCGCCGCTGGTGAAGGCAGTTCGAACTTCTCGTCGACGAACGTCCAAGAAGCAGGAGTTGACGAAGCCGATCGGGTCAAAACCGACGGCAAGCGGCTGGTCGCCGTAGCCAACGGCTACCTCAACGTGCTCGACGTGAGCGGTGATGAGCCAGGCCTCGAACGTTCAATCCGCCTGCCCGAAGATGTCTGGGACGGTGAACTCTTCATGGTCGGCGACTCAGCGCTGCTCATGACAAGCGGCTGGACCGACCTCCCGTTCGGGCCGGCGGCCAGCTCCATCGATTGGTTCCCCGGGTCGCCGACAACCCAGATCGTCGAGATCGATCTGGAGACCGGCAAGACCGGAAGCACCCTCGAATTCGAGGGTGGCTACCTCTCAGCACGCGAGATCGACGGCTCGATCCGGATCGTCCTCACCGCCAGCGCCAACCGTTTCAACTTCCTCTTCCCATCGAACGAGGGGGCGACCGATCAGGCCGAGAAGGCCAACAAGGACATCATCGCCGAATCGACCATTGATCAATGGATCCCCACCTTCCGTCTCAGCGACGGCTCCACCGTGGTCGAGGAAGGGCCAATCGTCGATTGCGACCGTGTCCACCTTCCAGGGAGCTTCGCCGGATTCGGCTCGGTCGTCGTCTTGACCGCCGATGTTGACAACGGCCTCAGCATCAACGATTCGCTCTCGATCTTCACCGATGCCAACACCGTCTATGCCTCGATGGACCGGCTCGTTGTCGCCACTCCTCGGTGGCCTGAGTTCGACCCGTCGACCGGCGAACCTCTCGACGACGAAACCTATCGCACCGCCCTGCACACCTTTGACATCACCGATCCGAACAAGGCGAGCTATCAAGCATCGGGCACCGTGGTCGGCAATCTGCTCAGCCAATACTCGCTCTCGGAGTATGAGGGGTATCTGAGGGTGGCAACAACCGCAGGTTCACCATGGAACTCCCAAGGTTCGGAGAGCTTCGTCACGGTCATGGCCGAGAACGGATCAACGCTCGAATCGGTTGGTCAGGTCGGTGGACTCGGTATCGGGGAGCAGATCTTCGCTGTCAGGTTCCTCGGCAACAAGGGCTATGTGGTCACCTTCGAACAGATCGATCCTCTCTACGTGGTCGATTTGTCGGATCCCACCGACCCCGAGGTGAAGGGTGAGCTCAAGATTCCTGGCTTCTCCTCCTACCTCCATCCTCTCGATGACGATCTGCTGCTCGGTGTCGGAACCGACGGCGACGAGACTGGCGCCACGCAAGGAGCAGTCGCTTCGCTCTTCGATGTGAGCGACCCCACCGACCCCAAGCTGATCGACAAGATGCCGCTCGGACCGACAGACCTCGCCGACGCTGATGAGGTGTACTCCTACTCCCAGGTGGCCAGCGATCCCCGAGCCTTCACCTACTGGGATGACACCGCCCTGATCCCGGTCGGCTGGTGGGGATACAGCGAACGCAACCAAACCGAGACCAATGGTTCGGCAGTCGAACTCATCACCGTCGACGGTGATGAACTCAACAAGGTCGGCAGTGTGCGACCGCCCGTCCACAAGGAATGCGACGGTATGTCGGTCGAGGTCGTGGAAGAATTTGAGGACCAGTTTGAGGAAGACGAAGCTGTCATCGACGAAGAGTCGGATGAGCCGGTCGATGCCGAAGCAGAGTTTGCCGAGTCTGAGACGCAACCTGCACCTCGTAAGGGCGACCCAGAACACTATTGCTGGAGCTTTCAGCCCGAGATATACCGCACCGTAATCGTCGACGGCAAGCTCTATTCCGTCACCTATAACGGTGTCGTCGTCAACGATTTCGAGTCTCTCGAGCAAGAGGCTTGGATTCCGTTCAAGAACCGCTAGCACTCGACGCACATCGTCTCGTTCGTCCCGGCCGTCTGCAATCGTCGCTCACCTGCCTACCCTGGCATCGGTGAGCGACATGACGGGCCGGGCGACAAGAGACGAGGCAGCGCCATCTTCGGCGCGGCGCAAGGTGATCGTCGTCGGTGCTGGCATCGCCGGCCTAACGGCTGCAGCTCAGCTTGACGATGCAGGCTACGAGGTTTTGATCGTCGAGCGAGGTCGTAGCGCCGGCGGGCGTCTCACCACCCGCCAGATCGGTCGAGCGCATCTCGACATCGGCGCCCAGTTCTTCACGGTGCGCTCACCTGAATTCCGCACCATCGTGGACGCCTGGATGGCCAACGGGTGGGTCGACGAATGGTGTCACGGTTTCGGACCGGAGCCGGATGGCCATCCGCGCTACCGAGCCACCGATGGCATGCGAAGTCTGGCTCAGCACATGGCCCGCTCAACACTGCGCCACGGCCACGTTGAACTGGCAACGCGCTCCGGGGTCAACGCCGTGATTCCATCCGGTGGCGGGTTCGCTGTGACCTACGATCACGGGGCTCGCGATCCCGACGAGGCTGATGCGGTCGTTTTAGCGATCCCGACTCCGGACGCCTTGGCTGTTCTGCAGGCTGGTCCGGTGCCCATCGACCTCGAGGTGCGCCAACGACTTGAAGCTTTCACCTACAACCGGGTGATCGCCATCATGTTGCTTCTCGACCAGCCCCCTGGGCTGCCTGGGCCCGGCGGTATCCAGCAACCAGACGATCCAACCTTCACCTTCATCGCCGACAACCAGGCCAAGGGCATCAGCCCGGTGCCAGCCCTTACCTTCCATCTGAGTCACGCTCTCTCCGAAGAGCTCTGGCACGCCGACGACTCGTCCATGCTCGCTCGGATCCACGAAGAACTCCGCCGCTACACAGGCTCGGCTTCGGTCCAAGACGTTCAGGTGAGGCGATGGCGGCACGCTGGCCCTCACGCTCCGTTCGAGCATCGATGCGATGTCTTGTCGGAAGCTCCACCGCTGGTTCTCGCCGGCGATGCCTATGCCGGCGCCAAGGTTGAAGGCGCCTTCTTGTCAGGCTTGGCCGCGGGGCGAGCTGTGGCGTCGGCCCACCAGCCACAGTCCTGACCCAGCCCGAGCCCAGCTTCCCGTCCACGTCCCAGGCAGAGCGCCGAGCACGTCGTCGGCTGGCAGATGAATCGGTGTTCGCTCGCCAAGGGTGTTGACCCACACGATTTGGCCTTCGGGGGCCAATACCCGGTCAACCTCCTCCGGGAACAGGAGCATGTTGACCATCAGAATCCCGTCGAAACGGTCGTTCACAAACGGGAGCTGTGATGCATCCGCCCTCATCCGGGGGGATCGCCCGTGACCGCTCAGCAGCATCTGGGCCGACAGATCAACAGCGGTTAGGTGTTCAACATGTTCTTCAAAGACCCGCGTCCCTGCGCCGGTGCCGGCGCCCAGTTCGAGCCACCGGCCAGACCCAACGTCGCCACGGGAGATGGCGTCTCGCAAGGGAGCGAGGCGCACATCGTCTCGGTGGCTTTCGTCCCACTCGGGGGCTAGACCATCGAAGAGCTCGCCGATCTTACGAGCCCGGCCCGACGACCAGCCTTGTTCAAAGGCGACCTGTCGGGTGACCGCTCTCATCGGGTGGTCAGGGCCAGCAAGGGCTTCGGGCTCGACCAGTCCAGGAGCGTCGTCGAGCTGGGTGAGAAGGTTCTCTGCCATTGCCTCATCTTACGGGCGACATCTCACGGGAGACGAGGAGGCGCGAGCCTCTCGGCCCGGCGGTCCTAGTTGGCGAAGGCCTCCACTCGAACCCAATCCACCTGAAGCCGAATCGGCTTGCGTAACACGGGAGGCTCCCCCGGCCTGTCGACCGCTTCGAAGTTGTCGAGCTGGATCGCGAGGTTCATCGGCACATGGGGTATGCGAATAGGGTCGGTGGAGAGAACCTGAGGTTTACCCCCATCGACACTGACGGCCACGAGATCGGGCCGCCAATCAAGGGTGTAGGTGTGCCACTCGGTCCCCGACACGGCATGGGCTGCGCTTACCATCTGGTCGCGGCCGGCTTCGTCGGCCCAATGCAGGTTGGATTCAACCGGCGACCGAGTTTCGCGGTTGGCCCACCCTTCGAAGAAATCGATCTCACCGTCGTCGGGCCAGCGGCCACTCTCGGGCCAAAGCAGGACAACGCCCGAGGTAACCCCAGCAGGGTCGGCATCCACCCGGACCCTCACGCTGTATCGGCCGTAGGTCTGGGTTCGCCCTTGGAGCATCATGCCGCCCGACACGAGTTCACCGGCTTCGTCTCCCGTTCCCATCGAGGCGGTGATTTGCAGAACGCTGCCGCCGGTGGCCCCGTCGGAAGGGACGACATCGATGGCTGAGGCGCGGCGCAGGCCGAGACCGGCATGTCCCGGCGAGTGATAGAGGGTCCAGTTGGCGGTGTCCAGATCGCCACCGGCAAAGTTGTTGCTGTATCGCTCGAGTTCGGTCACTCGGCCTCTTTCGCTCGTCGAGGTGGTGCTGACGATGCCCGTCGTGGCCGAGAGGGGATCGGTGGTGCTGGTCGGCTGCCGCGTCGCGACGAGACCGGTTTCGGTCGTCGACAAGTCGGAGGAACCAGCCGTCGTCGGTGCTGTTGCCTTGTCGCCGCCGGAACGCCCGTCACTCTTGTCAGCCTCTCCATCGCCTCGCTCCTCCGATGTTTCGGTGACCGACGGCGTGGTGGTTGTCGTGGTTGTCGTCGCAGCTCGAAGCGTAACCGAGGGAACGTTCGTCTCCCCGACGATGATCCCGTCCCCATCGTAGGTTTCACCGAGCGCTCCGGATGATCGCCGGGACTCGGTGTCGATAGTCTTGCTAGCGTCTACGAACGTCCCGCTGCCGTCTTCGCCAAAAGCGAGCTGGTCGGGAACCAGTCCTAGTGGATCAGCGTTGTTCCGAGCCATCGGCACGAGAACTAGCGCGCTGCCAAAACCAACCCAGAGAACTATGAGGAAGGCCAGGCGATCGCGGCGCATCGCTCCCCATCGGCCCGACCCCACCGTCGGTTAGTTCTTTTGCATCACTATTTGTCGATGCTTCTCGATCTGTTGGGTTCAGTCGTAGAGGCGGTAGGACTCCATAGCGCGGTCGAAGGCCTCTAACGGCTGGCTCCAGCCTTCCACCAGATCACCCGGGTCTTTACCGGACAGGAGGTGTTGACGAACCGTGGCGCTTCCGGCCAGAAGGTCGAACATGGCTGGGCGATCGATGACCTCTTGGCCAGGATGAAGTCGTACTATCTCGTGCACGAGGTACATCCCGGCGGCCACGGCATCAAAACGGCTTGGATCGGAAACATCGAGACGCAGTCCCGGAACCGTCTGGCCCTCAAACCGGGGTTCCGGAGCCGAGATCGTAGGCTCCGGCTCGAAACGGGTAACGCTCACTTCGAGGCCAGGCAGGGCATGAGCTTCCATGGCCGCTGCAAGCTCTTCGGCCCGCAGCCACGGCGCTCCAAGCTGTCCAAACGGGTTGCTGGTGCCCTGCCCAAAACTGAGCGTCGTTGCCTCCAAACCGACGAGGGCCGGATACGTTAGCGCCGAAACGATGGTCGGAAGTCCGGGGCTCGGCGGTACCCATGGCCGGTTGGGGTTACCCCACGGTTCGGCTCGATTCCACTGCTTCATCTCGACGACGTCGAGAGCAAGTCGATCCAGTCCGTCGAGCCAGGCCTCACCCTTGATAGCCAACGACAACTCGCCAGCCGTGAGGTCATAGAGGGTCGGGACCGGGTATTGGCTGACGAACGACTCCTGATCGGCACTCCTTAGAACACCGGAAGGTCGAGCCAACGGCTGCGGGTTGGGTCGATCGGCGACAACGAACGCAACATCATTTCTGGCTGCGGCCGCCATCGCCAGCCCCATGGTCGAGATGTAGGTGTAGTAGCGGGCGCCGACGTCCTGAAGGTCGTAGACCAACACATCGAGGTCGGTTAGCATCGCATCGCTCGGCGCCTTGGTGTCGCCATACAAGCTGAACACCTCAACACCGGTCGATGCGTCGGTCTCGTCGACAATCGCCTCGCCGGCGGCACCTGTCCCTCGGAAGCCGTGCTCGGGGCCAAAGATGGCAACCAGCTCGACGCCTTCGGCGGCGGCCAAGGCGTCGACAAGATGGATCGTCTCGGCCTCTTGCCTCTCGCCGCCGAGCAGCTCGGTTCTGATCTGAGATGCGTGATTGACGATCACACCGACCCTTTTGCCAGAAAATCTTGAAAAGTTTTCTTGGGCCAAGACTTCGGCACCGACGATCGTTGTCGTTTCTGGCTCGATGTTGGCGATCAGTGTTGAGGCGGTCGATGATTCGCCGCCAGATTCGACGGTTGTCGAACCAGTTCGATCCTCGTCCGTTTCTGCTGAACCATCGCCCAACACCGATTCTTGCCCTGATTGCGCAAGTTCCGAATCCGTGGCCACTGTTGGTGTTGCGTCAATCTGCTCCTGGCCCGAACTCGATTCCGGCGAGCCGCAACCGGCGATGACCAGAAGAGCGACAAACAGCCCCAACCAGGGCGAAGATTCCGGCAGTTTGGCAACTCGTGGCACCTTCGAATGGTAGGCCGCGCCGGACGCCTCATCACCCCTTTCCGTTCCGATTCCAACTGGATATGTTTCGCTAGGTCGTGGCTTGGCGCCAGCCCTGGAAAGCGGTATGTGACTTTTCTGGCAGAAGATATCAATGACCACAATTCAACCCGTGCCCGATCCGGTCACGTCCCAGCCGTCGTCGAGCGGATCTCAGGGGCTGAGCCCGCTTGAGCTTCGCAACGTTAGTTTCGTCGATGATTTCGGCGCGACGCTGCTCGAGAACGTTTGGCTGAAGGCCAAGCAGGACACAACGACCTGCATCATCGGATCCAACGGACGCGACCAGGCTGCCTTGCTCTCCCTGCTCACAGGGCTGGCCGAACCGACACGAGGCTCGGTCTGCTTCGAGGGAATCTCGCTGGCTGACCTGTCAACCTCAGAACTTCGCTCGGGTGTCGCCCTCGTCCTCCGAAACCCATGGATCACCCAGGCGTCGGTGGCTGACAATATCGGCTTTGGCCTGGCCGGGGTGGCTCGATCCGACATCGAGGCTGCGGCCCGATTGGCTGAGGTTGATACCTTTGTGGACTTTCTGCCCGACGGCTACGACACCATCGTGACCGTGCGTCGAGCACTCGACGTTGCCGACGACGGTTCGGTTCCTGATCCGGGCGCTTCCGGCTCTCAGCCCAATCCCATCGCTCTCACCTTGGGCCAGCAGCGTCGTCTGGCTCTGGCTCGCACACTGCTGCGTGATCCAGCCGTGCTCGTGCTCGAAGAACCGACGACCGATCTAGAGCCCGATGAGGAACGGCTCTTCCTTCGCCTCTTGGACAAGATCGCCGCTGGTCGAGTCACGCTGATCGCTTCCCACCGTCTCGCGGTAGCCCGCCGGGCCGACAAGGTTCTTGTGATCGACGACGGCCGCCTCGTGCCCTACAGCGGAGCGACGGTCGCTGATGGCACCTCGGACCATTCACAGCTCTGGGACCTTCGGGTGCCGCCTGTGCACGTGCCCGCTGGAGGCTCCCACCTCCGGGTGGTCGGCACTGACGAACGACGCCCCAAGCGGCCCATCTCCGCCCCATGGGGCATCGAGATCGGCGAGGAGATGGCTCCCGGCTTCGTGGCTTCCGGTCTTCTTGGACGAACCGAACACTGCGACGTGTGGGCTTCCTGGAGCGAGCAACGACAACGCCCGGTCCGCATCAAAGTGCCTCGCTCAGTTCCGGTGAACTACCAGAGCTACGCCGAACTCTCGCGAGAATTCAAATCGGTGCGTTCCCTGCGGCACCCTGGCCTCGCTGCCGCCTACGAGGCCGACCTTGAAGCGGAGATGCCGTTCGTCGTCTACGAGTACTTGAACTCCGAACCCCTCAGTACAGCCATCAAGAGCGCGGCAGCAGAAGCGGTCGATACGACGGGGCGAAAACTGAACCATGGCCTTGCCCCGCTCGATGTGCTCTACATCGGCTTCGAATTGGCAGGAGCGCTCAACTACATGCATCATCGCGGCTTCGTCCATCTGCATCTGCGAGCCCGTCACGTACGAACCCGCGGCGATACGATCGTAATCAGCGACTTCGCTCAGGCGAGACGAGCCGGGGAGCGGGTCCCAGCACCGATCGGCACTGGCAACGGCCACCGCGGCGAGCACGCCTGGTTTCCACCCGAACAGCTGCCGGGCCGAAGCGCCGACCCCAAGATGGATATCTATGCGCTCGGAGCCTTGCTGCATCTGGCCTCGGCCGGGTCGGTGCGTTCGGCCCCCACAGCGGCCATTCGCAATCCTCGCAGCCGGCTCGTGCCCTACGCTGAACTCGTCTCTGTGGCGCCCGCCTCGATGGCCGAGACAATCGATCTGATGCTGGCGGAGGATCCCAGCGACCGTCCTGACGCCGAAGAGGTGCTCCGCCGGTTCCGGCGCATCCTGCCAAGCTCCCTGTTCCGCCCCCGCCTAAGCGAGATCGACTATGAAGCACCTGCTCTGCATGCGATGGGCGCCAACAACTAGCCGCTATCACCCGACAGGGCTGAACCCAGCAGATACTCGGTGATAGAGGGAGCGATCTGATCGGGCGCCTCCAAGGGCCCGAAGTGGGTGAGGTCGTCATAGATCACGAGATCTAGCGCCGGATTGTCGGCCACCGTTTCTCGTACCGTTTCGCCCGGTCGCATCTCATCGCCCGAGACAGCCATGGCAAAGCCCCCTGGCAATATCGTCGCGCACTCACGTGCACCGGAGTTGTGATACTCATACACCGCCGCTTCATGTTCTGGTTGACAGGCAAGCTCGACCGCAGGCCCATCAACATCGACGAGGCCGTGGTCTACGTAGGCCCTCAGCGCCCGCTTATCGAGCGTCTGGAGGGGTGGGCGTCCGCCGAAACGGTCAAAGGCTTCGTCACGGGTAGCGAAGCGGCGACGGCGACGCAGGGCGTTCTCCGACATGAACGACGGATGGCGACCACCACCGTCCGCGTTGAACAAAATCGGCTCAAAGGTCCACGCCTTCCTGATCGTTCCCGGGTTTGTCGATTCGGCGAAGACCAGGGCGGCGCCACCCATCGAGTGGCCAACGGCATAGATCGGCTCCCCTGGTGAAATCGCCTCGGCAACTGCAAGCACGTCCTCACCCATACCGGTCCATACCAGTTCGCCGTCGGGCGGAGAGCTGGCCCCATGGGCCCGAAAATCGAAGGCATAGCAGTGAAAGCGATCGGCCAAGGCTTCCGCTAGAGGGGCATAGGCCAACCCACAGAAGCCGGTGGCGTGACAGATCAGCAGGACTGGTCCACTGCCGCCAAGATCGTAGACGGTGAGCATCGCGCCGTCCGTCGAGGCCACGACCCAGCGTTCCTTGATCGGCGCCGCATAGGCCTCGGGCCCGCGATCGATCCGCCCACGGTCGGCTTCTGCGCTTCGTTCATCATCCATGACGGTTGGCAGCCTAGTGGTTGCCTCCGTCGCGCCCCAAGCCGGGACAACGAGGCTAGCAGGACTAGGAACCTGCGATGCCCAAGACCCGCTGGTAGAAGCCCAACTCCTCTTCAAACGACCGAATCAGATTGGACGCCTTGCGAAACCCGTGGCCCTCATCGGGGAAGGTGATATAGAGGTGCTCGACGCCGTTGGTCTCAAGGGCGGCCACGATGGCTTCGGCCTGCGATGGCGGCACCACCTTGTCCTCAAGACCTTGCATGATCAGCATCGGGGTTGACAGCTTCTCCACATGATTGATCGGAGAACGTTCAACGTAAACATCGGCCGCTTCCGGATAGGGACCGACCATGCTGTCGAGGTAGCGACTTTCGAACTTGTGTGTATCGGTGGCCAGAGCGCTCAGATCAGCGACACCGTAGAGGCTCGTTCCGGCAGCAAAAACATCGGAGTGGATGAGGGCCAACATGACCGTGAGGCCGCCAGCCGAGCCGCCTCGGATCGCCATGCGCTCAGCGTCGACTCGGCCGGTTGCAGCCAGATGGCGGGCGGCGGCCACACAATCCTCAACGTCATAGACGCCCCAGGAGCCGCGCAGCGCATCGCGATAGGCGCGGCCAAATCCGCTAGAACCTCGATAGTTGACATCGACGACACCGAAGCCACGAGTGGTCCAGAACTGGATTTTTAGATCTAGCGCAGGGCTGGAGTGCGAGGTAGGACCGCCGTGGCCCACAACGATGAGCGGTGGCAGCTGATCGGCTGGCCCCACAACCCCGAGGCCGGTCGGCGGGTAGAAGAAGGCGTGGGCTCGGGCATCGACGTCACCAAAGGAGATCGGTTGAGGCTGACTGAACCAGCGCGGGTCGATACCAAGATCGGCAGCAGGTCGATGGACGGTCACGGTGCCAACCGGGTCGATCTCGACAATCTCAGCCATCCGGTCAGGGCCTGCGCCAGCCGCGACAAGCCCAGTGTCGGTGGCGGCCAGCTGCGATGAGAAAGCGGTGTAGGCGGGTGTTCGTACCAGCGAGAGCTCACCATCGTCCTCGACGAGGGCCACCGAATCGACAGCATCGGTGGTGGCGACGACCATGAGACGACCATCGCTCAACTCCACCCATCGTTGGGTGCCAACGTTCCAGGCTGGTCCCCCAACGTCGGCGAGGTCAATGACGGTGGCAGCAATGACGGTCTCGTCGTGCGGCGACCAGCGATACAGATTCCAGTACCCCGAGCGGTCGCTGGAGAAGACCAACTCGCCGTCGGCGGTCCAGCCGGCACCATGGATCGAGTCTCCAACCACGCCATCCGGGCTCGGATTTACCCCGCTGGCCACAATTGTCGGTTCGCCCAGAGCCCGACCCTCGATCGGTGCGACCAGAAGTTCGGTCGCATCCCACGGCATGTTCGGATGGTCCCATTGGATCCAACTCATCCAGCGTCCATCAGGCGAGACGCGGGGCGCCATATAGAAATCGGCACCCGTGGCCAGCACCTCTACCTTGGCACCCGGTTCGGTCGCTACCGCAACCAGCTCGTTCGTTGGCTCCCCTACGTCCGAAAGAACGTGATGATCCTCTCGTACACATACGGTCCAGGAACCATCGGGGTGCTCGACACCATCGGCGTAGCGATAGCCAGCGGGCAGCTTCGGCTCGGGGGTGAGAACGATTGGTGTCTCACCTGGTATGAATCGGTAGATGCGTTGATCGTCATCGTTGGTGAAGTAGGCGGCGTCAGCGCCCAGCCAGAAACACCGTCCTCCGTACTCATGAAGCTTGGTCCGCACCGACCAGGGCTCGTCGAGTTGATCGACGGGCCGCTCACCGAGCCCACCCTTGACCAGCACGCTGCGACCGCCCTCGTCAGGCCGTCCTTCGAGCCACCAGACTTCCTGGCCTCGGGTTTCGACACCGCCGAAGCGGATCCCGCCTCCGGCCAGAATGGTGGCATCCAACGGCGAAGGCCATGAACCATAGCCCACTGTTTCTTCGGCCATCGCGGCCTCCCTCTCTTGTACGGTCGCTCCTGACGGTCGCCGTTGGGCGACCCAAGACCTGCCTACTCGTCGGCCAGATAGGTAGCGAGCCGGTCGAGACCGACTCTGAGATCGTCGTCACCTAGAGCGAAGGAGAATCTGGCGTAACCGGGCGAACCGAACGCTTCACCGGGCACGAAGGCAACCTTGGCATGCTCAAGGGCGAGATCGGCGAGTTGCAAGGTCGACTCGATAGTCACGCCCTGAACGGTCTGACCGAGCAGAGCCTCGAAGGAGGGAAAGGCGTAAAAGGCACCCTCCGGCTCGATGACTTCAGCCCCCCGCATGCCTGCGATCAGCTGGTGCATCGTCTGGCGACGACGGTCGAAGGCGGTCCGCATCTCGACCACAGCATCGAGCGGGCCCGAAACTGCGGCAAGCGCCGCCATCTGTGCGACGTTGGCCACGTTGGACGTCTGATGAGACTGCAGGCTGGTGAGCGCCTTGGCCATATCGGGCGGTGCGATAAGCCAGCCAACCCGCCACCCGGTCATGGCGTAGGTCTTGGCAACGCCGTTGAGAACGATGCAACGATCAGCGATCTCAGGAACCACAACCGGCATCGAGTGGAAGGTGGCGTCGCCGTAGGTCAGATGCTCGTAGATCTCGTCGGTCAGCACCCAGATGTCGTGCTCGGCGGCCCACCGGCCGATGGCCTCGACCTCATCACGGCTGTAGACGGCGCCCGACGGGTTCGACGGGCTGACGAAGATCATGGCTTTGGTCTTGGCGGTACGAGCGGCTTCCAGCTTGTCGACCGTGGCCCGGAACCCGTCGGTTATCGACGTCTCAACAAACACCGGTACCCCGTCATTGAGGCGAACGGGTTCGGGGTAGGTGGTCCAGAACGGCGTTGGTATCAGGATTTCGTCACCCGGATCGATTACGCCAGCCAGGGCGTTGTAGACGGCGTGCTTACCGCCATTGGTCACGATCACCTGCGCAGGATCGATCTCGTAGCCCGAGTCCCGCTTGGTCTTTTCGGCAATAGCGGCCTTCAGCTCAGGCAAACCACCAGCTGGGCTGTAGCGATGGTTCTTCGGGTCGCGACAGGCGGCGACGGCTGCATCGACGATATAGGTCGGCGTGGGAAAGTCTGGTTCGCCTGCTCCGAATCCGACCACCGGCTCACCGGCCGCCTTAAGCGCCTTCGCCTTGTTGGTGACCGCCAAGGTGGCAGAGGGGGCGATAGCGGCAATGCGTCGAGAGACCCGACCAGAGGACATGACAAACTCCAGGAAGTAGTAGAGGCTCGAAAGCTCGGCTTGACGAGCCTCACACTACCGCGAGGGCGACCAAACATCGTCGGATTTACACAGGTGTTGATCGGCGCTCAGCGTGCGCTGGCGACCTTATCAGCCTTCGCCGTTCGATTCGCTGCTCGCCAGATTGAGCGAGGCCGAGTTCATGCAAAACCGATCACCGGTCGGGGCTGGCCCATCGGGAAAGACGTGGCCGAGATGAGCACCACACGTGGCGCACACCGCCTCGGTACGGCTCATGCCGTGACTCATGTCGATCTTGGTCTCCACCTTCTCGGGGTCGATGGCCTGGTAGAAGCTCGGCCAACCGCTACCCGACTCGAACTTATGCTCACTGGAGAAAAGAGGTTCTTCGCAGACGATGCAGGCGTACGTACCTGGGCGTTTCTCACTCTCATACAACCCGGTGAACGCTCGCTCGGTTCCAGCGTTCTGGGTCACCTCATACTGGTCGGGTGTAAGCCTGGCGCGCAGCTCTTCCTCGGTGAAGGTTTTGGGGTAGGTCTTGTCGGCCATCATGTCTCCTTACGATTGGTGGGCATTCGGACGGTTCTCCGTGCGGTCTTCATTTCTCGATACGTCGCCCATCTTCGATGAGGTTGATTTCCCAGAGGACCTGGGCGAGCAGATCGCCGGCCTCGATGGGAGCGAACCTCTGAGGGTGCTCAGGTGTTATGCACGACGGTACGGGCGAAAGTATCGTCCACGGGGTCGGATGACAGAACTGCACCACCGAGTAGCGATCGCCAGGTTGTTCGGGGTCGGCGACAACGCGGTGGATACCTTGCGGGATCAGTCCATTGGTGATGAGTTCGAGCATGATCCCGGTGTTCAAGATTACCGAGCCATCGGGGGGCACAGCGTCGATCCAGCCATCGACGGTCTCGACCTGGAGGCCTCGCGCCGTGGCTCGGGGAAGGGCGGTAATGAGATTGATATCACCGTGTTCGGCCGCCCAAACATGCTCCTGGCCCGGCGCCAGCTCCATCGCCGGATAGTGGATGGCTCGGGTCAAGGTCGTGCCGTTGGTGATCATGGTGTCGAAGAAGCTCTCATGGCACCCGATGCCAACGGCGATCACCCGGAGAAAGCGACGTTGGAGGTCGAGCACCCGGTCGTAGAACTCGACCAATACCTTCGTGATACCGGGCACCTGATCCTCAGGGAGATGTGGGCCGAGATAGCGATCGGGGAAGCGATCGCCGAGTGGGTGGCCGGCGGGAAGCTCGGCGCCCCAATTCAGCATCTCTTTCCAGTCGGGAGTCTCGCTGGAGGCCGCTGTCTCGACGAGCAAACCGGTGTAGCCAGCCTGCCCGTTTGAACCCGGGACGACAGCACCCTGCTTCTCCTCAGCCGAAAGACTGAAGAACGTCGCCAACATGCCGTAGGCATCATCGAGCAAGGATTCGCTCAGATCATGGCTGGTGTAGACGAATCCGGACTGCAAGCTACGACGGACGGCTTCCACTACCGCCTTTCGTTGATCCTTGGTTCCTGATTCGAACGCCAGCAAGTCGACATCGAGAATGTGATCCACGCAACCAATGCTAGCGAATCAGCGCCGAGGCCTCGCTACCGACAAGAAGGCCGTACTCATCGTGGAGGAATGGCACGACGACGAACAGGACCACCACGGCCAGCAGGGCCAGGACCGCAAACACAATCGCGAGCTTTCTCAGCCACCCCGACCGGCGATCGTGTCGGCGTTGAAGGTGTCGATCCTCTTGACGAACCATGGGGCGGGCTTGATCGAAGACCGAGCCCATCTCCGCAG